>NZ_JAJCVJ010000003.1:0-300000 GCF_020567425.1 Salinirubrum litoreum | reverse complement strand
CCCCAAGTCGGGACGCGTCTGAGCCGGCAGTGGTGACTCGTCGGTCAACCCCATCGTCAGCAGTTTCTTCTCGGCCCGTCGGAGGTGTTCGTGGAGCGTCGCCCGACTGATCCCCAGTTCCTCGGCGAGGTCCTCGTTGTTGATCCGTCGCGGCCACTCGTAGTAGCCGCGTGCCAGCGCCTCGACGACCACCTCTCGCTGGCGGTCGGTGAGCGGCGACTCGGTCGTCTCGGTGAACGTCTCCAGTTTCCCGAGTGTGACGGTGCCGAACCCTTCGAGGTCGTCGATGATGGCCTTCAGGTCGTCGCGGCGAAAGACGAGGACGTTGTACTCGCGGTGACGACCGCGAACCGTGTTCGAGCGGCGGAGCGTCCCGTGGTTCCGGTAGATGGCCGAGTAGGCACCACACGAGGGCTTGGTGACGAGCAGGTTCACGTCGTCGAGTCGGGCGACGTACTCGACGTGCTCGGCGGCTTCGAGAGCCGTCTGGAACGCATCGGCGTGCTCGCCGGCCCGGAGGACGAACGTCACGGAGCCGTTTCGGACCTCCTCGATCTCGATCGGCACGGGCCCGTCGACGTCGGCCGTGAGGTCTCTGAGGATGCACTCCCGGTGCTGGTTGAAGTGGATCGTGGCAGTGAACATCCTCGTTCTCGCCCCCGTATGGGCGAGACCGGCACAAAAAGCTATGTGCGGGTGTCAGCGCCGAGGTGGCAGTATAAAAACCACCAACAGCTGTTGGGAGAATGCTTACCCCCCGATACCGAGACTGCCAACTCACGCGGTAACACATGACATACAACTTGGGTGTGGACGTCGGCGGGACCTTCACCGACGTGATCGTGTTCGACGAGGAGACACACGAACTCACGATCGACAAGGTCCTCTCGACGCCCGCGAATCCATCGGAGGGCGTCCTGCGAGGTATCGAAGAGGCGACGACGAAAGCCGACACGTCGGTCGGCGAACTCGACTTGCTGTTTCACGGCACGACGGTCGTGACGAACATGTTGCTCGAGGAGACCGGCTCTCGGGTGGGTCTCATCACGAGTGCCGGCCACGAGGACATCCTCCACCTGGCACGTGCCTGGACGCCCGGCCCGCTGTACGGGTGGATCGGGATGGAGAAGCCCGACCCCCTCGCTGATCTCGTCGACACGCGCGGCGTGGCAGGGAAGATCAACTCGCCGGCAGGCGAGGAGACCGAGCCACTCGACGAATCTGCGGTCCGATCTGCCGTACAGGAACTGCACGCGTCCGGCGTCGAGGCCGTCACGGTCGCACTGCTCAACTCGTATCTCGACTCGGCACACGAAGAGCGCGTCCGCGAGATCATCGAAGCCGAAGCGCCCGACCTCCCGGTGTCGATCTCCTCGGAGATCGTCCCGGAGTACGGCGAGTACGAGCGGACCCTGACGACGGTCATCAACGACTACGCCCGGCCGCAGGTCATCCAGTATCTCGACGACCTCGACGTGTCGCTCGAGGAGGCGGGGTCGACCGCGACGATGAACGTCGTCCGGTCGGACGGCGGACTGATGAGTTCGACGGCTGCGAAACGTCGACCGGTCGAACTCGCACTCTCCGGCCCGAGCGGTGGCGTCGTCGGCGCGGCGACGATCGCCGCGAAAAAAGGCGTTCCCGACGTGCTGACCCTCGACATGGGCGGCACGTCGACGGACGTCTCGCTGGTCGAAGGTGGCACACCGGGGACCACCCGACAGACGAAGGTCGGCTATCGGGAGTTCAAGTCCCGGTCGGTCGACGTGAACACGGTCGGTGCAGGCGGTGGCTCCATCGCCCGCGTCCAACTCAGCGGTGCCTTACAGGTCGGCCCCGAGAGCGCCGGTGCGGACCCCGGCCCGGCCTGCTACGGCCAGGGTGGCGAGGAACCGACCGTCACGGACGCGAACGTCGTGCTCGGTCGCATCCCGCCGATGGTCCAACTCGGCGGGAAGATGGATCTCGACCACGAGGCGGCCCGCGAGGCGGTCGCCGGCATCGCCGAGCAACGGGACAGTTCCATCGAGGAGGCCGCACAGGCGATCCTCGACATCGTCAACGAGAACATGTACGGCGCGCTCAGGGTCGTCTCGGTCGAACGCGGCTACGACCCCCGCGACTTCGGACTCGTCGCCTTCGGCGGCGCTGGCCCGATGCACGCGAACGCCCTCGTGGACGTGATGGGTGCAGACCCGCTGATCGTGCCACCGGGACCGGGCGTCATGTCCGCGTTCGGTTTCCTCACCTCAGACGTGCAAAACGAGTTCTCCGAGACCTACCTCGAGACGGACGAAGACGTCGACGGCACGGACGTCGAGGCAGAGTTCCGAACACTCCAAGCGGACGCGGCAGACTGGCTCGACTCCGAAGGCGTCGCCGCAGACGACCACCGCTTCGAGTACTACGCCGACTGTCGCTACTTCCGCCAGGACATCCAGATGTCGATCCCGGTGGACGTCGACAACCTACGGCGCGACGGCGGACTCGCCGAGATCAAAGACGACTTCGAGGCCAGACACGACCAGCAGTTCGGCTTCTCGCTCGACGCCCCGCTGGAGATCGCCACCATCCGCGTCATCGGCAAGGGCGAGATCGAGGGCGTCTCCATCGAGGCGAGCGAACCGGGCGACAGCGATCCGAGCGGCGCGCAGGTGGCGACGAACGAGGTGTACTTCGATGGGAGCTATCACGAGACGCCGATCTACGACCGAACCGAACTGGTGGCAGGCAACGAGATCACCGGCCCGGCGATCGTCGTCGAGAACGACTCGACGGTCGTCGTGCAGCCGGCCTACACGGCGACGGTCGATCCGTACGGCAACCTGGAGATCACCCGAGGTGACGACCGATGAGCAGTGAGACGCCCGACTTCGTCGGCGAGCACGACATCGACCGGACGACCCTCGACATCGTCGAGAGCACGCTGGCGAACACCCGCGAGGAGATGGACCGCGTCGTCGAGACGACGGCCATCAGCCCGGTCATCCGCGAACAGTCCGACCAGTTCCCGCTCATCGCCGACGCGCAGGGCCGGATGGTGATGGGCCAGTTCGGGTCGGCGATCGACACCATCATCGAGAACTCCCCGTTCGAGATCGAGGACCTCGAAGACGGTGACGTCATCGCGACGAACGACCCGTACATGTGTGCCGGCGCGGTGTCACACACGCCGGACATGCTCCTCTTGCGACCCATCTTCTACGACGACGACCTCGTCGGCTTCTCCAGTCAGTGGGGGAACCTGATGGACGTCGGCGGGAAGACCCCCGGCAGTATGCCCGTGCAGGCACGGACCATCTTCGAGGAGGGGATGCGCCTGCCGCCGGTCAAACTCTACAAGGAAGGCGCGTTCGACAGCGAACTCCTCCAGACGTTCGCGCACAACACGCGCCTGCCGGAACACGCCGAAGCGGACATCAAGGCACTCGCCGCCGGCACGAAGACGGCCGAGAAACGCGTGCAGGAACTCTGTGATCGCTTCGGCAAGGAGACCTACGTCGAGGCGTGTGACGCCATCCTCGACCGGACGCGGGACGGGATGATCGACCTCATCCACGAGTTCGTCCCCGAGGGCGAACGCTACACCTTCGAGGACTACGTCGACGACGACGGCATGGGCAACGGCCCGATCAAACTCCACCTCGAGATTTACCGCGAGGGCGAGACTGTGTACCTCGACTGGACGGGCACAGACGCGCAGGTGCCGGGGACGGTGAACTTCCTCCTGAACGAGAAGATGTTCAAGATGTTCACCGGCGTCTTCCTCATCATGGCGTTCGACCCGCTCCTCACGTTCAACGACGGCTACTACGACCTGTTCGAGGTCACGCTCCCTGAGGGGTCGGTCGTCCAACCGGAGTACCCGGCCGCACTCGGCAACCGCCTGCCGATGATGGCCCGCCAGTTCGACGTCCTGCAGGCGACGTTCTCGAAGCTCATCGACGGCTTCTCGGTCGCCGGGAGCTACGGCACCTCGCCCAATCTGGTGTACGCCGGCACCGACTCGGAGGGGAACGACTTCCAGATGCTGGAGATCCTCTACGGGGGGATTCCGGCCCGGCCCGGCGGCGACGGTCTCGACGGCCACTCGTGGTGGCCGCTGTTCCGGACGGTCCCGGCCGAGTACCAGGAGGCGTACTACCCGCTGAGCATCGACGAGTACAGCACGCGAGCCGACACGGGCGGGGCGGGGACGTTCCGTGGCGGCCACGGCATCACGAAGCTCTACACCTTCGAGGAGGACGGCGCGATCACCTTCCAGGACGACCGCGCGCACACCTACCCGTGGGGCGTCGACGGCGGGAAATACGCCCAGCCGAGCGAGAAGCGACTGCTCCGGACCGACGGCACCGAGGAGGATCTGCCCTCGAAAGTCGAGAACGTCCCGGTCGCGGCGGGCGACAAACTCGTCTTCAGCACCGCCGGCGGCGGCGGACTCGGCGACCCACTCGAACGCGATCCGGAGCAGGTCGCGGTCGAAGTGCGTCGTGGACTCGTCTCCGAGTCGGCCGCCGACGAGGAGTACGGCGTCGTCCTCGCGGACGGTAGTGTGGACGAGGAAGCGACCGAGGCTCGGCGCGCGGAGATCCGCGAGACGCGAGACGAACTCGCCGAGTTCGACTACGGGCCGCTTCCGGACGACGAGGCCCTCGAAGCACAGATCGCGGCCGAACGCCGCGAGTTCGACAGTCGGGGGAACTGACTCCCGGCCCTTCTCGTTGCCCTCATCCCATCTCACATGACGTGGCCAGACGACTTCGACGAGGTCGGCGACATCGACGACTCCAACGACTCCACCGACGTCGCCGACCACTACGGCGACCGGGAGTTCGGCGAGCGCGTCGGCTTCGGTGACCAACCAGCACTGCTCGTCGTCGACCTCATAACCGCTTTCACCGATCCCGACAGCGACCTCGGGGCGGACGTGAGCGACGTCGTAGCGCAGACCCGCCGACTCCTCGACGCGTTCCGCGAGCACGACCTGCCCCGGTACTTCACCACCGTCGCGTTCGAGGAGTCCTACGGCGACGCCGGTCGATTCGTCGAGAAGGTCCCGGCTCTGCGCGAACTCCGCCTCGGGAGTGACCGCGTCGCCGTCGACGACCGCATCGCGCCGGTCGGCGACGAGCGCGTGATCCTCAAGAAGTACGCGAGTGCGTTCTTCGGCACCGACCTCGCCACGGAACTGACGACCCACCGCGTCGATACGCTCGTCATCACGGGCGTGACGACGAGTGGCTGTATCCGCGCGACGGCGGTCGACAGCCTCCAGCACGGCTACCGGACCATCGTTCCGGCCGACGCGGTCGGCGACCGGGCCGAGGGTCCCCACCGAGCCAACCTCTTCGACATCGACGCGAAGTACGGCGACGTCGTCCGAACCGACGACGTCGTCGATCACCTCACCGAGACCGCGACGGACCTCGCCGGGACTGCGGGGGACGAATCCGATACGGACGCGACTGATGCGACCGACGCGACCGACAGCGACACCTGATCCGATCATGCACTCACCCGACTCTCACACGACCTGTCTCACCCAGCGACGCACGACAATCGACGACCGTTTAGCGACCCGGCGGCTGATCCGACCATGACTACCACAGGGGAGACACTCCGCGATCGACTCGCCGAGGACGAACTGCTCGTCTGCCCCGGCGTCCACGACCCGCTCACCGCCGCCGTGGCCGACTCGGTCGGCTTCGACGCGATCTACATGACCGGATACGGCACGTCGCTCTCGAAGGTCGGCTACCCCGACGCCGGCTTCATCACGATGCCGGAGATGATCGAGAACGCGAGCACCATCCAGGAGCGAATCGGCGTCCCGCTCATCGCGGACGCCGACAACGGCTACGGCAACGCGACGAACGTCGTCCGGACCGTCCGCGAGTACATCAAAGCCGGCGTCGGGGCGATCCACATCGAAGACCAGACCTTCCCGAAACGCTGTGGCCACACGAAGGGGCGGCAGGTCGTTCCGAAAGCCGAAGCGGTCGGCAAGATCGAAGCCGCCGCCGACGTCCGCGACGAGCGCGACGATTCGTTCGTCGTCATCGCCCGGAGCGACGCCCGTGGCACGGGTGGCGGCTCACTCGCGGAGGCTATCGACCGAGTGAACGCCTATCTCGACGCCGGTGCGGACGTCGGGTTCGTGGAGGGGCCGACCGATCCCGCGGAGTTACAGCGCGTCGGCCGGGAAGTGGACGGGCCCGTGCTCTACAACTTCGTCGGCGACCTCGGGACCTCGCCGTACGTCGCCATGGAGGATCTCGACGCGTGGGGGTTCGACCTCGTGTTGTTCCCCATCCTCTCGACGTTGTCGACCATCGCGTCGGTCCACGCCGACATGCAGGCGTTCGCGGACGATCCGGGTGCGGCGATGCGCGGGGTGGACGACGCCTTCGACGCCCAGTCACTCGGGAGTCTCCACGACTTCTCCGGTTTCCCCGAGGTCGTCGAGTGGGAGGAGCAGTATCTGCCTGCCGAGGATCGGGAGAAGTACGAGGGGTCGCTCGGCGACGAACTCGGCGAGGAGTAGCGTCGCCTCGGAGCGTGACCCCGAAGCGCTGGTGACGCCTCGGTCGTTCTGTAGACGGGAGTTCTGTCTCCTACTCGTGGACGACTTCGGCGAACGCGACGTTCTCGCGGACGGCGGTGATCCGAACGAGCGGTTGCTGGCCGACGTCGGTATCCGAGACGAACACGACGTACCCCGGGCCGACTCTGGCCAGGCCGTCGCCCTTCTCGCCCATACTCTCGATCTCGACTTCGAGTGTCTCCCCTTCCGTGACCGGTGGCTGGTCCGAGTGTGACTCGGTCGGGGAGTGTGACCGACCAGCGTTCGCTCCCGTCTGTGGCGTATCACCGCGCTGGGCGGGCTTCGAGGGCTGCCGATCCTCGTCGGTCTCTTCGACACGCCGTGCTGTCGGTTCGTGCTGGCGATCACCGGTGGCAGGCGGGACCGACTCGCTCGGGTGGACACCGATCCGGTAGGTGTCTCCGCGCTGGAGCGTGCCGAGTTCGATCTCTTGGTCGGGAATCGTGAGGACGTACTCGCCGTTCTGCTTCTCGACGCGTCCGGTGAACAGGCACAGCGGTGTGGATGACTGCATTGGTCTGTTCTCCGGGTGAACGCGAATATATCCTCGGGATTCACCCGAAAGAGACCGGCTCCGGGACCGCAGTGTGCATCGGTCGGTCGTCGCCTCCCGTGGTCACCACCGGAGCGCGTCTCAGGGCCCCAGCGCCGCGATGTCCGCGCCGACCGTCGCCAGCGCGTCTGCGGGATTCGGCTCGTGGTCGGCGAGGTGTGTGTACCGGTGGTCGGGAATCGTCGACAGTGCCGCCGCGATGGCCTCGCTGTACGGTTCGACGCCGGGTTCGGTCGGCTCGGTGCCGCCCCACACGTCCCGGATCACGGTCATCGAGTCGATCCGCACTTCCAGTGTCTGTGGCTCGTAGCGCGCGAGCAGTTCCGAGAGGCCGAGGTGGAGCGCACCGTACTCGGCGGTGTTGTTCCCCGTCTGCGAGCCGACGGGCCGACCGAGTCTGGCGAGGTCGTTTTCGGACGCATCCAGGATAACGGCTCCGGCACCTGCTGGGCCGGGATTCCCGCGTGAACTTCCGTCGACGTAGAGGACGAACGAGTCCCCCGTCGGCTCGGCCACTGGGGGCCGGCCGATGTCCGATCCACGGAGCCGTTCGAGTGCGTCTCGCAGTTCGGCAGGGGTGGTCGTCGGGGCGAACAGGCCGCCGTAGTCGGGCATGGCCTCGTCGATGCGGTCGGTGGCGGTCTCCATCTCGTACCCTACGGCGGCGAGTACCTCCTCGACGAGTGCGGCGAGCGGCGTGAGGTGTTCACCCGGAAGCGGTTCGCCGGTCACGGCAGTCGCTCCGTCTGGTGCTGGTTCGGCGACGCTGTAGTCGCCCTCCCTACTGCCCTCGTCGCTCGGCTGACCCACTGCATACGGACTCTCGGTCGTCCAGCCGCATAACCTCTTCAGGAGACCCCGCTCTTCGTGGTCCGCGACCGGGTCCGGACATCGTCGGCTACCGCTTCGCCGGACTGCTCCAGCTCTCGGTCCGATTCGACGGCGACACCAAACTGTCGAGTGAGCGTCTCTCCGACGGCTTCGGTGGCGTTCGACGGCGACTCCCCCGACTCCCCGGTGCTTATTGACCGTCCGTTCACAACCCGATACGATGGCTCACACGCCCTCCAGACGTGTCCTCCTCGCCAGCGTCGGGACCGGCCTCACCACCCTGTTTTCGGGGTGCAGTGCGTCCGAGGCCGGGCGTACACCCGACGGCGAGACACGGATCCGTGAGTACGCCGTCGAGTTCACCCGCTCGACGGGTGAGCGCCCGCCGGTCGTCGCCCTGCCCGACACTGCCGACGACGGAGTGACCGACGAGGCGTCGGCGTCGACACCCGACCGGATCTTCTCTCGGTCGATCGGAAACGAGACGGACGCCGCCCGAGTCGAGTTCGCCGACGAGGCGACGAACGTCGCCGCCGTTCGTCGACTCCTCGCCGAGACGGCGTTCGCCGAGGAGTCCGTCTTCGTCTACCAGACGGAGATCCAGGAGTGTTACCGCTTGAAGCTGATCGACGTGAGCCGAGACGCCGACGGCGATCCGGACTTCCAGTTCTGTCAGGTGATCCGCGACGCGCAGACCCCCTGCGAGCGTGAGGTGCGCGACGCCGTCGCTGCGTTCGTCCGCCTGCCGTTCCCCGGTGAGTTCGGCGGCTACTCCATCGGACGGAGCAGTCGTTGTCGACCCGTTCGGCGGGCGGAGCACAACGGGAGTGAGTCGGCGTGACCGACCACGGTCGCCGGTCGCTCCTCGCGACCGCCGGGACCGCACTCGCGGGCACGCTCGCAGGGTGTAGCACGCTCGAAGGCCTCTCGAGTGAGTCGACCGTCGAGTACGACGACTCGGCACTCGCTGCACTCCCCGGCGACGTCCCCGAGGTACCCGCTCCGGAACCCGTCCAGCCGACGCCAGCACACCTCGAGGCCGCCCGCGACCGGGTTCGATCGTCGCTGGCGGGGACAGACCTCTCACGGGTGCCGAACGCGGTCGTCCGTCAGCGACTCGACCGTGAGCGGGACTCTGCACGAGACGCGCTCGCTGCCGACGAGACCGGCGACTCGCGCGTCGAAGCACTCGCCGGTCTCACGCATCCTCGTGCCGAGGCGATGTTCGTCCAGGCCGGCCTCGCCGCCTTCGACGGGCGGCTCACCGCCACGGATCTCACGGCCCGCCGCGACCGACAGCAGCGCGAGGCGACCGCGTTTCTCGACGACTACCGGTACGTCGGCTCGTCGGGTGCGCCGGCGGAGACGCTCGCCGAACACGCCCGGATCGTGGAGTGGGCTACGACCGGGAGTCGGCTGCTCGAGCCCGATCAGTACTACGAGTACGAGAACACCGTCCTGCACCGAGCCGAACTCGCACGGGACATCGAGTGGGGGCGTGCGTACGCCGCCGACGCTCGCCGTCTCCGCGACCACTACGTCTCGACGCTGGCGGACACCACCGACTACACCGATCGCTTCGCAGGGGTTGCAGACGGCCTCGTCGTCGAGGTCGAAACTCACGCAGCAGCACCCGACTGGGAGACACTGACGAGTGATTTCGAGCGTGACATCGAGAACACGGCGGCCGAACGCCTGCTCGAGGAACTCGCCCGCCGTCGCTGGAGTCACGCAGAGACCGCGGTCGAAGCGGACGACGACGCCGGCGACGACGTACTCACGATCAGCGCCGCGATGCACAGCCTGGTCGCAGACCGCGCCTTTGCCGCCGTGACCGAGGCCGTCGAAGCCGGTGCGTACGAGACGCCGGAGTCGGTCGACCCCATCGCCGCAGAACGGACCGCCGCCGTAGAGCAACTCCAGACACTACTCGACACCGAGCCTGCGCCGCTGGCCTCCCGACTCGCTTCGCGGGTCGCGACCGAACTCGGCAACGCCGACCGGCAGGTACGGCAGGAACGGGTCTCCGCTCCCGCGAGCTACCTCTACGCGGAGTACGCCCTCGCGAACCAGTACGCAGCCGCTGCCCCGCCCGTGATCCGCCGAGTCGGGGTCACACTCGACGGCTGAGCCGGCCTGTCGCTCGACCCTCTGCTCCGACCGACTCGTCGTGTTACCGACACACAGTCCGAGCGTGTGGTGGCCCGCCCGAGTCGACTGTCACCAGCGGTGGTGGACTGCGTCGTAGAGGTGGGTTTCGTACACGTCGCGAACCGCGCCGTGGGTCTCGTGAGAGAGCGGGTCCAGGTCGGCAGCGGCGACGTTCTCCGCGACGTGGTCGGGTGTCGTCGACCCGGGGATGACCGTCGTCACGGCGTCGAAATCGAGAATCCAGCGGAGTGTGAACTGCGCCATCGTCGCCTGCTCGGGGACGAGTCGCCGGAGCGCGGCGACGGCATCGAGGCCGTCCTCGAACGGCACGCCCGCGAACGTCTCGCCACCCTCACGCCCGACGCCTGCGGAGACGCCACCCTCGGCTGCCGTCCGGCGGTGGTCGTCCGGACCGAAGTCGTCGATCCCGTCGAACGCGTCTGCGAGCAGCCCCGACGCGAGGGGGACACGGACGATGATCCCGACGTCTTCGGCGGCGGCACGCTCGAAGAAGCGCTCTGCGGGTCGCTGGCGGAACGGGTTGAAGATGATCTGCACCGACTCGACCACGTCGTACTCGATGGCCTTCGTCGCCTCCTCGACCTTCTCGACGCTGACGCCGGCGTGTGCGATCTCGCCTTCGGCCTCGAGCTCTTCTAACACGGCGAACGTCTCGGGCTCGTAGAAGGCGGCCGTCTCGGGGCAGTGCAACTGGAGTAGGTCGAGTTCGTCGACGCCGAGACGCTCCTGTGAGCCGGCCACAGACGCGCGCAGTCCCGCCTCCGAGTGACGTTCGTCTGCGTCCGGGGCGGCTTTCGTCGCGACGTAGACCCGCTCTCCGTCAGCGGGCCGCTCTGCGAGGACGTCGTGGATGAGGGTCTCGGCTCGGCCGTCGCCGTACACTTCGGCCGTGTCGACGAAGTTCGCACCCGCGTCGAGGGCGGTCCGGATCGCCTCGCGGGCCTGTTCGTCCGAGACGTCGTCCCAGACCGGCCCCACGTTCCACGTCCCGAGGCCGACTGCGGACAGTGGCAACTCGGTACTCCCGAGGTGTCGTCGTTCCATACAGGAGACGCGGCGGAGGAGCGGAAAAAGCTGTGGGAGCAGAGACGATCGTCCCCCAGAACGCTGTTGGCGTGCCGACTCAGGTCGGCGTCACTCGCTGCCACGAACAGGTATGTGCTACTGACACCTGTACGTCACGCGAACCTGCCCGTTCACTCGCCTTTTTCCGCCTCCTCTCCGTCGGTGTGGCTATGACTGGGCTCGAACTCCCGCCGATCGGATACGGAACGTCCGGCGACGAGACCGACGCGGTGTGGACCGACAGCGTCGCTGCGGCGCTCGATGCCGGCTACAGACACGTCGACACCGCACAGATGTACGAGAACGAAGCACAGGTCGGCGCGGGCATCCGGCAGAGTAGCGTCGACCGTTCCGAGGTCGTTCTCGCGACGAAGGTTCACCCGACCAACCTCGCACCCGACGACGTGCGACGGACGACACGCGAGAGTCTGGACCGTCTCGGCGTCGACAGCGTCGACATGCTGTACGTCCACTGGCCGGCCAGAGCCTACGACCCCGAGACGACACTGCCGGCGTTCGACGCCCTCCACGACGAGGGGCTGGTCGATCACGTCTGTCTGAGCAACTTCACGCCGGCCCTGCTGGACGAGGCGCGGTCGATCCTCGACGCGCCCGTCGCCGCTCATCAGGTCGAGTGTCACCCGCTGTTGCCACAGCGAGAACTCCGAGCGTACGCCGAGCAACACGGCCACCGACTCGTCGCCTACTCGCCGCTCGGTCGCGGTCAGATCCTCGATCACCCGGTCCTCGCCGAGGTCGCCGCGAAACACGACGTCTCGACGGCGCAGGTCTGTCTCGCGTGGGCCGTAGCACACGACATCGTCCCGATTCCGAAGGCGACGGGCACTCACATCACCGAGAACCTCGCGGCGACGTCGCTCTCACTTGACACCGCAGACCTCGCTGCGATCGACAGCATCGAGGAGCGACAGCGGGTCATCGACCCCGACATCGGGCCGTGGAACCGGGAGTGAGACTGCACGAGCCACGACGTAGGGTGATCACCCGAGAGGACCTGAAACGAGCGGGACTGGCGACGGTCACACACCACCGCTGCACGTGAGCCGCGGCATCGTGGGGGTATCTCGGCCGTCCGTCGCAGCAACGAGGGCCGTCGTGTCGACGAGTACTCCTCTACGCCACCTGCTCGAGTACCGACTCGGTGAACGAGTGGAGCGCCCCTCGGAGGCGGTCGGCATCCGGGCCGACGCCCGCGAGGTGATCGGCATCGACGCGGAGGAACTCGACGTCTGGCAGTGCCTCGACCACGTACTCGGCGTGGGCAATCGGGACGGCCGCGTCGAACTCCCCGTGAAAGACGAAGACCGGACACTCGATCGTCTCGTAGTCGACGACCGGGAGTTCGCGGCACCAGCGTTCGTCGTTGAGCGTCCCGTCGATGCGGGGGCTGGCGGGGAGAATGGTCGTGGCGAACTCGAGGTCCCTCCTGTACTGTGCGGGGTGTGTCCGGATGTACTCGACGTAGGTTTCGAGGGCCTCACCCTCCAGCGTTGAGAGTCCGGCGTGCATGCCTTCGATGAAGCGATCGGACCTGAACCGATGGAAGAAGGCGAACAGTCCGGAGCGGACGTCGAGTACCGGCGTCGAGGTGAGCACCGGGTCGACGATCGGGTTTCCCGTGTCGTACGTCCGCTCGTCGATCTCGGTCGTGATCGCCGACGCCAGGACGAGCCCTGCGACCCGTTCGGGATACTCGGCGGCGAGTTGGAGGGCGACCGGACCGCCACAAGAGATCCCCACGACGATCGGGCGCTCCACGTCGAGGGCGTCGAGAAGCGCCACGAGGAGGGCGGCCTGATCCTCGAAAGAGCGGTTGTCGTCGAGCGGCGTCCGGAGGAAGCCCGGTCGTGACGGGGCGATGATCTCGACATCGTCTCCCAGGACCCCGTCCAGGAGGAGTCCCTGATCGTAGCCGCCCGGTGCGCCGTGCAGGACCAGCACGGGATACCCCGAGCCCCGTCGCGCGACTTCGACGACACCCCGGTCAGTCTCGACGAGTGTACTTCCGGCCGAGAGCTCCGTGAGTCGCCGCCGTTTCCAGCGCCAGAGTGCACCGCCCGCTGCACAGAGGAGCAGTCCCGCACCGACTCCGATGGACCGTCTCACGTTTCGGTGCATACCGGTCGATACGACCGCGAGAGAGATAGCTTCTGAGGGGGTCGCTCCCCGCCCTTCACAGTCCCGGCGGTAGCCTGTTGTTGATCCTCCATACAGGTGCTTCCGTCACGGTTTCTCGCAGTCTCGGGGACGGCTCTCGCCCGCTGATCGCTCGTCGCTCGTATGCGTGCACTGGCGCTCGAAGCGGTACACCGAGCCGCGAATCTGCACGATCCGTCTCTGGGACGACACGCCCTTCAACGTCGTCATCTCTCTACTCGGTGCCTACTCATGAAGATACCAACCCCGTCAATGAAAACTACTAATAGATTCTGTATTGATGGTTTATCAATGACGATTCGGGAGTTAACGTTTCGCGGGGACGACACACCTCCCCTCGGGACGGTATTGGGGGAACTGAAACGGGAGGGGTGTGCGGTCATGATCGTGGGGGAGTCCCGGATGGCGCGCGAGGCGATGTCACAGCGGCTGTTCGGCGCACCAGACAAAGATCGCCACCGGGTACTGCTCACACCGAACGGTGACTACCCGGTCGAACCGTGGCTCCCGCGAGGGGTCTCTCCGTCGCGCGTACGGACGGTCTCGGTCCGTGAATCCGAGCGGAGTGCGACGGCGACACGACCCGACTCTCCGGAGCCACGAGCGGCCGATCTTGATACCGCACTCGAGGAACTCGATACGGCGATCGCCGACACTCAGTATCCCTTCGATCCGGGTGTGCTCCGGATCGGCGTGCATACGGCCGATGCCCTCGCCGAGGCGTACGGTCGTGAGCAGGCGCTGTCGTTTCTCGAGGACGTCATCGAGCGAGTCCGGAGTCGACGGGGGATGGGTCACGTACACCTCAATCAACCGGCAGAACACCCGATGGTCGGTGAATTCGAACCCCTCGTCGACGCACTCGTCGAGGTACGGTTCCCCGATACGTACCAGCCGGAACAAAGATGGTACATCCCCCAGTACGGTTACACGACCTGGGTGCAGATCTCCCCCAGCCACTGAGACATGCTCACCGTCGCTCCGCTCGATGCACGGTCCGGGCTCACAGTCCACGACCGGATCGAAGACGTCCGGTTCGAACTGCTCACAGACCGGCAGGTGAACCCTCGTTCTGCCGATCCGGACGTGTTCCGCGTTCCCGTCTCGACGGCTGCCGAGATCACGGCCGAACGGCTCACGATTCCCAAGCAGATCGTCTGTTACATCCGGACACACGAGGGCGTAACGCTAGCCGAGACGGCTCCGAACGAGGAGACCACACTCGACGCAGGGCGGTACGAACTCGAACTGACGAGCCTCCCCTTCAAACTGTACGCACACGTCACTGGCACGTTCACGATCCAGCCACAGGACGGCCACACGCAGTTCAGCTTCGCGGAGCCGACGACGATCACACTCGGTTTCCGCTCGTTTCATGAGCAACCGGCGGCGACGGTGACGACGACGTCCGACCCGTTCGATCTGATGCAGGCCGTCTCGACGCTCGGATCTGCGCTGAAGACCACTTCGCCCGAACGGTCGTGGCCGACGCTCCGCGGGCATCCGCCGCTGCTCGAACGGGGAGCGGAACTCTCCATCCCCGATGGGTTGGAACCACCCGCGGAGAACGTTCACATCGAGGTGCCGCCGACGCTGGACCACATCTACCGAGTCACGCCGCTGGCATACTACCTCGGCGCACCGATCGAGGCCGGACGAGTCCCGCACGTCGTCGCAGACGGGAGGACACTCCCGCTGGCGACGGCCGACGGAGATATCGAAGAAGGGGTACAGCGGACGCTCGAACAGACGTTCTTCCTCGACTGTCTCGTTCGGACCGAGGGACTGTACGAACTCGACCTGCGGGAACGGTCGGCACTGGAAGACAGCCTCCCGTTCGAACCGAGCGTCGTCTACGAGCAGTCGCTCGCGACGCGGCTCCAGATCTACGACGAGGTGCCGTACATCTTGCTCGAACCGGAGATCCCCGAGTGGCCGATCTGCTCCGACGTTCGGTCGTCCCCGGAGACGATCGAGTACCTTCCCTTCGCGGCGAACCGACTGTCACACGTCCGGATCGCAGACGGCGTGCGGGCGAACGCTGCCGAGGTGGAGCCGGCCCACTTGGGGACGTTCTTCCGGGGTGAGACGCGGGGGATCGCGCGCGACGCGGGCGACGCTGCCACGCCTGCGTGGGACGAGATCGAGTTCTTCGAGCCACCAGAGGCCGACGCGACCACCCACGCGTGGGTCGGAGACGGCTACCCTCTCGGGACGGCGAAGACAGACGTGGATGCGATCACACGGCGACTCGAACGGACGACTGTCGATCCGGATGCGATCACGGTCCAACTCGTCTGTAACGACGAGAACATGGTCGACGAGACGGCTGGTGATCTGTACGGTCTCCGTGACCTGCTCGACTTCGAGATCGCGGTGTCACACGACCTGACGACGGCCGAGTTCCGCGAGTTGTGCCACGAGGAGATCGACTTCCTCCATTACATCGGTCACGTCGACGACGGGGGTATCGTCTGTGCGGACGGCTCACTCGACCTCCGCACACTGGACACGACGGGCGTGCGAGCCTTCCTCCTCAACGCCTGTCACTCCTACGCACAGGGCGAAGCCCTCGTGCAGGCTGGCGCAGACGGGGGGATCGTCACGCTCTCGCGCGTGTTCAACAACCAGGCGACGAAGATGGGTCGGCTGACCGCTCGGTTGCTCAATCACGGCTTCCCGCTGGACGCGACGATGTCTATTCTAGATCACGGTCCACTGTCGAGTCATCGGTATGCTGCATTGGGTGACTATCGAACAACCATTTGTCAAACTTCGAATCCACTTCCAGACCTCATAAGGATTGACAAAGATAGCAAGGATACTATAAAAATAGAGCTTTATGCCTTCCCAAGCGACCGACACGAATTGGGCAAAGTCAAACAACCGATCATGGATAATCTATCAAAGTGGCACTTGCTAGGCGGATTCGGTGACGAGTATATCATTAACAAACCTAAAGCAGAGGAGTTTCTTAAACGTGGATCGGTCCCTGTACTCTCGGGTGACGAGATCTACTGGAGCCCCTGTAAAATCGACGATGTTTTATAAATAATCACGGTCCCCCGAGGCCAACACTATTATTCGCTGCGACTGGCCCAGCCTGCGCCAGCAGCAGGCACATCGTGAACAGGACACCCATCAGTCGGGGATTCTCTCGCAGGTACGCCGCGATCGTGTTGTCGGACATGGTCCACCCGAACCATAGAATACTTCCACAAAGAGTTTATCTAAATAAGTAATAGATCTATTGAATTAATAGAATAAACAAAACGCTCGATGAAACATCTCAGCAACCTACAAAGTCGGGCACTGATGTCAAGTAGGTCGAGTCGTGTGATATCGCGGCGTAACTGTATCTATGGCGGCAGCACGAAAACAGTTTGTCTACTACTCGCTCTCGTGACACGTAGTGACTAGGAAGTGTCGCCACATCGCCCCGGCGCGAACCAAACTCGATACCCTCCCAGCCAGTTACCGCACCTTGATGCAGACCTCTTCAGGCACGACCGGCTCGGCATCGAACGAGCGACGGACTCCGGCATCGTCGGGGGATCACCGGTGCAATCGTCCGAGAGAGTGCTATCACGCCGACATCCCGACGATCGTACCCATCGTCCGTGCTCACCCGTTCCGTCCGGTTCCCAGGGCCGCCCACCGGCTTACCGAGGTGGCTCTCGAACCCCTCGTGGAGTTCGATATCGACACGACCGAACTCTAGCAGAAGGCCGACGAGAGCCAGTCGGAACTCCAACAGCTCGCCCAACAGTAGCAGCAGGGACAACAGGCACATCAGCGGCGCGACTCGGAGCAACCGCTCGAGAGTGTGGTCCCTCAGCCCGTCGGGTTCCAGTGTTGCTCACGTCACCGATCCTGCCACCGCTGTCGACGATGGGCGGACGGCGGTCCGAGCAGAGCCAGTGGTCGTGCTCAGCGAACCGTCGTGACGGGAACCGGAGACCGCCGGACGAGTGACTCAGCGACACTACCGAGGACGAACTCTTCGAGATGTGATCGGCCGTGGGTGCCCATGACGAGCAGATCGGCGTCGTAGAAGTCGATCGCATCGATGATCGCTTCGACGACTCGGCCGACTGCAACGCCCGTCTCGACGTCGACGTCGTGCTCACTGGCGACCGCTCGGGCAGTCACGAAGAGCTCTTCTGCGTGCTCTCTACGGTCGTCGAGCCAGTCGTCCCACTCACTCGGGTGGTCACCCCAGCCGGTGGCCGCAGTGTCGTCTCTGTGGCTGTCGACGACGTACAGGACCGTGATCCGGGTCGAGCCGAAGGTCTCACACGCGTAGTCGAGCGCTTTCTCGGAGAGTGGAGAACCATCGAACGGAACGAGGACGCGTTCTGGCATACATGAAAGACGCCACACTCACACAAAATCGTTCGTGTGAGGTCACAGCACGTCTCTGAGCCTCGACCCGTGTGACCCGAGAGCGGAGAGAACTGTCAGTTCTCGTCGACTCTGACGTTTCTGTCGGCTCCGCCAACACGCAACCAACACCCCTTGGGAGGACACTCCTCCCAGCTAATTCCACTGCTCGACGCTCAACCCTGTAGCCCGATGGATTCGGTGATGGCCCGGCGAGCGGTCGTGCGGACCGCCCACGGAGCGTTCGTGAGTGCGGCCGAGGACCGCTCTACCCGGACAGGCGGTCTGATCCGCCCTGACTGTGACCCGGGGTCACGTGTGCAGTCGTCACTCGAACAGTTCGACGGCCTGCTCGTAGCGGGCGCTCGGTTCGTCCCAGTCGACGACCTCGAAGAAGTTCTCGACGAAGTCGCCGCGGGCCGGACCGTAGTCGTAGTAGTAAGAGTGTTCCCACACGTCGAGCGCGAGAATCGGGTGACCGCCCCAGATCGCACCCTGGTCGTGCTTGTCGACGACCACGTTGCGAAGCTGGTTCGAGAAGGTGTCGTAGACGAGGAGCGCCCAGCCGGACGCGTTACCGGCCGCAGCCTCGAACTCGCCCTTCCACGCCTCGTAAGAGCCGAAGTCCTCCGCGATGCGGTCTGCGAGCGCGCCGGCTGGCTCGTCGCCGCCCTCCGGAGACATGTTCTGCCAGAACAAGTCGTGCAGGATGTGCCCCGAGGAGTTGTGCGTCACGTTCCGGATCGCGCCCGCCGACGACCCGAACTCGTGGTTCTCGCGGTTCTCGGCGAGGGTCTCCTCGGCGGCGTTCCAGCCGTTGACGTAGCCCTGGTGGTGGGTGTCGTGGTGCCACGTGAGCACCTGCTCGGAGATGTGCGGTTCGAGTGCGTCGTAGTCGTACGGCAGCGGATCGAGTTCGTACTCGGTCATCGATTGTATCCCGGTATTCTCCAGGCGACAAACGTCCATAAGTGCTCGCTGAACTGAAATTGTGTAGCCAGAAGAACACGACTGCGGAGTGGTACTCCGACCTCGCTGCCGGTGTCTGGATCGCGGTGAAACCCAGAGAGAAGACCCTTCGCTCCCTCACAGTATCACTGACCCGGAGCGAACGCGGCGGGGGCGGGGTCGAACTCGGCGAGTCGGGCCCCACACTCCGGGCACGTGACCGCGACGACGTCTGCCGCGCCACAGCAGGACCGAACAGTATCCTCGGAGACGCGGGTCTCACTCTCACAGACGGGACACTGCTCTGTGAGTCCCCGGATTCTCGCCGCCAGGTCCGCGCGTGTCGGGTGGTCGAAGCCGGTCCACGCTGTCTCGGCGAGCGTCAGTTCGGTGGCCACATCCGCCACGAGTGCAGTCTGTGAGGGCCACTGGCCGACCCAGTCGCCAGCGACGGTCAGTTCGACGTCGCGCTCGCTCGTCTCGATGCGCACGTCGGCCGGGGGAACGGCCAGGACCTCACCGACCGCCCGCCGGAGCACCCGTTTGCTCTCCGAAAGCGCGGCTGCCGTCTCGCCCCACGCCTCGCGGAACGCGGGGTGCAGGTGCGCGTCCTCGTCAGAGAGGACGCCGAGTGCCGACAGTTGTTCGGTCGGATTTCCTCCCGGTGGCGACGTCCCACCGGGGACCTTCCCGAATCTGGCGAGCACCCAGGTCGGGAGATACCGGCGGGTGAGCGTCGGCGTCCCCGGAAGCACGTAGCCGCGAAGCCAGACGAGTGCGATACCGAGCCCTGCGACACCGAGACCGGCGACGAGTGAGAGCGCCGACACGGCGGCCGCGCCGACTGCGACGATGCAGAGGTTGACAGCAGTACACGGCCAGCACCGGTTCGATCCGGTGTAGACTGGGTCCCGGAACCGGTCGACCGGGTTAGGAGTGTCCATGTGACCGGCCCTGGGTACGACCACATACCACTGACGGAGTGAAACTATATATCTCTCCACAGGCGAACAGAGAATGTATTCTCTAATCAGTGATACATACTGGTATTTGCCACCCTGAGCCGAACAGAGGTCACAGTTCGAAGATATATAGATATTACGCCAGATTTATTTAGAGATGCTCCTGCGACACACACGATGTCAGATCGTGATACCTCGCGACGGCGTGTGTTTCTGAAAGGGTCGGCAGCAGCTCTCACCGCGGGGCTGGCCGGCTGTACCGGTAGTGGTGGCTCGGGTGGATCCGGATCGAGTGGCTCGGGCGGGTCGTCCGGTTCGTCGAGCGACTCGCTGCTGGCCGATGCGAGTAGCTTCGACCCAGCCACCCCCGCGTGGGAGGACAACAACTACCTGTCGAACGCGCTGGTCGACAACGACTACCAGCGTGGCTCGACGGTCGACCTGGAGAACATGCGAGGCCGGGAGGTCGACGAGGTTCCCCACGGCGAGCCCGTCCAGCAGACCCCCGAAGACGAGAGCGAGTGGCTCGACCCGGACACGTTAGTGTTCACCGAGAGTCCGAGCGAGGACGTGCAGGGCCGGTTCGAGGAGGACTTCGCGGTCGTCTTCGACCGCATCGAAGAGGAGACCGGCAAGCCGGTCGAGTTCAGCAAGGTCAACAGCTACGCCGCGTCTGTCGAGGCGATGCGCTCCGAGCGCGCACACATCGCGAACTTCTCGACCGGGACGACGGCCTTCGCCGTCAACCTGGCCGGTGCGGTGCCCTTCGCGGCCGGGCTCACCCCCGACGAACTGTTCGGCTACCGGCTGTTCGCGACGACGCGTGCGGACGCCGACGGCATCCAGAGTGTCGACGACTTCGCCCGTGACGACGTGACGGTCGGCCACTCCGAGCCGGCGTCGAACTCCGGCCACCAGGCTCCCTCGGCGCTGTTCGACCAGTACTTCGACGTGACCGCAGAGGAGGACTACGAGGTCAACTTCTCGGGCGGGCACGGCAACACGACGCGCGGTATCGCCGCGGGCGACTACGACGCCGGCCCGATCTGTTCGACCTGTTTCGTCGACACCGTCGAGGCACAGAGCGATCTGAGCTTCGACGACTTCAAGATCGTCTGGGCGTCGGCACCGTTCCCGAACGGGCCGGTCGCCTACCGCTACAACCTCCACCCCGACATCCAGGAGGGCATCGAGCGGGCCTACCTCGAGTCCGACTTCGCCGACACCGACTACCAGAAGCGGACCGGCTACGACCAGTTCGTGCCGATCGACTACCGGACCGTCTTCAAGGACATCATGATCATCCAGCGGTACAACGGCGTCGAGTACACCGAAAGCGCACTCGGATCATAGATGCTCGAAGTCACTGGCCTGGAGAAGACCTACCCGACGGGCGACGAGGCGCTGAAAGGCGTCGGGCTGTCTGTCGAGGGTAGCGAGACGGTCGCCATGATCGGCCCGAGCGGTGCCGGGAAGAGTACGTTCATCCGGTGTATCAACCGGCTGACGGAACCGAGCGCCGGCGAGATACGCCTCGACGAGCGCGAGTTGACCGGGCTGGACGGCGACGCGCTCCGGTCGGCGCGGAAGGACATCGGGATGATCTTCCAGGAGTACAACCTCGTCGAGCGGCTGACCGTCATGGAGAACGTGCTCACCGGCCGACTGGGGTACGTCTCCGCCTGGGACGCCTTCCGGCGTTCCTTCCCCGCCGAGGACATCGAGCGCGCCTACAACATCCTCGAACGGGTCGGTCTCGGCGACATGGAGAACAAACGCGTCGACGAACTCTCCGGCGGTCAGCGCCAGCGCGTCGGCATCGCACGCGCCGTGATCCAGCAGCCGAAGATCCTGCTGGTCGACGAGCCCACCTCGAGTCTCGACCCCGAGACCTCCGAGACGGTGATGCGGTTGTTGACCGACATCGCCGCCGAGCGGGAGGTGCCGGTGTTGATCAACATCCACGAGGTCGACCTCGCGCTCGAACACGCCGACCGCATCGTCGGCCTGCACGACGGCGAACTCGTCTTCGAGGGCAGTCCCGCGGACCTCGACGAGGCGGGCCTCGACCGGGTGTACCGTGGCGCAGAGATCCCCGACAACACCGACTCGGCGAGCACCGACGGCCGCGACGACGACCGGGACGTCCTCTCGCCGGGCGACAGACCGCTTCAGGGGGAGACCTGAGGTGGCGACGGGCGAACGCAGGTGGGAGCGGCCGACCGTCTTCCCGCGCCGAGAGATCAAGTGGGCCGTCTACGCCGGGGTCGTCGGCTTCTTCCTGTGGTCCGCGTGGGGTGTCGGTGCCGACCCCGCCCGGATCGTGCAGGGACTCGGGAGTCTCGTCTCGCTGATCGGCGACTTCCTGCCGCCGTCGGCGACCCCGCGACAGGGGGAGCGCATCTTAGAGAAGATGCTCGAGAGCGTCGCCATGGCGATGGTCTCGACGGTCACGGGCATCCTGTTGAGCATCCCCATCGCGTTCATGGCCGCCGAGAACCTCTCGCCGAAGCCGCTGTACGCGCTGAATCGCGGGTTCATCTCGGTCTCGCGGGCGTTCAACGCGATCATCATCGCCATCATCGCGGTGAAGGCCGTCGGCTTCGGTCCGCTGGCGGGCATCATCACGATCACGTTCAAGACGGTCGGCTTCTTCTCGAAGCTGCTCGCGGAGGACTTGGAGGACATCGACATGGGGTCGGTCGACGCGGTCCGCGCCTCGGGTGCGTCGCCGATCCAGACGTTGTTGTACGGGGTCGTCCCGCAGATCATCCCCCGATTCGCCGGCCTGTCGGTGTACCGGTGGGACATCAACATCCGCACCTCGACGATCATCGGTATCGTCGGTGCGGGTGGCATCGGGTCGGTCCTCTTGACCGCGTTCAACCGCTACGACTACCAGTACGTCACCGCCATCCTGCTGGCGATCATCGCCGTGGTGCTCGTCGCCGAGGGCGTGAGTGCTGTCGTCAGACGGAGGTACCAGTGATGGCGGCCGACGAGTACACCTGGGAACGGTTCGACCGCCGGCGTCGGCTCACGCGGTTCGTCGTCTTCCTCGTCGCCGCGGTCACCGTCGTCGGGTCGTGGCAGTTCATGGACATCGGCGTCGCCAACCCGGACACCATCCCGCGTGAGATCGCCGACCTGCTGACGCGGATGTACCCGCCGGACGTCGCGTACACGACCCAGATCGTCGGCCCGCTGATCGAGACGATCCACATCGCCGCGCTGGGGACGATCGGTGCGCTGGTGCTGTCGGTGCCAGTGGCGCTGCTGGCCGCCGAGAACACGACGCCCAACGCCGCGACGTTCTGGCTCGGGAAGCTGATCGTGACGGTCAGTCGGTCGGTCAACACGATCATCTGGGCGCTGTTCTTCGTCGTCGCCTTCGGCTCTGGCCCGCTGGCCGGGGCGGTCGCCATCGCCTTCCGGTCTGTCGGGTTCCTCGGCAAACTCCTCGGCGAGGAGATCGAGGAGATCGACTTCGGGCAGGTCGAGGCCGTGCGGGCCTCCGGTGCCTCCTCGATACAGATCCTGCTGTACGGCGTTCTGCCGCAGATCAAGCCCGCGCTCGTGGGCCTGTCGATCTACCGGTGGGACATCAACATCCGCGACTCGACCGTCCTCGGCTTCGTGGGTGCCGGCGGCATCGGCGTCCAGTTGTTCCGCGCGGTCAACGCCTTCGCCTGGCAGTCGGTGGCGATGGTCCTCATCGTCATCCTCGGTGTCGTCGTCGTCACCGAGAGCCTGTCGGCGTACACCCGGGGGCTGGTCCGGTGACGTCGGCCGACCGGTCGGCAGACGAGCACACCGGCGTCGATACGGGGCCCGACCGACGTGTCGTCCTGTTCGACATGGACGGCGTGCTCCTCGAGGGTCGTGGAACCGACGGCGAGGTCCACGAACAGGCACTCGCGGACGCACTGAGCGACCGTGACCTCGACCCCGATCCGGAGACCCACCGACTGCTCTCTGGGTACGAGTACGATACCGACTTCGCGCTGGGCTGTACTCGACTCGGGGTCGACCCGGTCACGTTCTACGACCGCAGAGAACGGTACAGCGCCCAGCGGTCGATCGAGCGACTCGCTGCGGGCAGTCGGACACCCTACGACGATGTGGGCGTTCTCACGACTCTCGCCGACCGCTACACCCTCGGTCTGGTGAGTAACAACTACGACGCCGTGGTCCAGTTCGTCGCCGAGCACCACGGCTTCGACGCCTTCGAGCACCAGCAGGGGCGAGATCCCGGCGTCAGAGGCTTCTACCGCCGGAAACCGGACCCGCACTACCTCCTCGACGCGATGGAGGCGTTGGGTGGAACCGACGGTCTGTACGTCGGCGACCGTGCGACGGACGTGCTCGCAGCGACGCGTGCCGGACTCGACGCGGTCTTCGTCGAGCGGTCGCACAACGACGCCGACAGTTTACCTGTTACTCCGGCTCTCACCGCCGACTCACTGGCGGACTTCGCCGATCAACTCGCTGCCCGTGGGTGGCCGTCTCGGCTCTCGTCGGTCGGCGAGCGATAGGTGACTCGGGGCTCCGAGCACCTACCGGCCCCGGTTCCCGAACGCCGTGCCGGCCAGTCGGTCGTGGTCCGTCTCTCGCTCGGACAGGCTGGCTCACCGTGGTTCCCCGCTCACAGGCGGGACTGCAGGTCTGCGACGACCTGTTCGGTCCCGGCGTCGCCCCCTAGATCCGGCGTCCGTGGTGCCGAGTCGTCGCCGAGTTGGTCCACGACAGCCTGCCAGAGGTCGGCTGCGACCCGCTGTTCTTCGAGGTCCTCGAACAGCAGTGACCACGAGAGCACCGTCGCGAGCGGGTTCGCGACACCCTCGCCGACGATATCGGGTGCGCTTCCGTGGACCGGTTCGAACATCGAGGGGTACTCTCCGCCGGGGTGGACGTTACCGGACGGTGCCAGCCCCATACTCCCCGTAATCTGAGCACCGATGTCGGTCAGGACGTCGCCGAAGAGGTTCGAGGCGACGACCACGTCGAACTCGTGGGGGCGGCGGATCAGGTCCATCGCAGCCGCGTCGACGAGCAGACGCTCGACGTCGACCGAGGGGAACTCCTCGCTCACGTCGGCGACCACCTCGTCCCAGAAGACCATGCTGTGTGCCTGCGCGTTCGACTTCGTGATGCTGGTCAGGTGCCCCTCGCGCCGGGTCGCGGCCTCGAACGCGGCCCGGACGATCCGCTCGGTCCCACGCCGGGTGAACACCGCCGACTGCACCGCCGTCTCGTGGGCGAGTCCCCGGTGTTCTCGCCCGCCGACGTCTGCGTACTCGCCCTCCGTGTTCTCCCGGTAGACCACGAAGTCGATGTCGCCCGGTTCGTAGCCACGGAGCGGGCTCTCGATCCCCTCGAACAAGACGTTCGGCCGCTTGCAGACGTACTGGTCGAACCCCTTCCGGATCGGCAACAGGAGTCCGTGCAGCGTCACGTGGTCGGGGACGTCGGGGTGGCCGACGGCACCGAGAAAGATCGCGTCGAACTCGGCGAGTCGGTCGAGCGCGTCGTCGGGCATCATCTCACCGTGATCGAGGTAGTACTCCGTCCCCCAGTCGAAGCGCGTGGTCTCGACGGTGACCCCCGAATCTGCTGCTGCGCCCTCGACGAGCGGGAGTGCCGCGTCGACGACTTCCGGACCGATCCCGTCGCCCGGAACGACTGCGATGTTGTGTGAAGCCATGGCCGACCGGTTCGAAGGGGCCCCGTTTGAACCTTCGTCTCGTGAGACAGAATCGCGGCGAGTCGTGACGAGTCCTGACGAGACCGCAACTACTCGGAGGAGCGGCGGCCGACACCAGCACTAACCCGGATTCGAGGACCCGACTTCACTCGGACGCACGGTGGTAGTAGAACTCGCCGTCGACGAGCAGTCGGGCGGTCCGACCGACGCGAACGCGATCTATCGTCGGCTCACCCGCACCCGCGCTCGACTCGACGCCGATCGTGATCGTCCCTTTCGGATGGCCGATACTCACGTCCGTCCCGGTAGCCGGTCGAGCGAACTCGGCGGGTATCGTCCCGTCCAGGTGAGTCGCCGCCGCGAGACACATCGCGCCGGTCGTCGCATACGAGTGGTGGGGCGTCTGTGTGGTGACGATGCGAGCGGTGACGTCGAGATCGGTGGCCTCGACACGTTCGCCGCCGGCGGTCGTGAACGACTGGGGCTCCGAGACGAGAGCGATCTGCGGGACTGCCGCCCGTTCGTCGGCCGCGTCGCGTCGATCGTCGACGAGACCGAGACGCTCGCAGGCCGCCCCGCGTATCAGTTCGAGTCGGTCGAGGAGGTCCGGGTCCTGGAGGTCGGCCGGGAGTTCCGTCCCGTCCAGTCCGAGGTCACGGGCCCGGAGCAAGACGTTCGGGTTCGCCACGTCGACGATCGAGACGTCGTAGGTGTCGCCGCCGACCGTGAGCGTCTCGACGCGGTCACCGGTCGGCAGGAGTTCGTCTGTGACGGCCCCGGCGGGGTCGCGGAAGTACGAGTCGATCCGGGCGCCAGTCCCCGGAATCCCGTCGACGCGGTAGTCGCCGTGGACCGCTGGTCGGCCGTCCGCGACGGGGACGACCTGGTCGATGAACGTCTCCGTGTTCGTGTTGTAGAGTGTGAGTTCGGTCTCGGGCGGCGTGGGATCGACGAGTCCAGACAGGAGCGCGAAGACGCCGACGCCACTGGTCAGGTTCCCGCAGTTGCCCGACCAGTCGACGACCGCGTTCTCGATCCCGACCTGCCCGAAGGTGTAGTCGACGTCGGCGTCGTCGCGGTCGCTCGCCGCGACGACCATCACCTTGCTCGTGTGGGAGTTTCCCCCACCGATGCCGTCGATCTGGAGTGGGTCGGGGGTCCCGAACAGGTCGACGAGAGCCTCGTCACGCCGGTCGGCGTCGTCCGGCAACTCGCCGGGAGTCAGGTAAAGGCCCCTGCTCGTCCCGCCGCGAATCAGGCGCCCGTCGAGAGAGCTCTGGTGTGGTGTCTCCGTCATACCGGGAGGCTCACGCCCGGTCGTGGTAGGCGTTGTGCCTCCACACACCTCGTTGGCTCGTCAGCCTGTTCGACCGCTGTCTCGTCCGAGGTCGTCAGTTCGATCGCTCTCCCGTCCAAGATGAGCACCTCCCGAGAGGTTCACCCATCGTCGGGTGCGAACCGCCCTTCGAGGTCGTCGACCGCCGGCTTGCCGATCAGGTCGGTGTAGTACGCCCAGTCGACGACGGCGTCGGGTGCCTCGTACGCCTCGCGCGTCTCGACGGCCGTCTCCAGTTCTGTCAGAGCGTGTTTCATGCCGGCGGTCGCCGCGGCGGTGATGAGTCGTGGGTAGATGACGACGTCGACGCCCATCTCCTCGAGTCGCGGAGCGGGGATCAGCGGTGTCGTCGGCCGACTCCGGACGCCGAACCCCATGTTCACCGAGAGGGGCGCGTCCACCCCTGCGGCGACCCGAGCGATCGCCTCCTCGGACCGGAGCGCGTCCGCGAAGACGACGTCAGCACCGGCGTCGGCGAACGCGTTCAACCGCTCGATCGCCTCGTCGAGTCCCTGCGGTTCGGTGGCGTCGGTCCGCGCCTTCAGGAGCATCTCGGGTGCGTGCTCGTCACGAGCGTCTGCTGCGGCCTCGATCTTCGAGACTGCCTCCTCGAACGAAACGACGGACTTCCCCGCCATGTGGCCGCAGCGCTTCGGCCACTCCTGGTCTTCGATCATGACCGCTGCGGCACCCGCGTCCGCCAGACGCCGGACGGTCCGGTGCACACTGACAGCGTTCCCGTAGCCGGTGTCGGCGTCGACCCAGACCGGGATGTCGACCGCGTCTGTGATCTCTCTCGACTGGTCTGCGACGTCGGGCAGCGTGAGGAAGCCGACGTCCGGTTGTGCCAGCCGGCTGTTCGAGACGCCGGCACCGGAGAGAAATCCCGAGGAGAAGCCCTGTTGTTCGACGAGGCGCGCACTGATTCCGTCGTAGACCCCCGGAACGACGGTTATTCCGTCGTCTTCGACCATCCTTGCCAACTGTTGACGAGTGTCCATACTGGCCGTACACGACCTAGTACAAAAAACATCGACCGGCTGTCACCACACGCCGACGCGTCAGTCACCGTCGGCGAGCCAGAGGAGCGCCGAGAGGACCGTCGCGAGCACCAACGCCGCAGTGAGAAGGGTGAACGCCGGCTGGAGGCCGGTCGTCTCGGAGAGGACGCCCACGAGTGCGGGCGCGGAGGCGCCGGCGAGCATCTGAATCGTCCGGACCGCACCGAGGCTCCCCCCGGAGACCGACGCGGGGATGACCGACATCAGGTACGCCCCCCGGACCGGTCGATAGCCGTGGGCACCGAGGCCGAAACAGACGACCGCCACCCCGAGCGCGAGCGGTCCAGCGACGCCGGTCAACAGGACGACCGACCCCAGTCCGGCCGCCGCGAGACCGACCGTGAGTGCGATGACCAGGAGTGTCCCGGTTCGGTCACTCAGTTCGCCCGTGAGCAACTGCACGAAGCTCACCACGAACAGTGAACTGTACAGCAGGTTCGCGGTGGTCGGTCCGAGTCCGGCTTCTCGCGTGAAGTACAGCGGGAGAAACGCGAGCGCGGCGTTGAACGCGAACGAGAACAGACTCGTGACGAGGACGAACACGGAGAACCGCCACTCCCGGAACAACGTTCCGTACTCACGAATCGGGACAGTACCGTCCTCGCCCGGGGACTCCTCGCTCTCGTCTGGCATCCGACCGGGAACCCGGAGGACGAAGGCCGTTGTCACGCCGATGCCGGTCAGCCCCGCGAGGAGGAACGTCGTCCGCCATCCCGCGCCGAACACCGCAGGCGACCCGGCGAACAGCACGACTGCGGCCGGTGCCACGGCGCCGCCCAGCGTGCCGAAGGTGTCGAACACACCGAACACCCGACCGGTCTGCTTCGGGTAGGTTCGAGAGAGGATCTGCATGCCGACCGTCTTGAGCGGCCCGGTCCCCGCTCCGATCACCACCATCGCACCGACAAGAACGACGAACGGCCCGTCGAGGCTCAGGGCGAGTGCCGCACCGATCGACAGCGCCGAACCCACAGCGATGACGACCACGGGACTCAGGCGATCCGAGAGGAGCCCCGAGGGGAACTGCAGGGCGGCGTAGACCAGCAACAGGGCACTGAACGCGCCACCCAGTATCGCAGTCGAGACGTCGTAGACCACCGCCAACTGCTCGAACAGTGGCGGAAAGGCGAACCGGACGAACTTGCCGAGAAACCACAACCCGGCAGTGAGCAGCACGGCGTCGAACCGACCGAGTCGACGGACGAGTGACTCGGTCATGTCATGGGGTGGTGTGATGCGAGGGTTCTTAACATGTTGCGTGTTATGCAGTGTCGAGATGGCTCGAACGACGCGCAGGGGCGGTCCCTCTGTGAGTCTGGATGGTCGTTACCGGGGTGTGACCTCTCCCCGGGCACTCCTCGGCGGGATCGGCGGATGACGCTCCTCGACGTCGAAGATCTCGCGGTGCGATACGAGACCCGGGACGGCCCGCTCTACAGCGTGAACGGCGTCTCGTTCAGTATCGACGACGGCGTCAACTACGGCCTCTCGGGTGAGTCCGCCTCGGGCAAGTCGACGACCGCGAAGGCGATCCTCGGACTCCTGCCCGACCACGCGGTGATCGAGTCCGGGAGCGTCGAGTTCGAGGGACGGGACCTGCTCGCTTTGACCCCCTCACAGCGACAGGACATGCTCTGGGAGGAGATCGCGTTCATCCCACAGACGGCCATCGACGCCCTCGACCCGGTGATGACCGTCGGTGGACAGATCGTCCAGGCGATCCAGACCCACCGTGAACTCTCCGACGCCAACGCCAGACGACGCGCCCGTGAACTGTTCGAGGCGGTCGGCCTCGACGCCGAACGGACGGACGAGTACCCCCACCAGTTCTCTGCCGGGATGCGCCAGCGTGTCGTCATCGCGATGGCACTCGCGCTCGAACCGAAACTGATCGTCGCCGACGAACCGACGACGGGGCTGGACGTGATCGTCCAGGACAAGATCATCGACAACATCCTCCAGATTCAAGAGGAGACGGACAGTTCGCTGCTGCTGATCACCCACGACATGAGTGTCATCGCCGAGACGTGCGACGAGATGTCGGTGATGTACGGCGGGACGGTGATGGAACAGGGGCGAGTCGAGAACGTCCTGCTCAACCCGGCGAACCCGTACACGATGGGGCTGAAGAACGCGTTCCCGGCGCTGGAAGACGAGGACGAGGATCTCGTCTCGGTCCCGGGTGAACCGCCGAACCTCGAAGCGGAGCCGACTGGCTGTGTCTTCGAACCGCGCTGTCCGTTCGCGAGCGAAGCGTGTGCGACGAGAGAGCCGGAGGTCGAAGCACTTCCGTACCGGAATCACAGCGTCGCCTGTCACAACGCCGAACACGGTGCGTGGATGCGCCGGGACGCAGAAGACGCGTCGACGTGGGGCTGGTCCACGGAGGGGTCGCGTTCCGACTCGGGCGAGGTGCTGCTTGAGGTCGACGAGTTGTGTACGTGGTACGAGCGGTCGGAGTCGCTACTGGGCCGGCTTCCAGTCGGTGGTATCTCCCCGAACGTGACCGGCATCTCGAACAGCCTCCGCCGGTGGTACGAACAGCGCGGCGAGATCCTCACCGAGGTACTGAACGAAGGTGAGTCACACGTCCGTGCTGTCGACGGCGTCTCGCTGTCGGTCTCGCGCGGTGAGATTCTCGGCGTCGTCGGCGAGTCCGGTTGTGGCAAGACGACGCTCGGGCAGACCCTCGCGCTGTTGGAGGAGCCGACTCGCGGCGGGTTCACGTTCGACGGGCGCTCACACGAGTACTACCAGGACGGGAACCTCCAGTCGCTTCGGCAGAAACTCCAGATCGTCTTTCAGAACGCCTACGACTCGTTGAACCCGCGAATGACCGTCGAACAGTTGGTCAGAGAGCCACTGACGATCCACAACTACCGGCTCGACGAGCGTGACACGGCCGTCTACGAGACGCTCGAACAGGTCGGGATGGCGCCCGTCGAGCGCTATCTGGACAAGTATCCGAACGAGCTCTCGGGCGGTCAGCGTCAACGTGTCGCCATCGCGCGGGCACTCGTCATCGACCCCGACTTTCTCATCTGTGACGAACCGGCGTCGATGCTCGATGTCTCACTCAAGGCCGTGGTGCTCAACCTCCTCCGCTCGCTCGCGAACACCGAAGGAATCGGCGTCCTGTACATCTCACACGACCTCGCCAGCCTCACTCGAATCGCCGACAGGCTGGCGATCATGTACCTCGGTCGCTTCGTCGAGCGCGGCAGGACCGCCCAGATCGTCGGTGATCCGAAACACCCCTACACCGAGGCACTCCTCGACGCAGTTCCCGAGACTGACCCACGGGGCAGTCGAGACCGCGTGATGCTGGACGGAGAACCCGCAGACCCCGTGGATATCTCTGCTGGCTGTCGGTTCGCCTCGCGGTGTCCGAAGGCGACCGATCGCTGTCTCGAGACGGAACCCGAACTCGATAGCTGGACGGCCGAAGAGCACAGCGCGGCGTGTTTCCACCCGGCCGGAGTCACGCCCGACGACGAGTCGGCGCGTATCGAAGAGCGGATCGACACCGACTGACCCGACACCGACTGACCCGACACCGACTGACCCGGCTCCGAAGAGACGGCCACGCAGTGAGGCGGGCGACCGACAGGACCGCGTTCAGGCCGCCGAGATTGTGCTCACAGTGTCGCGCGAAGCAGTAGTTTCAGGTTGGCGAACGAGTCCACCTCGCCGTCCGACTCGACGATCTCGAACAACTCGGTCGCACCGGGCGGTCGGTCTGTGAACACGGCGCGAAGTCGCCGGCGACGCTCGGCTGGTGCGTCGACGTTCCCGACCCACTCGTCGTAGTCGAGCGTCTTCGTGACGACCCGCGACCGTTCGACGGTCAAGCCCTCGGCTCGGAGCCACGCGTGCCAGTCACCGACGCGGTGTGAGCGGACGTGGGTCGGGTCCCGAGTGCGCTCGACGGTGTTGAGAAACTCGTCGAGTGTGTCGTCGTCCGGCGCGACGTTGTCCTCGAAGGCGAAGACACCGCCGGGTTCGAGCACCCGAGCGACCTCCGCGACGAACGCGGCGGGGTCGGGAAAGTGGTGCGCGGCGATCCGACAGGTCACGGCGTCGAACGAGTCCGACGCGAACGGGAGCCGTTCGGCGTCACCGACGACCCCCTCGACGCCGGGGTACGCCTCCCTCGTCGTCGCGACCATCTCGGGTGCGGCGTCGGCGGCGACCACGCTGTCTACACCCGCATCGAGCAGGGCACCGGCGGTGTGGCCGGCACCGGTTGCGACGTCCAGCGCACGGTCGGCCGGGCCGACCCAGTCGGTGAGTTGATCGAGATCGTCGCCCGCCCGGTGGACACTGCTGTCCAGATACGCCCCGGCGTGCTCCCCGAAGCGTGCCGCGGCGGACCGTTTGCGGTCAGTCTGCTCGTCCATAGCCCCGCGTTCGACCGAACCGTCATGAGCGTTCGGCCGCCTCAGCGTTTTTGTCCCCCACGGTCGATACTGGGATATGATCGCTCGTTCGCTGCTCTACTGTCCCGGCGACCAGCGCGAGATGCACCAGAAAGCGGTCGACTCGGGAGCCGACGCGGTGATATTCGACCTCGAAGACGCGGTCGCACCGGCCGCACGAGCGACTGCCCGCCGGACCGTCCGGGAGACCCTCGACGGACTCGACGATCCCGACCCCTCGATCAGCGTCCGGATCACCTCCTACGACCGCGAGGGACCCAGCGACGTCGAGGCGGTCGTCCGCGACGCCGAGCGACTGCCCGACAGCGTGGTCCTCCCGAAGGTAGACCGTCCAGATCAGGTAGAGCGGTTGACAGCCGACCTCAAAGCCGCCGGCGCGAGTTCCGTCGACGTGATTCCGCTGATCGAGACTGCGGCGGGCCTGCTCGCCGTCGAAGAGATCGCCGAGGCGTCCGGCGTCGTCGGGGTCGCCTACGGCGATCAGGACTACACCGCAGACGTCGGCGCGACCGTCACAGCGGCGAAGACCGAGTCGCTGTACGCCCGCCAGCGCGTCGTCGCGGCCGCCGGCGCGGCCCGCGTCGACGCCTTCGACACCGTTCACACCGACATCGAGGACAGCGAGGGCCTCCGCGAGCAGACTCGCACGGTCCTCGAGTTCGGCTTCGACGGGAAACTCGCCATTCACCCCGCACAGGTCCCGATCATCAACGAGGCGTTCACGCCCACCGACGAGGAGATCGAGTGGGCCGAGCGAGTGCTCGCCGGCCAGTCGCGAGCCAGCGAGGCGGACGATGGGGTGTTCACCGTCGACGGGCAGATGATCGACCCGCCGTTGGTCGAGCGCGCACGGGTCGTCGTGCGCCGGGCCGAAGTCGCCGGAGTCCGGTAGCCCCGTCGACGCCTCGCACGCTCCGGGGGGCTCACCCGACAGAGTACTCGGACGCGATCCGTTCCATCGCCTCGCTGAGTCTGCCGCGGTAGGTGTCGAGGTCCTCGCCCTCGATCGGGTTGCCGTGGATCGGTGCGACGGCCCGGACGTCGTACGACGTGAAGATGTCTTCGAGGGTACGCTCGACCTTCTCCGGGGCGACGTAGCGGAGCCACACGAGGTTGTCGCGGTGGTACTCGTAGATCTGCTCGGCAGGTGTGGACTCCGGGAAGTCGCCAGAGCGGTAGTCACACTGGCCGGGGTCGTGGTAGTTGCCGAAGCCGTCGGCAGTGAACAGCACCCCGTCGCCGTGGTCGTAGATCCAGGTCGTGTGCGAGCGGTCGGCGAGCGGTGGGTCGATGAAGCTGAACTCCCGTCCCTGTATCGTCAGTGTGCCGCCGATGTCGCACTTGCGCGCGTTCGGGAGTCCCTGCTGGGCCGGCGAGGCCGACGACGCGACGAGTTCGACGCCCTCCGTGTCACCGCCCAGCGACGAGACGTTCGCCGCGTGGGGGTAATCCGAGTGTGAGAGGACGATGGCGTCCGGGCCCTCGCCGCCGGTCGCCTCGTCGACGGCGGCGGTGATCTCCTCGCGGTGGTAGAACGACCCCGAGTCGACGAGGACGGTCCCCTCCGGCGCGTGCAGGAGGTACAGCGAGACGTGCTCGTGACTCCCCTCGTGTTCGTAACACTGGTTGAGCCACTCGACGCCCGGCGCGATCTGGACCGTCATACGCGTCCCTCCGTGGTGGTGTGTGCCGTCGATTCGCCTCCCTCTGTGGTGGTGTGTCCCGTCATCTGATCACCCGAGCGTCCCGATGCGTCCCTGGTCGTCGATCGTGCGCGTCACGTCTTTCATCAGTTCCATGTAGTCGGTCGCGTCCTCGCGGATGACGAGTCCGTGTGCCGGCGCGATGATCTCCGGGTCGAACTTCTCGACGAGTGCGTCGATCTCGGCGTTCGTCGTCTCGACGTCGACGTACTGGTACCAGAACAGGACGCGACCGTGGAACTCGACGAGTCTGCTCGGGTCGAACTCCCCGTCGAGTTCGTCGACGAAGGCCAGTCGCTCCTCGTCCAGGTGGATGAACCCCATCCAGTCGACCGGAAATAGCGTCTCTGTCTCCCGTTCCGTCATCCACAGCGAGACTGGCGCGTCGAGGAAGGTCGCCTCGTGGAACTCGACCGTCCGATCACCGAGGTCGATCCGGTCGCCCTCGGTGACGTGAATCCCGTCGTCGAGGCGATACAGTTCGTGGTCGTTGCCGTAGCCGGGAGCGACGAGCGTCGTCTCGGGATGCTCCTCGAGGATGGCGACTGTGTTCCCGGCGTGGGGGACGTCCGGGTGTGAGACGACGAGGTAGTCGAGACCCCGGTCGCCGACGAGGTCGTCGATCGCGGCGAGTATCTCGTCGGTGCTCGCCGGCGAGAGTGTATCGAACAGGAGCGTCTCTTCCCCGCCGTCGACGAGGTACGCACACTGGGGGACGTACGCCTCCCGTCCCGCCTCGTACCACCCCGGATCGCGGTCGGCTACGTCCCACGAGGCTGTTCGATCCGGCCCGGCTTCGTAGATCCAGTGGATCCCGGCTGTGATCTCTCGTGTCATGCACTCTCACAGGGAACAGCCCCTACTAAAGCCGGCAGATCGTTCACCGTTCTCGGAGTCGAGTACTTAAATGACGATACAGATAGTCGCCCTTCGGGAGTAGGTTCAGGCGCCGTCGTCGGGAATCACACGTCATGTCAGATAGCGACCCGGTGACTCCGGACGCCGCACCGGCAGTGCCGGCACTCGACCCGCTGTTCGACCCGGACTCGGTGGCCGTCGTCGGTGCCAGTCCCGACTCGTTTTACTCCGGGAACCTCGTGGAGAACCTCCTCGGCTACGGCTTCGACGGTTCGCTCTACCCCGTCAACCCCGGTCGAGACGAGGTCTGGGGTCGAGCGTGTTACGACGACATCGACGACGTCCCCGAGACCGTCGACGTGGCCGTCGTGAGTGTGCCCCGGGAGTACGTCGTCGACGTGGTTTCGGCGGCGGGCGACCGGGGCGTCCCGACTGCGCTCGTTCTCACAGCGGGCTTCTCCGAGGCAGACGACGACGGCGTCGAACTGGAGTCGCGGCTCGCCGACGCGGCCGCCGAGACCGGGATCCGCGTCGTCGGGCCGAACTGCATCGGGGTGATGGCCGCCCGGGGGGCGACGCTCACCTCGACGTGTTCGCGCGAACCGGCGCCCGGACGGATCGGTCTCGTGAGCCAGTCCGGGGCGCTGGCGTTCACGACCTTCTTCGAGCGGGCGGCGGACAGGGACCTCCACTTCAGCCACATCGTCTCGACCGGCAACGAGGCCGACCTGACACTGACCGACTACGTCGCGTATCTCGCAGAGCGCGACACGGTCGACGTGATCTGTACGTACATCGAGGGCATCGACGACCCGGACCGGTTCATGCGCGTCGCAGAACGGGCGACCCGCGAGGGGACGCCGGTTCTGACGGTCAAGGTCGGGCGGTCGGACCTCGCCGAGGCGGCCACGCTGTCACACACCGGGTCGCTCACCGGGAGCGACGACGCCTGGCGGGCGGCGTTCGACCAGACCGGTGTCCAGCGGGTGCCGGACATCCCAGATTTACTCTCGCGGGCGAGCGCCCACACCGCGTACGACCCACCCGACGGGAACCGGGTCTGTATCGCCTCGACAAGCGGCGGTCTCGCGAGTCTCCTCGCGGACATGGCCGCCGAGCGAGATCTCGTGCTCCCCGACATCGACGGCGAAACCGAACGGAGACTGCTCGACGTCGAGGAACTCCTGACCTACGGCGGGTTCACGAACCCTGCGGACATTCGCGGGTACGGTGCCGAGGTGCTCCCCGAGATCGCCGACGCCGTCCTGTCCGACGACGCGTTCGACGCCTACGTCTTCGCCATCGGCCTCCCCGGAACCGACGAACGCGCCGAGACCATCGCCGCCGATCTCGAGTCAATCGTCGCGGCGGCCGACGACCCGGTCTACGTCCTCTGGACCGGCCGAAAGGAACCGGACGAGCCGACGACGACGCCACCGTACGCCGACCTCAGGAAGTCGGTTCCGGTGTACGAGGACCCGGGGCGGTGCCTGGACGCTGTCGCATCGACGGCGATGGCCGTCGAGGATCGTGACCGCCTCGTCGGTCAGCCCTCCAGAGTCGAGTCGAACGCGTCGCTCGAAACACCCTCGGTCGACCTCCCGGCAGGACGAGTGTTGACGTGGGCCGAGACGGAACCGCTCCTCGACGCCTTCGATATCCCCGTCGTGCAGACGCGACTCGCGACCGACGCCGAGGAAGCCGTCGCGGCCGCCGACGCTGTCGGCTACCCCGTCGTGCTCAAGATCGACTCGCCGGCGCTCCCACACCGGACCGACGTCGGCGGGGTGAAACTGGGGCTCGACTCGCCCACTGCGGTCCGGGACGCGTACCACGAGGTGCTAAATGCGGCGTTGGACCACACCGCCGAGTCTGACGTGGCCGGTGTCCTCGTCCAACCGATGGTCACAGACGGTGTCGAGGCCATCCTCGGAGTGGCACCCGGCGACGTGTTCGACTCGCTCGTCACCGTCGGTCCGGGCGGGGTGCTCGTCGAGGCGGTAGACGAGACCACGACGCTCGTCCCGCCGTTCTCGCGGGCGGACGCCCGCCGCGCAGTCGAGCAGACGGCACTCGCAGCCCTGTTGACCGACCGGCGCGCTGGCGAACCGCTGTCCGTGTCGGCGGTCGTCGACCTCCTCGTGAGTGTCGGCGATCTGGCGGCGTCGGTCGACGCCGTCGCCGAACTCGATCTGAATCCGGTCGTCGTCACCGAGGACGGACCGGTGGCCGTCGACGCGCTCGTCCGAACACGTCGCTGAACCCGTTGCTGAACTCGTCTGCTTGCCGGTGGTAGGCCGGTTCAGTCTCCCGGTCTCGTTCTCACTGTTCGCTCGTGAGACGACTGTCTACCGACTCGGCTCACCATCGCCGAACCCGCGAAAAGTTGTGAGTGGGAGCCGCGCCGGTGACTACAGGGTCACCTCGTCGCCGATGGCCTCCGAGACGTCTTCTTCGTGTTCCTCTGCGTACCGTTCCAGCAGTTCGGTCTCGATGTCTTCGACGGGGAAGTAGCAGGCAGCCTCGTGGTCGTCGTCCGCGAAGGCACCACGCTCGGGCTCCTCCTCGCGACACTCCGGCCCCGCCTTCGGACACCGGGGGGCGAAGTTACACCCGTTCGGCAGGTCGACCGGGTCCGGTGGCTCGCCGGGGAGCAGGACTCGCTGGCGGTCCACGTCCGGGTCGGTCTTCGGTGAGGCCGCCAGTAACGACGCGGTGTAGGGATGCTTCGGGGTGCTGACCACGTCCTCGGTGTCACCGAGTTCGGCGATCCGCCCGAGGTACATCACCGCGAGACGGTCGGCGATCTGGGTGAGGCTCGCGAGGTCGTGGGAGATGTAGACGATGCCGATCTCGCGCTCGTCGGCCATCTCCCGCAGGATGTTGAGGATGTTGGCCTTCAGCGAGACGTCGAGCATCGACGCCGGTTCGTCACAGATGAGTAGCTGTGGTTCGAGGACGAGCGCCTGCGCGATGGCGACACGCTGTCGTTCTCCCCCCGAGAGCTGAGCCGGAAGCTTGTCGAGGTACTTCTCGACCGGTTCGAGACCGACGTCCGCGACGGTCTGCCGGACGCGGCGGTCGATCGTCTCGCTGTCGAGTCCCTGAATCTTCAGTGGCTCGGAGACGGCCGCTCGAACCCGCTGACGGGGGTTGAGCGAGTCGAACGGGTCCTGGAAGATGAACTGCACCCGCGAGCGGAACTCTTTGGTACTGCGGTCGAGCAACTCGTCGACCGGTGTGTCGTCGACGAAGATCTCCCCGCCCGTCCGTTCTTGCAGGGCGGCGATCACCTCCGCGAGTGTCGACTTCCCACACCCCGACTCGCCGGCGACGCCGACGATCTCGCCCTCGTGGACGGTGAGATCGACGTCGTTGACGGCCTTGACGTAGTTCGGCTCGCGGCCGCGAAGGTCGTCCAGAATCCCCTGTGACTGCTTGAACCACTTCTCCAGGCCTTGCGTCTCGAGGATGACGTCGCCAGTCTCACCCGACCGGTCACGTTCGTCGCGGGCTTCGATCCCCCAGGTCTCGGGGTCGGCCGCGGCGTCTCGCATCTCGTCGGCCCGGTCGGTGTAGTAACAGGCCGATGATTGGCCGTCTGTCTCGACGAGTGGTGGGTGTCCCTGCTCGCACTCCTCTGTCGCGAACGGACAGCGGTTACGGAACACACAGCCGTCCGGTTCGTGCATGAGGCTCGGGAGCGATCCCGGAATCGAGATGGCCTGCTCGTCGAACTCGTCGACCTCCGGGAACGCGTTCTTCAGCCCCATCGAGTAGGGGTTCGTCGGCGCTCTGAACACCTGATTCGTCTCGCCCTGCTCCATCACCTTCCCGCCGTACAGGACCGACACCTCCTCACAGCTCTCCGCGACGACGCCCACGTCGTGGGTGATCAACAGGAGCGAACTCCCCGTCTCCGCTTGAATCTCCATCAGCTTGTCGATGATCTTGTCCTGGACGATCACGTCCAGCCCCGTCGTCGGTTCGTCGGCGATGATGAGATCGGGGTCTAACGCGAGCGCCATCGCGATCGTGACGCGCTGGCGCATGCCGCCAGAGAACTGGTGCGGGTAGTCGCCGGTTCGTGCCGGATCGAGCCCGACCATCTCGAACACCTCGTCGACGCGCTCGTTCGCCGTTCGTTTCGAGACGTCCCGGTGTTTGCGGATCGCCTGTCGGATCTGCGCACCGACGGACATCACCGGGTCGAGCGAGTCCATCGCACTCTGTGGGATGTACGATATCTCCTCCCAGCGGACAGACTGCCAGTCACGCTCGGAGAGGTCGGTGAGTTCACGGCCGTTGAACCGGATGCTCCCCGACTGGATCTCGCCGTTGCTGTCGAGGAGCCCGAGAACCGACTTGGCGAGCGTCGACTTGCCACAGCCTGACTCGCCGACGAGTCCGTAGTTGTCTCCCTCGTCGATCGAGAAGGAGACGTTGTTGACGGCGTGGACTTGACTGTGTGGCAACCGATACGTGATCTTCACGTCGTCGACTTCGAGTAGACTCATTCTTGCTCCGTCTGTAGGTCTGGGTTGACTATCTCCTCGAACGCCCGTCCGACCAGGAAGACGGCCGTCGTGACGGCACCGATACCGAGTGCGGGCGGCAGGACCCACCACCACGCGACGCGGATCGCGCCCGAGCGGAACACCTGCTGGAGCATCCGACCCCAGGAGGTGGTCGTCGGGTCGCCGAAGCCGAGGAAGGCGAGTGAGGCCCCGGCGACGATAGACCACCCGACGGCGTAGGCGGTGTAGAGGAAGCCGATCCCGAGCACGTTCGGCGCGACGTGCAGGAACATCGTCCGGAGGTGGCCTGCACCCCGTGCTCGGGCGGACTTCACGAACGTCCGTTCCTTGACCGTCATCACCTCAGAGCGGATGACCCGCGCCGGCATCTTCCAGAGGAAGACGACCAGTACGGTGGTGATCAGCCAGACGCTCGGCGTCACGAACGAGAGGATCACCAGCGCCATCGGTAAGAACGGGAGCGCGAACGTCAGGTCGGTCAGTCGCATCAGGAACTCGTCGACGGTCCCGCCGAAGTAGCCGCTCGTGAGTCCGACGAGGAAGCCCAGGACGCCCGTCCCGACGCCGCCGAACAGACCGACGATGAGCGTCGGCCGTGCGCCGGCGAGGAACTGGCTGAGCACGTCCTTCCCGAACGAGGTCGTCCCGAGCAGGGCCTTCCCGCCGGGGTCCTGCAGGCGCATCATCGAGCCGCCCTGTCGGAGCGTGTCCTCGATGGGGTGGTACGGGGCGATGTACGGTCCGAAGAGCCCGAGGAAGCCGAACGTGACGATGATCGCGACACCGACCTTCGCCGCGTTGTCCTCCAGGACGTGACCGAGGACCCGTCTGGCCCGACCGAACTCAGAGCGGAGCCGCTCTTTCGCGGTGTCGGCGTCGAGTGAGTACCCCGACATCAGACGTCACCTGCCTCCACGGTCGGGTCCAGTTTCGCGTAGGCCACGTCGGCGGTGAGGTTCATCACGATGACCGCCAGCGCCATGATGAACACGGCCGCCTGGACCGTCGGGTAGTCCTGGTTCAGGATCGACTGGACGAGTGCGCGACCGATACCCGGCCACGCGAAGACGACCTCCAGCGTGATGACGCCCTGAAACAGCATGCCGGTCCGGAGCGCGAAGTAGGTCACGAGCGGCAGCAACGAGTTCCGCCCGGCCCGACCGAGTTGCTCCATGTCCGACAGCCCCTTCGCACGGTGGAGCATGAGGAACTCCGACCCCTTCCGTTCGACGACGGAGTTGCGGGCGAGCATCAGGAAGTCGCCGCTGTAGAACAACACCGTCGCGCTGAACGGGAGGATGTAGTGTTTCAGGAAGTCCACCGAGAGGTACGTCTCCAGGTAGCCGTCCGGGTTCGCGAGCGGACTGCGCATCCCGAACGCCGGGAGCCAGCCCAACCCGTACGAGAAGATGATGAGCAGGAAGATGCCCGTCACGAAGATGGGGACCGCACGGAAGACCGTGGTCACGACGATGCTCGACTGCTCGAACCACGACCCGCGGTTCCACCCGGCGTACATCCCGGCCAGCGAACTGAGGATCGCAGTCACGACGAGTGCGGGCAACAGCAGGACGAGCGTGTTGATCAGCGCCGGGATGATGATCTCGCCGACCGGCCGTTGCTGGGTGAGCGAGATGCCGAACTGGAAGGTGAACAGGTTCTGGATGTACTTGAAGTACTGGACGTAGATCGGTTCGTCCAGCCCGTACATCGCCCGGACGCGCTCGACCTGTTCGGGTGTGAGCGCCCCGGACGCGACGAGGCCGCTGAACGGATCGGCGGGTAACATCCGGAGCGTGACGAAGATGACGCTGACGGCGATCAGCGTCAGTACCGCCGCGATCAGGGTCCGTTTTATCAGGAAGCGTCGAAAGCTCATGAGTGGTGAGAGGTCCTTACGAGAAGTCTGATTGGTCGAGTTCCGAGCGAGTCGCGTGTCCGTCCTCCACACGTGCCTCGAAGGCGCTCCAGGCGTCGCCCTCCGGCCACACCAGCATGTCGTCGCCGTTGTACGTGTAGCCCGCCTGCTGGAGCATCTGGCGTGCTTGGTCGACGTCGTACGCGTACGGCTCCGTCTCGCCGTAGAACGGCGTCAGCAGTGGCGTGAGCAGGTTCTGTCCCTGGATCGCCTCACCCCGACCGCCGAGGGTGTTCTCGACGAAGCCCTCCTTGTCGAAGGCGTGGCTCAACGCGACGCGGAACGTCTTGTCGCGGAACAGCGGGACGAGATGGCTCAGGTGGACGTCCGTGGGGACGTAGTTGCGTGCGGTCTGTTTCTCGACGCCGCTCGCGTTGGCCGCACGGTCCGCCTGCTGGTTCGAGACGGTCGTCCCGATGGCGTCGATGTCGCCCGACTGCATCGCGCCGATGAGCGTCGAGACGTTGCCGACGTTGGCGTGGACCATCTCGTCGATGCCGTCGCCGGGGACGAAGTACTCCCCGAGGAGTTCCTCGCGGATCTCGTCGTCCCACATCCAGTTGTTCTCGTGTTTCTCGAGTCTGAGCTCCGAGCCCTGCTCCCAGTTGACGAACGAGAACGGGCCGGTCCCGACCGGGTTGTCGGGGTTGTACTCTGCGGGGCTGTCCACGTCCTCCCAGCGATGCTTCGGGATGATGGCACTGCGGGCCACCCGCTGGGTGAGGAACGCCGCGTCAGGCTCTGTTAACGTGAACCTAACGCGCCCGCCGCCGGACTCCGAGAGAATCTCGACGCCGTCGATGGTCCGGACGAACGCCCCCTGCTGTGGCGCGTTGTTCTGCTTGTACAGTTCGACGCTGAACTTCACGTCGTCGGGACCGAACGACTCGCCGTCGTGCCACTCGACGCCCTCGCGGAGGTCCATCTCGACCGTCGTGTCGTCGACGACGTCTGCGTTCGTCGCCAGCGCCGGGACGATCTCGAGTTCCGGCGAGGCGTCGAACAGCCCGTCGTAGACGTTCAGGAGTCGCTTCTCTTCCTGGCCACCGCTGGAGAACGGGAGGTTCGTCCCCTGCATCCCCGCCGTGACACCTTTGACCCACGTCGTCGAGTCGCCACGGGGTTGGAGGTTCACCTGCGTCCAGATGAACGAGTCTCGCGTCGTCCCGTTCCCGGGAGTCGGGACGTATCCCTCCCAGTCTGCGGTGTTTGCCACCGTGATGACTTCGGGGAAGTTGGCTGCGATGAGGTAGGCGTCCTCACTGAGTTTGCGCTGGACCTCTTGGCAGATCTCTGCGCGAGCCTCCACGTCACCGATGGTGCTCGCCTGTTCGTCCAGCAGTTCGGTGATCTCGTCGTTCTTGTAGTTGTAGTAGTTCCCACCAGTCTCCGGGTGTGCACGCATGAGGAACGGGTTGGGGTCGAGTCCGCGCTGGGGGTCCGGCCCGTGCAGGTTCATCGTGATCGGCACCGGGTGGCCGATGTCGGCCCGCCAGAACTCACCGTATCTCGTGCTCGGCTGGACGTTGATGAGGTTGACCGGGACGCCGAGGTCGTTCAGTGACTGCTGAACGAGTAGGGCGAACTCCCGCATCCACGGGGTCTCTGCCTGCGCGAAGTGGGTGTCGACCTCGGGCACTGCTTGGCCCTCGACGGCGGTGTACTCGAACTGGATCGCCTCGTCGTTGACGTCGACGCCTTTCGTCTCGACCGGCCACTCTTCCCAGAACCGCGTCTCGATCGACCGGCCGCCGCCGCCGCCACCACCACCGCCGCCGCCACCCCCACCGTCGTCACCGCCACCACCGCCGCCACCGGTGCCGCCACCGCCGCCGTTGTTGCCACCACAGCCTGCAAGCCCGGCGGCCCCCGCGACGCCCGCGATGCGGAGGAAGTTCCTCCGTGAACTCTTCCCTGTCTCGATCTCGACCGTGTTGTCATCCGACATGGCACTTACGTCATTCGAGGTAACTGCCCTGTACCCATCCCCGATGCCGCCAAATAGTCATCATCTTTTATATACTACCCCGGATGGACCCGGTTCAGCCGGGAGACGAGTCGGTCCGTCACCGAGCGTGACGTGGTCGACCTTCGGTGTCTCTCGCTCGGGCACGAGAGAGCGTCCTCGAACGGGAGTCACTCCTCGCCGTCGTCGGCAGAACTGCCGCTCCCCGCAGAGAACATCAGGTCGAACAGTCGGCCTTCGGCGAGTCGGAGTCGCTCGCTCAGCGTGGACTGTGCGATGTCGAGTTCAGATGCGATGTCGTCCGCAGAGGCACCTCGTGGGACGTCGAAGTACCCGAGTCGGTGTGCAGTCCGGAGGACCGTCAGTTGTTCTTCGGTGAGTTCGTCACGGAGCACCCGGTTGAGTTGCCCGGACCCCAGCGGCGCACCGATCGTGTCGGCCTGATTCACGCTCAGCAGTTCGAACCGACCGAACTGTTCTTCGATGGTGTCTGCGAGGGCCCGGAAGTCGGCCCACTCCTTGACCGTGACCACCCCAGTCAGCACCCCGTCACGGAGTTCGAGTCGGTTCGGGAGCGCTCTCCCCCGCAGGATCACCCCCAGCAGGAACGGGTACGGTTCGTGTGCGACGATCGTGAGACGGTGGGTCGTCCCGTCGGTGGAGTCGACTCCCGTTCTCTGGTGATGGAACAGTTCTACGCGCGAGAGTGACTCGACCACCGACGCCGGATCGAACGACGTTCGCGAAGTGACCGTGAGCGACTCGATCCAGTCTCCGTCACTCGCGTAGAAGATGTTCTCGTAGCTGATCTCTCTCACTTCCGGGATGGTGGACTCGAGACCGGCGATGATCCCGGACGGCACGGTTTGGAACTTGATTCGGAGGATCGTTGACACCCCTCGAACTACCCTACCTTTGCCGGAGGGTCAGTTAAATATGTACGCCGGATTCCGGGTGAGCGAGACGATACCGACGGTCTCTCCAGTCCAGAGGTAGCCCACCTGCTACCGGGCACTGCGTGCCCGTCTCCGCCAGACACGCCTCGCGTTTCTGGCCGACGAACACCTCCGACTTCTTCGACTGGGCTCACGATCATCGACGAGCGACGTTCACCTTCACCGCCGCTTCCGGTCGCTCGCCCGCCCGACGACCCGCGCCGCCGACACCTCGACCGGCCGACCGCGAGAGCGCCGAGAACGTCCCCGAACGAGCGTCTCGCCCGTGAATCGTCGTTGCGAGCACGCGCCGTCCGGAGGGTCACGCACCACGCGTGATTGGGCCTGACTCGGGTAGTTTCAGTTTCACACCGCATCCGTGGCTCACGTCTTTTGACACCCGTCTGTTAGTCGGTGGTACGATGCACCTCACACAGACGACCGCCGGCCCGGCGGCGACGCCGACGCTCCCGGATCTCGATCCGGGGATCACACTCCTCGACGCCGACACGAACACGACCGGGGCAGTCCAGACGCTCACGCTCGACCGTATCCTCCTCGCCGGCGCGGACGGCGAGAGCGAGGGCTACTGGATCGGCAACGGGAGACACGCCCGGACGGACGGTCTGCACGAGATCGCGCCCGCACCGCGCGTCCTCGACCGCCTGCAGGTCGCCCGGGCGTTCACGACCAACCAGCACCTCCAGTTGCTGCGGACGCTCGGCGACCGGCTCACAGGCGACAGAGAGCCGGTCGTCTGCACGCTCCCCGGACTCGACACCCACTACCGCGACGGCGAACTCGCCCGTGACGACCACGAGGTGTTCTGCCGGGCGCTCGCCGAACTCCGGGGTCTCGTCCGTGAGCACGACCTCACGGTCCTCGTGACGCGCTCCCGGCGTGACGAGTTCTCCGCGCCGCTCGAACGCCTCGCCGACCACCACCTCGAACTCACACAGACGCAGTTCGGGCCGCAGTTCCGCGACGTCGAACGCGGCGAGCAGGAGACGCTGGTGTACGACCGTGGTGACGGCTGGGTGCAGACGACACTCGCGTACTGGGAGACGGTCCTCGCCGAGCGCGAGCCACTGTACGCACAGAGCGGCCCGACCGTGGAGGTGTCCGCCTGATGGGCCGAACGACGCCGACCTACCGCGACCGCCTGCGGGCGACGCGCGACGAGTGGGCGGACTTCGAGCGGGCGCTCCGGCGACGCGACCGCGACGCCTACGAGGCGCTGTGGGAACACGCCCACGGCTACGCCGACGCCGGCGGGTTCCAGAACCCACCCGACGCGATGGAGGCCGTCCTCCTGTCGATGCTGCTCGCACAGGAACGGGAACGGCAGGAACTCGACGAGCGACTCGACGCACTGGAGACGCACCTGAACGACGAGCACGGAGCCGAGTAGCCCGGTCCAGTCGGATGTACACCGTCGACTTCCCCGACGATGGCCTCGCCCGCGAGTGGCACCTGACCGAGACGGGTGTGGAGTCCCGGACGCGGGCGTATCATCCACGGTGGTACGTCACGCCGGCCTCGGATCTCGACGGTTCCTTCGCCGACCTTCGGGGGTGGCTCACCGGCCATCCCGCGGTCGTCGACACCTCGACGGAACGCTGGCGGACGGGCTACCGCGAGAGCGAACGGGAGGTCCTCCGGATCGACACGCGGACACCCGACGCGGTCGACCGACTGGCTCGACAGGTCGCCCAGCAGGGTCGGCCCGGCCAGTATCGGTGTTTCGACGTGGACTTCGACCCGCAGTTCCGCTACTGTCTGGAGACGGGCACCGATCCGACGCCGGATCGAGCGCCGACGACGCTCGAACTGTCCGCGCCACGGCGGGTGACGACCGGGGACGACCCCCTCGACGAGACGACGGTCGCCGACGAGACGCTCACCGGCACGCCCGCCGACGTCGCCCGACGGGTGGCGAGTCGTGTCCACGAGGCCGACCCGGACGTGCTGGTCTGCTCGTCGGCCGAACTGCTCCCCACGCTGTTCGCCGCGAGCGACAGGCCGCTGAGCGCGTACGAACTGGGCCGGCGACCGGGCTACGAACAGGTGGCGAGTGCCTCGACGTACGAGAGCTACGGGCAGGTGGGGCACTCGCCGGCGCGCTACACGCTCCCCGGGCGAGCGATCGTCGACCGACGCAACACGTTCCTGCTCCACGAGACGAACCTCGCGGGTTGTCTCGACCTCGTCGCACGCTCGGGCCGCCCACTGCAAGAACTCGCGTGGGCCTCCATCGGCACCGTCCTGACGGCGATCCAGATCCGCGAGGCACACGACAGGGGCGTCCTCACGCCGTGGCGGTCGTGGCGACCGGAACTGTTCAAGTCGGCGCGGACGCTCCACGACGCGGATCGCGGCGGGTTCACGTTCGCCCCCGCAGTCGGGGTCCACGAGGACGTCCACGAACTCGACTTCGCGTCGCTGTACCCGAACATCATCCGGACGCGCAACATCTCACCCGAGACGATCCGGTGTGGGTGTCACGACCGCGACGACGTCCCCGGTCTCGGCTACGCGATCTGTGACGACCCCGGGGTGCTCCCGGACGTGCTCGCCCCGATCATCGACGACCGCGAAGCCATCAAGGCCGACCTCCGCGAGACCGACGACCCCGAGACGCGCGAGCGACTCGAGGGCCGCTCGGCGGCGCTGAAGTGGATCCTCGTCTCGTGTTTCGGCTATCAGGGCTTCGCGAACGCGAAGTACGGCCGGATCGAGTGTCACGAGGCGATCAACGCCTACGCGAGAGAACTGATCCTCACCGCGAAAGACCGCTTCGAGGCACACGGCTGGCGTGTCCTCCACGGTATCGTCGACAGCCTCTGGATCACGGCGATGCCCGATCGCGAGCAGACCGACCTGGAGACGGTCGCCGCCGAAATCAGCGACCGTGCCGACGTCCGCCTCGACTACGAGGGACGGTTCGACTGGTGTGCGTTCGTCCCCCAGCGTGAGAGCGAGGCGGGGGCGCTGACGAAGTACTTCGGCCGGCGGGCGGACGCCGACCCCGAGGCGGCGGGACTGGACGCCTACAAGCTACGAGGGATCGAGGCACGCCAGCGCTCGACGCCCGACTGGGTCGTCGACGTCCAGACCGACCTGCTCCGAGTGTTCGATCGGACACGCTCGCCAGCGGCGGTGTGTGACCGGCTTCGGCGGCGACTCGGAGAACTCGAACGCGGCGACGTGCCGACCGACGACTTGGTGATCGACCAGCGCGTCTCGAAGCCGCCCGAGGCGTACACCCACCGGACGCGGACGGTCGCCGCGCTCGAACGGGCGGCGGCGGCGTGGAACCTCCAGCCCGGCCAGTACGTCGAGTACGTCGTGGTGAACGACGAGGCACGCGGGCAGGCGCGGGTCGCTCTCCCCGGGGCGGCCGACCGCTACGACGCGGCGTTCTACACCGAGCTGGCGGTTCGGGCGACGAGTTCGATACTCGCACCGCTCGGGTGGGGACGCGACGACGTTCGGGCCGCCCTCGCGGAGACCACACAGGTCTCGGTCGAGAGCTACGGGTGCGGCTCCTCCGACCCGTCTGCGTCCACCCGGTGACGCTCTGCGCGACGCTTGATCCCGAGCAACATCTTCCGCGTCATGAGGAAGGCCGCCGGTTCGATCACGGCCACCAGCGCCACCCATCTCGGTGACCGAGGGATCGAACCACGGTTCCGCGTGAGCAGTCGGGTCCGGCCACCGCTCAGCGGTTCGAGGACGAACACCCACGTCAGCGTCCCCTCGGGCAGACGCTCCGGGACGGTGACGAGTGCACGCTCTGTCTGGACAGCCTTCACGAGGAGTCCCTCACCGTCCCCGCCGAGCGGAATCGTCTCCTCGACGCCGAGTCGCTGATACGCAGGCTCGATCTCGTCTGCACTCGGGCCGTCGAGGATACCGAACACGACGTCGAGCCAGTCGTAACTGTACAAGCCGCCTCTCCCCTTCCCCAGTTGGACGAGCCACGGCCAGACCCGCTCAGGTGGAGCATCGATCGTGATCGCCCGCGTCGTCTGGTAGTTCGGGTCGGGAACGAGGTCGTCGCCGGGGAGCGACCGACGGGTCTCAGCCGCCGACGCTCCCCAGTTGTTCAGCCAGGGCCGGACCGCGAGATACCCTGCCAGCAGTGTGACGAGGAGCAGAGCGCGGGCCAGAAGACTCGACGAGACGCGGCGGCCAGCGTCGCGGCGTGTGGACGTGGGGCTCATGCTATACTTTGGCGTGGCTCGAGCAAAAATCCCGTCCAGTACCACGACTGGCGTCGACGACCTCGCCGGGCGCGAGCGTGTCGAAACGCGGACGGACAGATCGAAGACGAAGCGCTCATCAGACGCCTCGTTCACCTTTCGTGCTGTGACCCAGGCGTTCCTCGGAACCCCGTTCGCCGTGATGAACACCGTCGGACTCGTCGCCTTCGCGCTGGTCGGCGCGACGAAAGCGATCCGTGAGAACTTCGACGTCTTCGGCGTCACGGTAGTCGGCCTCGCCACGGCGTTCGCCGGCGGGATGACCCGCGATCTGCTGGTCACGCGAATTCCGCTCGCGCTCAGTTCGCCTGTCGAGATCGCACTCGGCGTCGTCGGCGTGAGCCTCGCAGTCGTGGTCAGTGCCGCACTCGAGTCGGCCGACGAGCATCCACTGACACAAGTGTCGGACGCGATCGGCCTCGCGGCGTTTACCACCACGGGTGCCATCGTCGCCACGCAGGCCGGTATCCCCGCGTTCGGTGTCGTCGCCATCGCGACGATCAACGCAGTCGGCGGTGGTGCGGTCGCCGACATCCTCCTCGACCGGTCCCCGTTCATCTTGCTGGGCGACTTCTACGCCAGTTGCGCAGTGCTCGGCGGGAGCGCGTACTGGCTCGTCACGACCGCCGGTTGGTCGGGTGGTACCGCTGCGGCGATCTGTGCGGCGGTGGTCGTCGGAACGCGCGTCGCAGCCCTCGTCTACGGATGGTCACTCCCGACCGCACGCACACTGGGACTGACACGCGAGGAGTAGTCCGCGCGGCCGGAGAACCCCCTCTCGTACACGGACGGCACGAACTTCTCGGCGGCAACCGAGATCCTGAATCAGGACTGGTCCGCCGACCCCGCGTACCGCGACCACATGAACAGAACTGTGCAGACTCCGCCTACGATGCGGAGCTGTGCGACTGAGCGTGCTGACTCACGTTTGACAGCACAGGGACCGAAGCACTGATCGACGGGATTCAGGCTCTCCTCTTCACTTCGTCCGCAACAGGACGATACCGAGCCCCACGAACCAGACGATCTGCGTCAGACCGAAGACGGCCCCGCCGATCTCACCGAACGCCGGGACAGCAGAGACGATGCCCGCCGCACCTACCACGATCCCGACGTAGTTCAGCAGGCTGGGGAGCAGTTTCCCGCGCAGGGCTGCGACGCTCACGAGCAGGGTCCAGATCCCGCCGACCACCTCGTTCCCGCCGCCCAGTCCGTCGACGACCGGACCGATCGCCGTCCAGGTGGCCGCCGCCTGTGTCGGATCGGTCGCGTAGAGGTCGACGACGACGCCCGTGCCGACGTTGGCGATCATCCCGCTGGCGATCACGAGACCGGCCCAGATCAACCCGAACGCGGTCGCCGCCTGCATCAACGTAGGTGCACCGGTCTTCAGTCGGTCGTGCAGTGCCAGAACCAGTGCGACGAGGACGGCACCGAAGACGACGTAGATGAGGAGATTCATCGCGTACAGACTCGTCTGGTTGGCGACGAACAGTTCTACCTGCTGGAGCGGCCCGGACACGTTCGCGTAGTCCAGCACGACCAGGAAGTAGAGGATCCCCGCGACGTAGATCGCTGCTTCGGTCAGGGCGGCGATACCGCCGATCCGTCGTAGATTCCACCTGTTCGTCCGGACAGACGGTTCGGTACCCCCCACTGCCACACCACTCGCAGAGGCCATTAGGTCACCACGAGAGACTGTATCGACGCCAGAGAGCTTAACCTGCGCCGTATCGGTCCCCGAGAGCCCAGGCCCGGACGCTCGTGAGCGACTCAGCGGTCCGCCGACGGGTCACGGCCGAGGACGCCGGCGACTGCTGTGAGGAGACGTAACACCGGGCGTTGCACCCTCCAGGGCAGTGCCGCGATCTGAACGTCTTCCCGGTGGTGATACAGCACTGCGGCGACGCCGAGCAGGTCCGGTCGACCGCCAGCGCCGAGTCCGTACAGCCCCCGGATCGCGGATTCGAACTCGCCGGGTGGCCGCAGTGTCGTCCGCACGACGAGAGACGCATCGTCCCAGTTGCGGATCGTGTGTGGGTCGCCTGCGGCGATGGCGACCGACTCGCCGGGTAACAGTACCGTCTCCTCGTCACGTATCGTGACGACGGCACGGCCCTCGATCACCTCGGACACTGCCTCGGCGCGCGGGTGGATGCGGGCCGGGCCACTGCCGACTCCCGGCGGGAGGACGCCGTCCATCACCAGATAGGACCCTCGGTCGTCGGTGCCCCGTTCGCGGAACGTGATACTGGCCCCGGTCGACGAATCGACGACAGTGCGCGGGTACTCGGTCGTCGAGGAGTCGGTGTCGGACGACTGCTCCGGAAGATCGGTATCGTGTGGTGTACGACTCATCCGAGTGGAGAGGCGTCCCGAGAACGTGACCGTTCCGCCGGGAGGACCCAGCAGACGATCTCGACGTCGGGGCGTCCCGTCGACCGCGGCCTGGACTCACTGCCCGAGAGCGACGGTCGGTCGGGTCACCGACGACTTCGCGGAAACGATTATGCTCTCTGGGCGCGTCAGTGAATCTCATTCCGTTCCGACGGTCCCCAGTGACCGAATCGCTGTTTCTCGGCGCTTCAGCCCCTCGGAATCGTTCAGACGGACTCCAGAGGTGTATCAATGGCAACCACGACAGCCGAAGTGTGCGGGACGCACCAGTCGCGTCGCGTCCGGAGCGTATCGAACAGTGTGACTGCCGTCGGCGGCGAGATGGTCCTGATCTTGTCCCCGCTGGTCCGAGGAATCAGCGCACAGAACCCGGCGACGCCGGAGGTGGCGTGATGGCGGCGGACGAATTCCAGCCGACCCCCGACACCGCGATATCGGAAGCCCCCGACATCGAAGAGACCCGGATGCACGCGATCGTCCAGTTGACGTACGGCGGACCCGAGGTCCTGTCGTTCACGACTGTCGAGAAGCCCGTGCCGGACGACGACGAGGTGCTTGTCCGCGTCGTCGCCGCGTCGGTCGGTGTCGGTGACTGGCACCTCATGCGCGGGTCGCCGCTCCTCGTCCGACTCGTCTACGGCGGCTACCGACGACCGAAGTTCCCGACGGTCGGTGTCGACGTCGCGGGGAGCGTCGAGGCAGTCGGCCGGAACGTCACCGGCTTCGTGGTGGGTGATGCGGTGCTCGCCGACCTCTCGGAACACGGCTTCGGTGGCTTCGCCGAGTACGTCTGCGTCCCGGCGACCGCACTGGTCAGGAAACCGGCGTCCGTCCCCTTCGAGATGGCTGCTACGATACCGACGTCTGCCGTCGCTGCCCTCCAGGCACTCCGCGACGCCGGCCAGTTACAGGCCGGCGAACACGTCTTGATCAACGGTGCCTCGGGTGGCGTCGGGACGTTCGCGGTACAGATCGCGAAGTACCTCGGTGCAGAGGTGACCGGAGTGTGCAGCACCGCGAAGGCGGACCTGGTCCGCTCGATCGGTGCGGACCACGTCGTCGACTACACGACGACCGACGTCACCACCGCCGGGACGCAGTACGACCTCATCGTCGATACGGCAGGTTCGCACCCGATGCGTGCCTACCGGCGTGTGCTCACGCCGACCGGCCGGTACGTCATGGTCGGCGGCCCGACGCGGCGGTTCGTGAGCGCGATGCTCGGCGGGCCGCTCCTCTCGGCCATCGGGACGCAGCGGTTCGGGGGATTCACGCTCCAGCCCGACCCTGCGGACCTGGCGTTCGTGGCTCAGTTACTCGAGTCGGACGACGTCACGCCCGTCGTCGACCGCCAGTACCCGCTCCGCGAGGTACCCGAGGCCATCCGGTATCTCGAAGCCGGCCACGCGACGGGGAAGGTCGTGATCACGTCGGACACGCCGGTGTAGCGGGCTATCGGTCACTGCATCGGTGCGGTGTCAGCGAGGAGGTGCCGGCCTGGTCTTCTCCCTCAGGGAACGAAGCGACCGGTCGCACCGTGAGTTACGGGATGGCCTCGTAGACCAGACTCGTCGGTGTCTCCGCGACACGACGGAAGGTCGAGAACCCACCCTCGGTGACGACCGATCGGGTCTCTGCCTCTCCGGCCTGCGCGCCGAGTGCGTACCCGACGTCCTGACTGAGGGAGTTGGGCGTACACGCAAGCGTCGAGATCGAATACGCGAGGCGACCGTACGGCGTGAAGTTCTCTTCGAGGTGGTCGCTGGCGTAGGGTTCGACGATCATCCAGGACCCGTCGTCGGCGAGCGTCTCACGGACGTGCGCTGCGACACCGACTGGGTCACCCATGTCGTGGAAGCAGTTGAACATCGTGACGAGGTCGTAGTCAGTTCCCTCGTACTCCCGCGCAGTAGCGACCGCAAAGTCGACGCGATCGGCGACGCCGGCCGTCTTCGCCCGGTCGCGCGCCACCTCGATCGACGACTCGTGGTAGTCGAAGCCGATGGCTGTCGAGTCGGGATACGCTTCTGCCATGCGGACTGTCGGCGCACCGTGACCACACCCTACGTCGGCGATCCGGCCACCCGCGTCCAGCGCCGAGTCCACACCGTCGAGTGCCTCGATCCAGGACAGCAGGTTCGCACCGTAGGAGGGGCCGAAGAAGCGTTCTGTGCCGTGGAACACGTCTTCGTCGTGTTCGTGCCAGCCGATACCGTCGCCGGTTCGGAACGCTTCGCGGAGTTCGGGTTCGATCTTGGCGACTGCCGAGACCAACTGAAACGCACCCGGCATGAACACCGGGCTGTCCTCGTTGGCCAGGACGTACGCCTGTTCGGGTGAGAGTTCGTATCGGCCGCTTGCGGCGTCGTGCGTCACGTAGCCGCCTGCTGCCTCTGCTCGTAACCACTCTCTCACGTACCGTTCTGCCGTCTCCGTCTCCGCGGCCAGTTCCTCTGCGGAGAGCGGTCCTTTCTCGTCGAGTGTCGCGTAGAGCCCGAGTTCGTCGCCGATGATGGCCAGTGCGGCGTGAACTGTCGCACCGAGGTCGACGAGTGACGTTTCTACGACCTCCGCTAATTGCTGTTCGTCGATGTCGTCTGTGTTAGGTACTGGTTTAGTTGGCATAGCCTCTCACCACCTGCTCGAGCAGAGTGCTCGCTGCGGGGGCACGTCCGTGTGCGTCTGCCGACGAACCACACGCTCTGATCTCCACTCCCACGAGCGTTCTGGCTTCGTAGTCGGGGCGAAGAAGGAATCGCCACTCCGGGTCGACACCACACGATCGCACCGGTTCGCTCGAGTCATGATCTTCAGTTGCCGATCCGCAGTCTCGATCCGGCTCCGAGCGTTAGGTAGCTACCCCGTGACAGGCGAGTGGCCGGTGCCACGGTGCCCAATTCGTGGTGAGCAGGCAGCACCTGGTGGCCGTGCAACTGCTGGTGAAAACGCACCAGGTGGACAGGCCGACCGACCGAACACACGACTCAGAGCGAGTGAGACGAACCGAACGACGTCGAGAGGTTCGGGAGACGAGTGGTCTCGGTCGACAGTGAGAACGGCACTCGCTCAGTCAGGGACGGGGCCGAAGTGAGCAGTTTGCGTCTGGCGGCGGTAGAAGTCGTACTCCGATTCTGCCCACTCTCGGGCTTCTTCGTCGGCTGTATCGAGCAACACCCGAACTGTTACACTGTCGGGGTCGTGGCCACAGACGGCGATCCGGTCGTCGAAGAGACCGACGCCGTACGGCGGGAGGTCCTCGAGTAGTCGGACGGTGAGATTCCCGCTGGCGAGGGTCTCGGACGACAACGCCGGATACGTCGACCGGATGTACTCGGCGACGCGTGGCGGATCGATGATCTCCGCTTGCAGTCCGTCGATAACGTGCTCGCAGAACTCGTCACGACACGGTTCCAACAGCACGAGCGAGGACCCGATGAACCGGAGTGTATCGCTCTCGTCGAGCAGCGTGAGAAACCGATTGATCGGGGCGTAGGGGTTGTCGGCCTCGGCGACCGTCACGACCGCATCGGGACACATCTCGACGGTGAACCCGCTCTCCTCGCCCGGGAGCCACTGCCAGACGTCTCGGAGACGCTGTTCGAGTTCGACGCGCTCTTTCAGTGCTGTCATCCCCGATGCGATGTACGCGCCGAGCTGTGTCGCCTCGTATTCGTGGTCGGGTCGGCGAATCCAGTCGCGCTCCTCGAACTCACGCAGGGTCCGCCGCATCGTCGACGGTGAGACACCGACCGTCCCCCGGAGTTCGGAACGAGTACGGGGCCGGACGGTCAACGCGACGAGCGTGCTGACACGGTGATCGGACCGTGCGAGATACGCGATGTCGTCGATCGGTGAGTAGCTGCTCGACCGCATGGTAACCCTACGCACGATTTCGGCATAACTATTCGTGCTCACAGAGAGTCGGGCGCAGATGCGTCTCGTGTATCCACCCGAACCGCGTTCGACAGGGAGCGTACACGTCTGGTCGGAGACTGCTTCGGGACGAACGTCACGGCGATCGACCACGTAGACCCGCCACGGCACTGAAAGAGGGACTGCTCCGTGGTCGACTCTGTCCGGAGAACCAACTGTCCCGTCGTTCGTCCCACCGACGGGAGACAACTGGGGCCACGTCGCGTTCCGGGTGCCAGAGACCGGCGAGGCACTCAAGCGTCGGTTCGAGGCCGAAGTCGTTCCGATCCTCGACGTGAGACGGACACAGGATCGCTCACTCGGGTGGCTCACTCCCCGCCGCTGGCGACGAGACGATCTCGGTCAGGAACGTCCGGATCGCGTCGTTGAAGAACGCCGGGTTGTCCCACGGGGAAGCGTGTCCGGCGTCGGGGACCTCCCGAACGGTCGCCCGGGGTATCTCGGCGGCGAGCGTGGGGACGTGTCGACGGATCACGGACGTCTCGTGTTCACCGTAGAGGATCAACGTCGGGACGGTGATCGACCGGAGGTCGATGTCGGTGTGCTGGAAGGACAGCACCGCTCGGAGTGCGTTGACCGCAGCAGCCGTCTCCATCGGAGGGAACCGCTCCGGGCGGAGACTCGTGGTCCGGTTCCGCTCGATCCGCCGACCGAGCCAGGTGAGAGCCCCCATGGCACGCTCGTAGCCGACCAGCCGAAGCAGTTCCAGGGACGCCCGCGTCAGGACGGTCCGCTCGAAGCGGTCCCGCCGGTCGACGAACGACGGCGTGAACGTGTCGGCGAGAACGAGGCCACCGAGTCCGTCCGGGTGTCGGCTGGCGTACGTCTGTGCGACCATGCCACCCATCGAGACACCACAGAGTACCGGGTGGTCGAGGTCGAGAGCGGTGATGAACGCGTCGAGGTCGGCTGCCAACAGGTCGATGGAGTACGGCGCGTCGCGTGGGTTCGCCGTCTGCCCGTGACCGCGGAGGTCGTATGCGATCGTCGTACATTCCTCGCTGAAGGCATCGAGTTGTGCGGCCGCTGCCGAGTGGTCGGAGAGTGCGCCGTGGACGAAGAGCAGGGGCGGGCCCTCACCGCGTGTCTCGTAGTAGGTCTCGATATCGCCGGTCTGCACTGTCGGCATCTCGGGATAGATACGCTTCTCACGCGGATGAAGCTGCTGTCCGAACTGCCGAGAGGCCACTCGGAGGGCGACGTGAGCGATGTCCAGCGAGGATGCCGAGTGTCGTCACGTCTGTCTCGCGGACGGAGCACCGAGCGAGGCACCACGGGGCGACGAGACCGAAGGCCGTCGAATCGGGGGAGCGGGAGCGCCCCTCCGAACGGTCAGACTCATCGTACATTGCTTGCGTGGACGGCTCTCGCCCCTGTTCGGCGGGGCGGTCGCGGGGTATCTCCAGAAGGTGCCCCCGAAGCGTGGAGCGAAGACCGGTGGGCTCTCCGGTGTGATCGCAGTCGTCCCGATACTCCTGCTGCTCACTCTGGGGTTCGCACTCTCGCACTTGCAGCCAGCCGCCTTCGGCGTGTCCGGCGGCCAGCGAGTCGGGTACCACGCGCGGGTAGTGAGACCAGTGGAGACTCCTGCCGCCGAGCACTGCGACTCGGGCCGGATGCAGCCTCTCACCTCGAACCATTACAAAAATCCATCGACGGGGTGCGCAGGCCCGCAGTCGATGTGGAGCTTATACGGTATCGGCGAGTGAGTCTCGAACTGCGGCATGTCCCCCAACACAGATCGGCCCTCCACTGATCGCTCCCGCCGTCGATTCCTCACGGGTAGTGCTGCACTCGCGGCGTCGCTGTCCCTGTCGACCGCTGGCTGTCTCTCGGGGCTCCCCCCACTCGGCGACGACCAGCGATACGGTCGTCTCGACGTCCCGCCAGCGGGTGACCCAGCCTACCGGCGCTGGCTCCCGGCACCCTCCGCCGTCGACACCGACGTCGACGACTACCACTTCGTCGCGATGCAGTCGACGGCCTCGCGCCCCGACGCACCGGCGAAGTTCGTCGGGGGGCGGGCACGCCTCAAGGCGAGTCTCGACTACGTCGGGGTCGGCTTCGAGACCTACGACCGGGTCGTCAGCGGGACCTTCGGCACCGTCGCGGAGGCGTCCTTCGACCGGGAGCGCGTCGTCCAGACGATCGACTCCACCGGCTACGAGCAGACGGGCGCGTATCGCGGCTACACCGTGTTCGCCCGCTCGGACGTCCCCCGTCGCGTCGCCGTCGGTGACGGCACCGTCGTCTTCACGAGCGCGTACCACCACGACTCGCCCGATCTGGAAGCACTCGTCGACGCCGGCCGGGGCACTCGGCCCCGGTACCACGACACAAACGACGGGTTCGAGGCCCTCTCGACCGCCGCGGGTGGGAACCCGTACCTCGGCGTCAACACGGCGACCCACGACCCGACGGGTCGACCGGTGATGATGGCCGACGCCATCAGATTCGACGAGGAGACCGCCTATCAGGTCGTCCAGTACCACTACCGCGACCCCGACCGGGTGCCGAGCGCGGACGCACTCGAACGAGCCCTGCGGGAAGACGACTACCGGTTCGTCGACGGTGCCGACGCGTTCGACGTCGCACTCGCCGGCAGACTGGCCACCGTCGAGACGCAGGTCCCGCTGTCGGGCGACCAGTCGGTCCCGCCCGAGTACCAACTCCCACAGGTGACGTGGGGCGTCGACGCCGACGCCTCGAACGATCGCGTCACCTTCAGACACGAGGCCGGTGAGGCCGTCTCTGCGAATCGGCTCTTCTACGACGTCCACCGCCCCGCCGCACCCGGGAGAATCGACAAGCGAGACCTCTGGACCGGCACGGAGACCGTCGAGGCGGGGACGGAGGCCGTGGTCGACCTGCGCGACGACCCCGACGCGACCGGTGTGAGTCTCGTCTACTCGACCGAGGAGGTCGGCTTCCACGTCCTCCTCGGTGTCGACCTGCGGGGGGAGACCGATGCGTAGCGTCGCCGTCTCCCCAGCGGCGTGTGCCGGAACGTCGGAGCCCACGCCGCGCATCCCCCGAACAGACCCCAACATACTATGTACGACGCAGATGACACCTGACGGAGAGATGGCCGGCGTCGACCTCGCAACCGTCGTCTCGCTGCTCGACGACGAGCACGTCCGGTCGATCCTGATCGCGACGAGCGAGAAGCCACGGTCGGCGAACGAACTCAGCGACCGCTGTGGGCTCTCCACGTCGTCGATCTACCGGCGACTCGAGCGGCTGACCGACGCCGACCTCGTGACCGAGCGCACGCGCCCACGATCCGACGGGCACCACGAGACGGTGTACGTCTCACGGCTCGACCGGTTCGAACTCACCATCAGGGACGGCGACATCTCGTGGGAGGTCGACCGCCGGAGCGACGACGTCGCCGACCAACTGACTCGCCTGTGGGGGAAGTTCTGATGGCGGTGATCGGCTTCGGGTCGCCCGTCGGCCTGCTCGCCGGACTCGCGGCGACGCTGTCGGCGATCATCGGCCTCTACATCGGCTATCAGGCGTATCGTGGCCTCCGGCGGAACGAGGAACGCTCGATGCGGTGGCTCTCGGTCGGGATGATCCTGCTGTTCGGGTTGACGTACCTGCTGGCCGTCGCCGGGCAGGGCCTGATCGCGTTCCGGATCGTCCCGATCCACCTGCAGAACGTCGTCCGCCTGGCGGTTCGGCTGACGCAGGTGGTCGGTCTCGCCTGTATCGCGTACTCGCTACGGATCGCGACCGGTCGGTGAGTCCACTCGACCGACAGGTGACGTCCACTCCGTCCCGACTGCTGGCGACGCGTTCACCACCAGTCGTCGGTCCACCGTCCGGAGTCACGCCGCGTGGCTCGCCTGCGACGGTCCTGGCCCCGGGAGTGCGGTGTTTTTACCCGTCGTCTGCCTACGGTCGCGTATGGCACCCGCACACGTCCTCGTCCCGCTGGATGGCTCGCCGCTCGCGGACGAGGCGCTCTCACACGCCCTGGAGACGTTCGACTGCGAGGTCACGGTCCTCAACGTGCTCACACCCATCGGGAGTGGGATGAGCGAAGGCGGGGTTCGCGAGCGCGGGGACGAGCGTCTCGACGACGCCCGTGAGCGAGCCGAGAAGATGATCGCGGAGGCCACCGAGCGGGCAGCCGAGTACGACCGGGAGGTCGAGACGGTCATCGAGACCGGCGACCCAGCCGAGGTCATCCTCGCGTTCGTCGAAGGGAGCGACGTGGACCACGTCGTCATGGGCGGTCACGGGGGCGAGTCGAACGGTCTGGTCTCGCGCCTGCTCGGGACGGTCGCGACGACGGTCGTCAGCGACGCGCCGGTGACGGTGACCGTCGTTCGGTGACGGGATCGGACTCCGAGCACCGAATCGACTGCCGAGCGTCGAGGCCAACTCCGCTCATCGACTCTCAGCGTCTGGCAACCAGTAGGCGATTTTATAGTAGCAGTCGTCGTCTCGACGGTCAGTGACGCCGGGAGCACGGGACGAGTACCACCGACCCGGGTGGTGATCGCGAAGCGACGTCCCGCTCGGATCGCTTCCGTCTCCCCGCCGGTATCGCGTCTGCCTGCTTCGGACGGTGGACGCCGACGACCGCACCCACAGACGTCCCTCCAATGACACACACATCGAGACACACACTCGCCGTCCTGCTCCTGATCGTCGCCCTCGTGAGTAGCCCGGCGCTCGCCTCGTTCGAGCGACCCGCCGCGTCTGTCGCGTCCGAGGCGCAGCCGAGTCTCGACGACCCCGAGGCCGTCGAGGCGTGGCTCGACGAGACGATGGCGGCACAGCTCGAACGCCACCACGTCCCGGGGGCGACGGTCGTCCTCGTCCACGAGGACGAGATCGCACTCGCGAAGGGGTACGGCTACGCCGATCTCGACACACGCCGTCCGGTCGTCGCCGACGAGACCGTCTTCAGCGTCGGCTCGACCGGCAAACTCGTCACGTGGACGGCCGTGATGCAGGGCGTCGAGGACGGCCGACTCGACCTCGACCGCGACGTGAACGACTACCTCGCCGACTCTGCGGTGTCCGTCCCGCCCACCTACCCGGAGCCCGTCACCCTGCGACACCTCGGGACGCACACTGCGGGGTTCGAGGACGTCTTCGCCGGGATGGTCGCAGACGACCCCGGCGAGATCAGGCCGATGGACCAGATCCTTGCCGACCAGCGGCCCGCCCGCGTCTCCCCGCCGGGCGCGTTCGTCGCGTACTCGAACTACGGGACGGCACTCGCCGGCCACGTCGTCGCCGAGACCGCCGACACGCCCTTCGTCGAACAGGTCGACGAGCGCATCTTCATGCCGCTGGGGATGGCGAACACGACCTACGCCCAACCGCTCCCGGCGCGACTGGACCCGCACCGCGCGACCGGCTACACGTACCAGAACGGCGGGTATCAGGCCCACCCGCCGCTGGTGTGGACGTTGCCGCCGGAGGGCGGTTCGCTCCGGACGACCGGGGCGGACATGGGGCAGTTCATGCTCGCGCACCTGAACGAGGGTGCTGTCGGCGGGGAGCGCATCCTGTCTGCGGAGTCGGTCCGCGAGATGCACAGTCGGCAGGTCACGAAGTCCGAACGCGTCCCCGAACTGAACGGGATGGCCTTCGGTTTCATCGAGATGGACCGGAACGACGAGCGGATCGTCGGCCACTGGGGGGACACGCCCCGGTTCACGAGTCTGCTCGCGCTCTACCCGGAGCGAGACCTCGGCCTGTTCGTCGTCTACAACGCGCCCGGCGGCGGGACTGCCCGGTTCGAACTGCTCGACGCCTTCACCGATCGCTACTACCCGCGATCGGACACACCTGCCGTCGACCCGCCGACCGGTGCCACGGACCGAGCGCGCGCCCTCACCGGCGACTACCGGTCGCTGACCGTCTCGACGTCCTCGTGGGAACGGCTCCTCGGTGTCACGACGCGCACCTACACCGTCGAGGCGACCGACGACGGCTCTCTGAGGACCACCCGACTCGGCGCACCCACGCAGACGTGGGTCGAGCGCCGACCAGGGGTCTACGAGGCAGTCGGCGGCAGCGATCTGCTGGTCTTCGAGTACGACGACGAGGGCCGGGCGACACACCTGTTCTTCGATAGCTTCGGGCCGTCGACCTACGAGCGCGTCCCGTGCTACGAGCGACTGACGGTGCTACAGACCGGACTCGGCGCTGGCGTCCTCGGCTTCGCCTCCGTCCTCCTGCTCTGGCTCGCGGGGCCGCTGTGGCGACGCTGGCGCGGTCACGACGCCCCGGACGACCGCGAACGCGCCGCACACTGGCTCCTCGGCACCGTCAGCCTGCTGTGGCTCGCCGTGCTGGTGATCTTCCTGCTCGCGTGGCTCGACTTCAACGCGGAGGCCGCCTCCCCGTCGCTGGCACTCCAGACCGGGAAACTCGTCCGGTGGGTCGCGCTCGCGGGCACGGTCGGTGCCGTCGTGGCAACCGGCCTCGCGTGGCGCGACGAGTACTGGACACGTCCCGTCCGGGTCCACTACACGGTCGTGACTGCCGCGGCGGTCGTGGTCGCCTGGCAACTGTCACTGCTCGGTGTCCTCCCGCTGTAGGGTCGGTCGCGTCACGCGCTCCCGGCCACACCGACCCAGCGAGACCAGTGAGCCGTTGTCGTGGGGGTCGACTGCCGCGTTCGTCGTTCTCAGGTATCGAGAGGTGCCGTCTGCGGTTATCACCGTGGACGACGAACGGGAGACCGTGATCTACCCATGGAATCAGTACGCTCTCTCGTCCGCCGGCATCGCTTCGCCGCGTTCGTCCTCCTCACGTTCCTCCTGACATGGATCCCGTGGGGAGTCGTCGCCGTCGACCTCCAGACCGGCCGGTCCGCGTTCGTGACGCCGTTGCTCCTGCTCGGCGGCCTCGGCCCCTTCCTCGCGGCCGTCGTCGTCGCCACACTCGGTGGCGACGGCCGGTCGTGGCTCCGGGCGCTCGTCGACGTCCGGGCACCGCCGGGAGTCTGGCTCGCCGCCGTGCTGGTGCCGGTCGTCCTCTACGTGGGTGCCATCGCGGTCGTCGTCGCGGGTGGCGCACAGTTCGACCGCGCCGGTCTCCTGCCGGCGGCGGCGCTCCCGGCCGTCGTGTTCGCGACGCTCGTCAGGGGCGGCCTGGAGGAACCCGGCTGGCGCGGTCTCGCGCTCCCGGTCTTACAGCGTCGAGTCGGGGCGTTCTGGGCGAGTATCGCCATCGGCGTGATCTGGGCGGTCTGGCACGTCCCGCTGTTCCTGATGCCCGGAAGCTCACAGGCGGGGACGCCGTTCGCTCTGTACGCGGCCGCCGTGGTCGGGATCAGCGTGATCACGACGTGGCTCTACAACGCCGCCGGTGGCCGCGTGCTGGTCGCCGTCGTCTTCCACACGCTCTCGAACGCGGTGTCCGTGACGACCGCCGGGGGTGTCGTCGGGAGCGAGGTGGCCTCACAGGTCGCCCTGCTCGGCGTCGTCTGGGCGGTGGTGGCACTGCTGGTCTGGCGGTACGGGACCGAGCGACTCTCGGTGAACCCGCTCCCCGACGGGGGGTTAGATCTCTCTGCGTCGTCGACCGATCGTGAACGGGCCGACCGACCGCGCGACACCCCGTCGTGAGGTGGGTCGACAGCGAGTCGGGACGACGTCGCTCCCTCGGCTGGGTCGATCCGGCCACGAGTTCGACAGTGATCGGCAGTGGCTGGGTCGATGCAGTCGAGTACGGCGGCGACGACCGCCGAGCGGAGGAGACGCGTCGAGTCACTCCTCGGGAGCGACTCGTGTGTCGTCCAGAAACACGTCGAGTGGCCAGCGAGGTGTGTGCTCTGGCGTCTCCTCGGTGTATCCGAGTCGGAAGAGGTGCTGTGGGCTCTCGGCCGTCGCCAGACGGTCGCGGAGTCGCGACCGTAGCTCGGGTCGTTCGAGCGTCTGACTCATCGGATGGACGGCGACGCCCGCGGCACTGGCCAGCAGGGCGATCCGCTCGAAGATCTGTCCGGTCTTGATCTGTTCGACCGGGCCGTCCGCGGGCGTACTCAGCACCGCGACGACCGGGGCGCTCTGGATCAACTTCGAGTTCTTCGCCGCCTCACGATCCCCGATGTCGAGGTGGGTGACGACCGCCTGTCCGATCCGGGCGGCGATCCAAGAACTGCCCAGTGCGCCGAGACCGATCCAGTAGCCCAGTTCCTGCCGATACGCGGGATCGTCCATCTGACGGCGGTCCGCGGTCGCCTGCAGTCTGGCGATCGCGTCTCTCGTCTCCGCGTCGTCGACGAGGTGGAGCGTGACGCCCGCGTCGCCGCCGACGCCATCCAGTCGCTCGCGGCTGTCGGCGTCGAGCGCCCGCCCGTCGAAGACCGCGTGACTCGTCGTCCGGGCCGTGAGTGCGTCGAACAACCCTTCGGGGCGGGGCGTCGCGGGCGCACCCGCCTCGAGTCGCACGGTCACGACGTAGTCCGCCGAGTCGGGGTCGTGGTACTCGACGACCGGGTCGAATCCGAAGTGTTCCGCCGCGATACAGCAGTTCTCGACGGCACAGCCCACGCTGAGGTACAGTTCACGCTTGTCGGGATCGGTGGCCTCGAGCCAGCGGGACTCGTCTGCGCCGACGTGTATCTCCTCGCCACGCACGTCGAACCGCCAGGGCTGGGAGTTGTGACTCGACGGCGCGAGGATGGCGTACCTGAGCAGGAACCGGGCCCCGTCGTCGATCGGTCCGTCCGCCGGGTAGTCACCCGCGTCGAGCGTCCAGACGGATCGTGTGAGAGATGCCTGAGACATACACGAGAGTCGTCGAGAGAGACCATAGTTGGCGACGTTGAGGCTCACTCGCCGGGAATCAGCGGAGCGCGTTCAGAGACGTGGGTCGTCCAGTCCGCAGTCGATGTGGACCGGGAGTCGTGGTGTGACTCTCTCAGCCGACGACCCCGTGCGCGATACCGGCCGCGAGGAGCGTGCCCCGTCGGTCGACGAGCCATCCGAGCACGATGCCGACCAAGAAGACGACGGCGACGAGCGGCCACGCGGAGACCGGGTAGTACCCGAGGTGCGCGAGTGCGAAGACGGCCGCCTGTCCCACGATCGCGACGAGCCGCCCGTATCGCTCCTGGAGGAGTCCCTGGAGGAACCCTCTGAACAGGGTCTCCTCCTGGAAGGCGGCGATCGCGAACCCGAAGAACCACCCGAGGAGCAGGTTCACCGCGAGTCCGCTCGCGGCCTCGGCGGCGACGGTCGGTGCTGGTGCCGCGCCGGTGCCCCCGGCCGACGCCAGGTCCGGGAAAGCGAGCGTGAGTGCGAGCGTCCCGCCGACGGTGGCGACGAGGACGGCGACGACCCCGAGGACACCCCAGCCAAGGTCTCCCCGGAGTCGTCCCCGATCGACCCACCACGCCCGGAGGTCGACGCCCACCCAGCGCGTGAAGCCGAGGTAGACGAGACCGACCGAGAGCAGCAGGAAGAGCCCGCCCAGGAAGGCGAGAAAGAGCGGATCACTGCTGTACCCGCCGGGGAAGTACCGGTCCCAGACGCGGGCGAGGGCCGCACGGAGGACGACGAACGTTCCGAGGAGAACGAGTCCTCTGCGCTGCTGGCGTGGGGTGAGCGCAGTCGTTCGGAGCGCAATCCGTTCGGTCGCGTCGTCGTCCGTGCGGGGCGACAGCGAGTCATCGGCGTCGTCGGAGTCCCGGTACGGGCCGGCACCGAACCGACGGGTCGCCACACGGACGCCGGCGTAGCCGACCGCAAGAAGTGTGCCGGCGGCGACGGCGGCACCGACCACGAAGCTCGGCCCGGTAGTCCCCGGATCGGTGGCGAGCATGACCAGTACCGCACCCACGGTTGTGACGCCGAGGAGGACCACGACGGCGAGTATGTATCCGATCAGCGCCCACTGACTCGGCGTCGCCACCGCGTAGCCTCGGTAGGTCCGTTCGGCGTCCGTCGACGGCACGACCGACCCGATCGCGACGGCGACGCTCGCACTGGCGACAGTCAGGACGACGGCGAGTGCTACCCCAGCGGCCGCCGGTAGCGCAGGAAGCCCCAGTGACAGCGCGAGGAGGATCGACCCCACGACTGCGAGTGGCGTCCCGACGAGGAGTCCGGCCACCACGTGGCTCGCGACGAGGGTCGCCGGCCCGGTCGCAGACAGCGTCTCGACGACCCGCATCTCGCCCGCCTCGCCCAGCGGGTTCAGCCCGAAGACCCCGCCTGAGACGTACGCCCCGACGAAGACGAGGAGGCCGCCGACAACCAGCGGCAGCGTCTCGGGATCGGTGATCGTCCCGAACAGCGCGACGGCGGCGACGATGACCAGCGGGAACAGGCTGGTAAACCGGACCGGAATCCGGAGCCAGCGCACCCACAGCCCCAGCGCGAGCGACAGCGGCCGGGGACCGACCCGAGGCGGGAACGTCGCCCCGACTCGCCCGGAGACGTCGCCCGTGGGCGTCGACACGTCGGCACGCTTCGAGGTGGCGTCACGCTGGAACAGGCCTGACGGCGTCGCGTCGGCGAACCAGAGTCGCGGCGCGAGACGGGTGGCGACCGCGAAGAACACGGGGATGCTCACCAGCACCGTGAGTCCGACCAGACCGCTCCCGACTCCCGGTGACGGCGCGAAGGGCGTCCCGACGAAGACGAACGCGAGGTAAAGCGTGGCGGGGGTCGCGACGACCGCGAACGGCGCGAGTGGTTCGGTCGCGCCCATCACCGGGGCCATCGCGGCGTAGCTCAGTCCCATCAACGCCACGAGGAGGACGACGCCGAAGCCCCGACTCACGGCGCGGAGCGACCGACTCCGCAACAGCCCGAGGACGACCGCTTGACCGAGAACGGTGCCTAGTAGCGAGACGCACGTGAACAGTGGGAGCACCGCTAGCACGGCCGTCAGGAGTAGCAGTGGTTGGCCGGCACCGAGCGCGAACCCCCCGGCGAACAGGACGGTCGGCACCAAGACGAACCCGACGAGTTGGACGGTCGCGTGGGCCGTCGTCCCGAGGAGGATGGCGCGTGTCGTCGTCGTCGTCAACAGGAGGCTGTCGCCGTCCGGACGTCCCTGCTGGACGACGCGCAAAGCACCCATCACGACGAAGACGACGACGAGCAGTGTCAGTTGGATGCCGAGTATCTCGAGGGAGATCCCGCGCCCGGCGGCGGCCTGTCCCGCCGAGTAGGCGACGTCTCCCCAGAAGACCAGCAGCGGGGCGAAGAGCGCCACGAACGCGAGCACCGCCAGTTGTCGCTTCCGGGTGCCGAAGGACTTCCGGAGCGACCGCCTGAGTTCGACCCGCGCGATGCCGGCCCCGTGGCGGAGGTCGTCGCCGAGCGAACTCATGGGCTGTCCCCGGTCGTCGCTGCCGTGGCGTGGTCGGCGGTCACCTCGAGGAACGCCTGTTCGAGGGTCCGTTCTTCGCCCGTCTCGGCACGGCGTGTGAGGTCGCCCGGCGACCCTTCGGCGACCAGTCGTCCCTCGTGGAGGACCCCGATGGTGTCGGCGAGTTCGTCGACGACCGACAGGATGTGTGTCGAGAGGAAGACGGTCGTCTCCTCGTCGACGAGGTCCTCGATCACGTCGAGCACCGTCCGGGCAGCACGCGGGTCGAGTCCGCTGGTCGGTTCGTCGAGAAACAGCACGGCAGGTTCGTGGAGGACCGCCTGGATGAGTCCGACCTTCTGGCGCATCCCCTTGGAGTACGTCGAGAGCGGCCGGTCCGCGTCCTCACGCAGGTCGAGTCGTGTCAGGAGCGACTCGATGCGCTCCGTGGCGACCGCGTCGGGTAGGTCGTGCAAGAACGCGACGTAGGACAGTTGTTCGCGACCGGTGAGTTCGTCGTACAGCGGCGGCGTCTCGGGGAGGTAACCGAGCGAGCGCGTCACCGTCGCACGCTCGGACAGCGGCGTCCCCGCGATCGTCGCCGTCCCGGCGGAAGGCGGCAACAGCGTCGTCAGCATCCGCATCGTCGTCGTCTTCCCGGCCCCGTTCGGCCCGAGGAAGCCGTAGACGCTCCCCCGTGGGATCGAGAGGTCGAGGCCGTCGACGGCCACGTGGTCGCCGAACCGCTTCGTCAACCCACGGGTCTCGATGGCCAGTGGAGTCTGGTCGTCACGCAGTCCAGCCGCACCGTCCACCGGAGACCTGTTCGTCATACCCGGAGAGACGTCAACGAGGCTAAAAACAATTGAAGCAGATTGCCACGCGGCGAGAACCAGCAGACGCCGGGTGACTCACCGAGTACCGGAGCCGGTCTCGTCGGTGTCGGCGTCGGGGCCCCAGACGAGTTCGATCTCGATGCTCTCTGTCCCGGCCTCGCCGCTCGGGTCCCACTCACCCTCCAGTTTGAGAACGAGTGGCTCGGTCGGGTCTACCGTGACCGACTGCCCCCCGAGTTCGAGGTGGACTTCGTCGTCCCCTTCGAGTTGCTCGGCGAGGGCGCGGAGGTACCCGGCGACCGCTGTACGGCTCTGCACTGCCTGTGTCTCGATTTCTGGCATGGCAGGTCACCGGGTAGTGATCACCGTCTCGGTGGTCAAACCCCGACCATGATTTCTCCGTCTTTAGAACGGGGTCACCGACGAGTAGGGTATTGCCGATCAGTTCTCATGGTCGGTCCCGTCCGGTTCAGGCCCGCCGTCGGGACACTGCTCGTGGATCAGTCGTTCGAAGTCGTGGCCTTCCCGTCGGTACCCGGTCGGCGCGAGTCTCGGCGAGATGGACCGGCCGTGTGCTCGTTTCAGGCCTGCCGGCCGTGCTCCAGCAGTTCGCGGATCCGGCGGATCTCTCCGAGGAGTTCGGTCGACTCGTCGGGGCTGTCCGCTGTCGCGGTCGGTTCGACGACGTCGTCGCCCTCGGTCGCGGTTCCGGGTCGTGCTCTGACCCTCCCGAGGATCTGTTCTTGGATCTCCTGGAAGTCGGTGACACCGTCGACGGTCAGTTCGGCACCCGTCTGGCCACCGAAGCCGGCGGTGTGGACCTTGACGGCCCCCGATTTGACCAGTCGCTGGATCGGCCCCTGTGCGGTGCCGACGTTCGTGATCCGGTTGTACGGGACGGTGGTCTGCTGTCGGAAGAAGACCCCGCGTCGGTACTCGACTTCGTCGTCGGTGAAGCGGTACTCGGCGGTTCGAGCGAATGCCGGAACCCACCAGGTCAGGTAGCCGAAGCCGAGCAGCAGGACCCCACCGCCGACCGCGAGTACCCACGGATGCATCGCCGCGAGGGCACCCGTGACGGCGAGGAGACCGACGACGGAAAGGACGACGACGACCGCGACCGCTTCGTACGCGAAGTAGTACCGGCGTAACTGTTCGGGCGTGAACCACTCGTGTTCGGGTCTCATACCTGCACAGACGCGCCCGGCGCTATTGAAGCGCGACGTGGACTCCCGGAGACCGAGAATCTGACGCGCGACAGACACTCGGTCGCGGCCGGGGGTCACCGGAGGGCTGGTCAGCGCCCGAACGCGGGCCTCACGACCGAACGGGACCCCACCTCTATGTTGTCTCACGTGAACGTCTGTCGTATGCCGTCCAAACGAGCCGAGAGCTATCAGACCGACTCGGGGGACCTCTCGCCTGCCGTCGTCGTCGGTCTCGCCGTCTCGCTGTTCGGCGTCGTGGTGCTCGGACAGATCGAACTCCCGCGCTGGATCGCGGCGTCGGCGACGCGGTCGTTCCTGACGAACTCACTGTCCAGTTGGGTGCTCGCCGGGGCGATCGTGACACTCGTCGTCTACTGGGAGCGACGAGATGTCGCCTCGATCGGCCTCGAACTCCCGGGCCGACGGGACGTCGCGGTCGGCATCGGTGCCGGCCTGCTCGCCACCGTCATCGGTCTCCTCGTGACCGGCGGTGCGGTTGCCGTGTTCGATCTCCAGGCACCGCCGACGCTGTCGGCGATCGCAGAGCTCTCCCTGCCGGTGCAGGTCGGAATCGTCGGGACGGCCGTCGTCACCGAGGAGATACTCTGGCGTGGCTACCCCATCGAACGGCTGACCGAACTGACTGGCAACGTCTGGATCGGCGGCGTCGTCAGCGGTCTGGTCTTCCTCGCGGTCCACCTTCCCGCCTGGGGACTCGTCGGTGCCATCCCGCAGTCGGTGTTCACCACGTTCCTCGTCGGTGTGTACGTCTGGCGGCGGAACGTCGTCGTAACCATGCTCACTCACGGTGTCATCAACGGACTCGTGTTGCTCGTGCTCCCGGCGATGCTCTGAGGCGTTCGGGTGCTCTCGCCGACTCGAGAGGAGAGGTCGCTACGAGCGGGTCTGTTTGTACTCGTTGACCAGCGCCTGCATGCACTCACGGGCGTCGCCGAACAGCATGAGCGTGTTGTCTCCCGCGAACAGCGGGTTGGGGATGCCCGCGTAGCCGGGACTGAGACTCCGTTTGTTGACGACGACGGTCTCGGCCTCCCACACGTTCAACACCGGCATCCCGGCGATCGGACTCTCCTCCCCGCTGTAGGCGGTCGGGTTCACCACGTCGTTGGCCCCCGTCACCAGAACGAGATCGGTCTGTGAGAACGTCGGGTTGACCGCCGAGAGTTCCTGCATCTGTTCGTACGGGATGTTCGCCTCGGCGAGCAGGACGTTCATGTGTCCCGGCATCCGGCCCGCGACGGGGTGGATGGCGAAGACGACCTCGATGCCGTCGGCCTCCAGCAAGTTCGCCAGTTCCGCGACGGCGTGCTGGGCTTGCCCCACGGCCATCCCGTAGCCCGGGACGATCACGACACGTCGGGCCGTCTCGAGTAACAGCACCACCTCCTCGGGGGACGTCGACTTGACCCGCCCCTCGTAGACGTCCGTTCCGTCCCGACCGGCGGCCGCGCTCGCTCCCCCGTACTCGCTGAAGAGGACGTTCCGGAGCGAGCGATTCATCGACCGGCACATGATCACGGTCAGGATGATCCCCGAGGCACCGACGAGCGTCCCGGCGATGATGAGCACGCTGTTGTCCAGCACGAACCCCGTCGAGGCGGCGGCCAGCCCCGAACACGCGTTCAACAGGGCGATCACGACGGGCATGTCCGCACCCCCGATCGGGACGACCAGTAACACCCCGAGGATCGAGGCGAGAGCGAGCAACACCCAGTACGGCGTCGCGAACGCGCCCAACTGGAGCGGACCGAAGCGCGGCGACTGCGTGACGAGCGCCACCCCGACGACGACCGCAGCGAGGAGCGTCACGGCCTTGACCACGTTCTCCCCGGAGTACCGGATCGGATCTTCGAGGACGCCGTGGAGCTTTCCGGCGGCCACGAGACTCCCACAGAACGTGACTGCGCCGACGAGGCCGGTGACGCCCGCAGCGGCGGTCACCGTGACCGAGAGGTCGCTCGCGGTGCCGGCTGTCCCGACCTGATCGACGAGTTCGGCACCCGCGACGAGCGCGGATGCACCCCCACCGAACCCGTTGAACAGGCCGACGAGTTGCGGCATGTCGGTCGTCTCGACGGTCGTCGCCAGCCAGGTGCCGATGGCCGCACCGACGAGGAGTGCGGCCGCCAGCACCAGCGGCGAGAGAATCTCGAACCAGAGCACGGTCGCTCCCACGGCGAGCACCATGCCCGACGCCGAGATGAGGTTCCCCCGCGCTGCGGTCCGTGGGTGGGTCAGCCGCTGGAGTCCGAGGATGAACAGGACCCCCGCGAGGAGGTACGCGATCTGGAGTGTCTCCGGCGGGAGTCCGTCGGCGAGGCCAGCCACGGTCAGTCACCCCGCCGTCGGCCGAAACTCTTCAGCATCTTCTGGCTGATCAGGTAGCCCCCGACGACGTTGATCGTCGCCAGCACGACGGCGAAAAAGCCGAGGACGGTCGCGAGCGTGGTGTTGCCCGATCCGGCGACGAGCACCGACCCGATGAGCGTGATCCCCGAGATGGCGTTCGTCCCGGAGATGAGCGGCGTGTGCAGGGTCGCCGGGATCTTCGTGATGAGTTCGTAGCCGAGGAACGCGGCGAGGACGAACAGCGTGAGGTGCTCGACGAACGCCATCAGCCACTCCTCCGTCGGTCAGCCCCCATCTGGCCCACCTCCCCGTGCCGGTGGCCGAACCGTGCCCTCGTGCGTGAGGAGCGTCGCGTCGACGACCTCGTCCGTGAGGTCGACGTGCAACTCCTCGTCGACGAGCAGACCGTCGAGGAAGTTGCGGAGGTTGGTCGCGAACAGTTGACTCGCCGTGTGTGAGACCCTCGCCGGGAGGTTCTTCGGGCCGAGAATCTCGACACCGTCGTAGTCGACCGTCTCTCCCGGCCGTGTCGGTTCACAGTTGCCCCCGCTGTCGGCCGCCAGGTCGACGACGACGGAGCCTGCGTCCATCCCCTCGACCATCTCGGCGGTGACGAGTGTCGGAGCCGGACGGCCGGGGACCGCCGCAGCGGTGATCACGACGTCTGCACGCGCCACCGCAGCGGTCATGGCCTCGCGCTGTTTTCGGTAGAACTCAGCACCCTGCTCTCGGGCGTACCCGTCAGTCTCGGGGGTCTCTGTCGGTTCGACGTCGAGTTCGAGAAACTCCGCACCGAGGCTCTCGACCTCCTCTCTGACCGGCGGTCTGATGTCGTACGCACGGACGCGTGCACCGAGCCGTCTGGCGGTCGCGATCGCCTGAAGGCCGGCCACGCCCGCGCCGACCACGAAGACGTCAGCCGGTCTGACCGTCCCGGCGGCGGTCGTCTGCATCGGGAACAGACTCGGCAGGGCGTCCGCTGCCATGACGGCGGCCTTGTACCCGCCGACGCTCGCCATCGAGGTCAGCACGTCCATACTCTGTGCCCGCCCGATTCGCGGGAGGAGTTCGAGCGCGAAGGCGCTGACGCGGCGGGTCGCCAGCACGCCGAGTGTCTCGTCGTCGATGGTGTACGGCCCGAGGAGGCCGACGACCGTCTGCCCCTCGCGGTACGGATCCATCGGCGCGTCGGGAACTGCACCGAGTGCCCGCACCTGCAGGACGACGTCCGCCCGGTCGAACACGTCGGCTCGACGCTCGACCACGTCACACCCTGCGGCCGCGTACTGCTCGTCAGTCCAGTCGGCCCCGCGACCCGCCCGCGTGGTGATCGTCACGGTGTGGCCCCGGTCGACCAGTTTCTGTGCGACCGGCGGGATGAGTGCGACGCGAGACTCGTCGGTGGCTGTCTCACCGGGGACACCGACGATCATCGACGCACCTCGGAGAGGCGACCGTGGTGGCCGTCCGGGAGTCCCGCTGGGTGTCGGTCCGTCGTTGGGTGCATCCTGACCTCCTCCTGTCGTTCGACGCGATGGTCGCGCGAAGCGAACAAAACTGTTTGCCCCACTCTGGCACGGGATGTGAACGTGATGTTTCCCATCGCCACCCCACTCGACGGTGGCGTGACTCCTGTCCCGCGCGGGAAGCCCGCAGGTGAGACCTGACGAACGCACGCCGAACGAGCACCGAGACCCACGCCACGCGCGAGATGCCCGAGTCGATCGGCGTCCGAGGCTCCGTCGACGGTCTCCGGATCGGACCGACCGTGCGGCGTGTCCGTGGCTGACGCCCTCGGTCGCGATCCGACGTCGGGACCCCGGGTCGCTCTCCAGTCCCGTCGTGTCCACACGGCCAGTTGTTCTATCGACAGAACACTTTTCCATGTTACCTGTGATGAGTGCTCATGACCTCGGCCGCACCGTCAGCCGTCGACGTCCTGGAGACGGTCGACGCCCTCGGCCCGCCCGGAACACCGGTGACGACCCCGGAAGTCGCAGAGGGCTTCGACTGCACCCAGCGGACGATCTACAACCGACTCGACACACTCGTCGCGGAGGGACCACTCCGAACGAAGAAGGTGGGCGCGAACAGCCGCGTCTGGTGGCGGCCCGTCGACGCTGCTCGCCACCGAAACGGTGGCGCATCCGGCCAGCGCCGTCCCGTCACACTCCGAGACGGCGGGGCTTCCCCACTCGACGCCGATAGCGAGATGGCCGAGCGCATCCGCGAGTTCGAGTGGGGCGACACTCCACTCGGTCCGATGGACGACTGGCCGGCAGAGTTGCGGGTCGCCGTCGACATCATGCTCGGAGCGGAACGAGCCATCGGCATCTACTGGGGTGAGGATCTGACGCTGTTGTACAACGATCTAGCGCGTGACGTTATCGGGGAGAAGCATCCCGACGCGCTCGGCCAACCGGCTCGGACGGTGTTTGCGGAAGCGTGGCACAAGCTCGGTCAGCCCCTCGAACGGGTCCTGTCGGGCGAGGGGGCGGCCCGACTCGACGAGTTTCTGCTCCCACTCGAACGAACCGACGAGATGGAAGACACCTGGTGGGACACGGTCTACAGTCCGATCCCGCTCGAAGACGGCTCCGTCGGTGGGGTGTTCAATATCGCGGTCGACGTCACCGACCGGAAGCGCCGGGAACGAAACACTGCCTTCTTGGAAGCCCTCGATGCGGAACTGACCGAACTCACCTCGCCGGAAGAGATCGTTGCGACGGCCGGAGAGCGGATCAACGACTATCTGAACGTCGCCGTCTACAACATGAGCTCGATCGACGAAGACGCCGATACGGTCGATCACCTCTACGTGTGGGAAGACGACACCGTGCGGTCCGTGCCCGACACGGTACGTCTCTCGGAGTTCTCGACGGACGCGTTCCGCGAGGCGGTCCGGGCCGGCCACCCGATCGTCAGCTCCGACACACACGAGGATGGGTACACCGACGCTCGCGCCACCGAGACTATCGACGTCCGCTCGTTCATCACCGTCCCGTTTCACCGAGAGGGCGACTGGGAGTACCTGCTCAGCCTCACCGATACAGCACCCCGGGAGTGGCGTGAGGACGAGGTCGAACTCGTTCAGGAACTGGCGAAGCGACTGTTCCCGCGGCTCGAACGCGCTCGTGCCGAAGATGCCCTTCGGGAGTCCGAACAGCGCTATCGCAGGCTGTTCGACTCTCTCAACGAGTCCATCGAAGCGGCCTTCTTCGTCGTCGAGCAGGTATCCGGCGAAAACGAGGGTCCGCCGGATCGCGGCGAGTTGGCGGCGTACCGCTTCGTCGAGACGAACCCTGCGTTCGAGGAGTTCACTGGATTGACCGACGTCGTCGGAAAACGAGTGACCGACCTCGGTCTCGACGGCGACGTGCCCGGCTCCGACGTCTGGGACGAGGTGGAACGGACAGGCGAATCGAGACGATTCGAGATCGAAGTCACTGACGGCCCTCTCGACGCTGGCTGGTACGACGTTCGCGTCTTCCCGTACGGGAGGTCGGACGGCGGAGCCGTCGCGTGTCTCGTCGACGACATCACCGAGCGGAAGCAACTCGAAGACGATCTCCGGACCGAAAAAGAACGACTCGACGTCGCGGTGGAGCACTCGCCGCTCGTTCTCTTCCGACTGGATACGGAGCTTCGATACACCTGGATACGGAACCCGGATCAGGATTTCGAGGAGGTGGACGTGCTAGGGAAGCGTGATGACGAACTGTTATCGCCCGACGCGGCCGAGACGCTCAGGGCACCCAAACTGCGGGCGCTGGAAACCGGCGAGCGCGTCCGCGAGGAGGTGACCTACGAGTTACCCTCCGGTCAGGTGACCTACGACCTCACGGCGGCCCCGATCCGAGACGACTCCGGAGAGATCACCGGCTTGCTGTGTTCTGCGCTCGATCTGACCGAGCGAAAGGCGGCCGAGGAGAGACTCGAAGCGCGGGCCGAACTGGACGCGTTCCGCGTCGAACTCACCGACGCGATCCGTCCACTCTCGGATCCCGAAGCGATCCAGCGGGAGGCCGCACGCGTCCTCGGGGAGTGGCTCGACGTCGCGCGCGCCCACTACGCCGAAGTCGACGAGGACGAGGAGACGTTCCGGATTCACGCCGATCACTACCGCAGCGACGTCAGTTCGACCGTGGGCGAGCACCGTCTGTCGGACTTCGGCGAGTACACCGCGGAGACGCTTCGTGCCGGCGATCGCCTCGTCCTGACCGACTGTGACTCGACCGAGCAACTGAGCGACGAGGGGGAAGCGACGTTCACGACACTCGACAGCTACGCCAACGTCGCCGTGCCGCTGGTCAAGAACGACCGTCTCGTGGCGTTTTTCGCCGTCGACAACGCGAAACCCCGCGAGTGGACCGACACCGAGATCGAAATGGTCGATGAGACCGCCGAGCGCACCTGGGCGGCCGTCGAGCGGGCGCACGCCGAACAGGCTCGCCGTGAGAGCGAGGAGCGATTCCGCGCCGTGGCGAACCTCGTGCCGAGCCTCCTGTGGAGCAACGATCCGGAGGGGTCGACGTTCTGGTACAATCAGCAATGGCTCGACTACACCGGCCAGACCATGGAGGAAGCCGCCGACTACGGGTGGCTGAACGCTATCCACCCCGAAGACCGCGAGCAGTCCCTCGAAAACTTCCAGCGTGCGGTCGACGCGGGCGAGCCGCTCCGGCAGGAGTACCGTATCCAGCGCCACGATGGAGAGTATCACTGGTTCCTCGTCCAAGCGCGACCGGTGAGGAACGATGGAGAGATCAGCCGCTGGTTCGGCGCGGCGACCGACATTCACGACCAACGTGAGATGCGGGCGACGCTCGAACGGCTCAACGCCGTGACCCGGGACCTGCTCGATACCGAGTCGGCGACGATCGAAGACCGGATCGCCGGGCTCGTGCGGGACATTCTCGACGTCGAATACGCCGCCCTCTGGCGATACGACGACCAGCGCGGTGACCTCGAACAACACGCTGTCGACACGGCCCCGGACGTGGACCCCGGCTCGATCAGCGTCTCGACCGAGCTCTCCGAGTTGGTCTGGCAGACGTTCGTCGGGAGCGATATCGAGGTGGCGACCGATCTCGACGGTCAGGATGACACGTGGGGTTCGCTCGGAAGCCGCGTGCTCGTGCCTCTGGGCCGCCACGGCGTCGTGTGTCTCGGTTCTCCCCGGTCGGGCACCTTCGACGAGGGGACGGTCGACCTCGTCGAGATGGTGGCCGCGACCGTCGAGACCGCGTGGGACCGCGCCGCCGGCGAAGCGGAGTTAGCGGACCGGAACGAAGAGTTGGTCCGTCTCGACAGTCTCAACACGCTCATCCGCGAAATCAACCAGGCGCTCGTGGCCGCCGACACGCGCGAGGAGATCGACGACGCCGTCTGCGAACGACTGGCGAACTCCGACCGCTACGAGTTCGCCTGGATCGGCGAGCACGATCCGGGATCTGACTCGATCGAACCACGGGCGTGGGCCGGCGTGGACGGCGGCTACCTCGAGGACCTCTCGATCACGGTGGCCGACGACCCGACCACCCGTGACCCGATCGCCCGTGCCGCCCAGACTGGCGACCTACAGACTGTCGCCGACATCGCCACGAGCAGTGGCTTCGCTCCGTGGCGGGAAGCGACACTCGAACGCGGTGCCCGGTCGCTGGTCTGCATCCCGCTCGTGTACGAGGATGCAACGTACGGCGTGTTGACCGTCTACGCCGACCGTCCGCAGTCCGACGAGGACGAGCGCAACCTGGACGTGCTGTCGGAACTCGGTGCCACGATCGCACACGCGCTCAACGCCCGGGAGACGCGGGCGACGTTACAGACGGACAGCGTCGTCGAACTCACGCTCCGGTTCGAGGACGCCGACACCCCCCTGTGTCGACTCGCCGGCGAGGCGGAGTGTTCCATCGAACACCAGGGGATCGTCCCCCGATCCGGCGGCCAGGCCGACGTCTTCTTCGTCGCACGTGGGGTCTCGCCGGCGGAGCTTCGAACCGTCGCAGCGCGCTCGCTCGCGGTCGAGGAGTTCGACTGTCTCACCGGCTGTGCCGACGGGTCGTTGTTCAGAGCGCGGGTGAGCGACCCGACGCTGGCGGCGCGGCTCACAGACGAGGGGGCCGTCGTGCGCTCGTTGGTCGTCGACGACGGGGTGGCAACCGCCGTTCTCGACGTCCCGCACACGGCCGCAGTTCGCGAGTACCTGGACCGACTTCGCCAGTGGGCCCCAGACTTCGACCTGCGCGCCCGCACGTCACGAGAGCGGCCACTGAAGACCCGGCAGTCCTTCGTGGCCGTGCTCGAAGACCACCTGACAGACCGCCAGCGGGAGGTCCTGCAGACGGCGTATCTGAGTGGGTTCTTCGAGATGCCACGGGTCAGTAACGGACAGGAGGTCACCGAACTGCTCGGCGTCTCCCAGCCGACCTTCTCCGAGGACCTCCGTGCGGCCGAACGGCGTCTCTGTGCGGTCCTCTTCGAGACCGACCCACGCGAGTAGTCTCCCGTCTGGCGTGCCGTGACGACGCCCGGGCCTCACATGTGAAACCTCGGCGTCGAGAACGTTTGTCCTGTTTGGGCCAACGCATAGGCCGCTACGAGGAATTACTGTACACTGGGGAGTGATCCCTGGCCGGGGAGGGGAGAACTCGCAGTCCGGGGGTCCGGCCCTCTTTCCAGACGAATTTCGCGAGGTGTTCGAGACATGGATCGATTTGACGACGTTGAGACGAGAAATCCAACTGGGGTACTGACCGTGGACGAACGAGAGACGCTCAGAGTCGCCCTCGAGACGGGGTATTTCGGGGTCCCCCGGACGGCGACGCTCGACGAGGTCGCCGACGAACTCGGTCGATCGAACGTCGAGAGCTCACAGCAACTCCGGCGAGGCATGGCCACCGTCCTGCGAGCGACGAACGTCCTCGACGACCCGGCTGTCGTCGCAGACGGCGGCACCGGTCGTCCGCTCGATCGGCTGTTCGACGCACTCTCTCATCCGTACCGACGTCGCATCCTGACGCTCGTCAGCGAGCGTGAGTCCCGCGAGGAGGGCGGGTTCTCTATCGGTGCCCTCGCGACCGAGGACGACGACCTCGAACTCCTCACGACCGAACTGTACCACGCGCACTTGCCGATGCTCGCTGACGCAGGCTACATCGAGTGGGAGAGTGACGGAGAGACCGTTCACCGAGGATCGAACTTCGAGGAGATCGAACCCGTGCTTCGGCTGATGACTGAACACCGAGACGAACTGCCCGACGGATGGCCGTGAGTGGCTCGGGGGTCCGCGTCGGCTTCACCCGTCGAGACGGATCGATCCGTCGGCACGGACCGTAATCTCGTAGCCACAGTACTGGAAGCGGACGTGCCGTCGAGCGCCGTCGTCCGTCTCGAGTAACGTGTCGAGAACCTCGTGGTCGATGGCGTCCTGAAGCGGGGGGAGGTCGGTCGGCGCGACGCCGTCGCGTGCCGCCACCGCCTCGACGATCGACGCGACCGGAGAGCCCGTCGTGTCGACGTGAGCCGACGACGACCGAGCGAGGCGGGTGATCTCGACGTCCCACTGCTTCGTCTCGTCACCCCGGACGACTGGCCAGCTCCCACGAACGTCGACGCCGTTCGCGTCCGCCTCGACGACGAGTTTCCGTAGCGTCTTCTGGAAGGCCTCCCTGGTCGTGACAGCCGGGCGGTCGTCCGCCTCCGGCGAGTTCTCATCGTCCATACACGTCAGATACCGGCCCTGTCATAATAGCGATTACGGCGACGGATGCCCGGTCGGGATCGATTCGTTCCGCTGTCGTGGCGTGATTCCGTTCTCACTTCTCGCACGTACACGCCGACCGACAGCCGACGAGAACAGCGGAGTCGACAGCGACGGCGAACGTATTCGGTCACGCCGACATCTTCACGCCCTTCTCGACGGGACTGTCTCGACGTCTCACCAGCGGCGATCCTGCCTCCGTGGGTGCTTCGCTAAGTCGGTGTCTCGACTCCCGACGGTGGAGCCGTCCCGTCTCGCACTCTCTGTCGTCTAGTCCAGGTCGTATCCCCACTCGCGCAAGACCGCTGCGACCAGGCCCGGATTCCGCTGTGCGACCACCATCGCCGCCTCCCGATAGTCCGACTTGTAGACGTCCTCACCGAGAGTCTCCTCAAGTTCAGCCCTGAGCGCGTCTTCTCCCTCGACGACCTCCTCGCGGAGGAAGAACGGAACCTGCGCACGCCCCTCGTTGACCCGACTCCGGCGAAGCTTGTACGGGATCGAGTCCAACGTCGGACGACTACCCTCTCGCTCGTCGTCCGCGTCACTTTCCTGGTCTCGCTCTCCCGACTGATCTACCGACTCTGCTCCGTCGACGTCCGCCGGTTCCGTGGTGGACTCGTCGTCTGCAGTCCCGTCCGAGTCGGCGTCACCGGGTCCAGATTCGCGTCCCATCAGGCCGTCACCTCCGGCGTCTTCAGTCCGGCTTCCCGTTCGAGGGGTCGTGTGAGGTCGTCGAACTCGGTTCTCGGCCGGCCGACGAGACGTCTGACTGGACTTTCGACCGCCGAACTCACACGATCTGAGTCGGGGTAGATCAGGGGCGTCCGACTCCAGTTTCGTGTGCCCGTGTCGGTCGCCGGCACGTCGTCGCCCGTCCGAGCGTTGCTCACGGCGACGGCCGCCGCAGTCGCGGTCCTCTCGCTGCCGCGCGCTCGCGACTCTGGGCTGTCTGTGTGCATACACCCGATGCCCGCAGGCACCGAGTATAAATCTACGTCAGAGACTGTGACTACACGCTATCGGTGTACGCTATACCTGATCGATATCGGTGACCACCTTGGCCCTCCACGAACAGACAGGATGCTCTCGACCGCGAGTCTCGCTTCGGTGAGATCTGCGACCACCGACGGGTTGGTGTTGGATGGCACTCGCCCCCACAGATACACGGCCACAGACACATCAATATTATATTCGTTTCCTACTCCAACCAAAATTCTGATATGATAGGTGGGTCAGTCTTCGACGCAGTTGCAGTGGCCCGTCTGCAAGAACTCCGTGAGGTCGTACTGGGAGTTACACTCACGGCAGACGATCCGGGTGTCGACCGTGATCCTGTACGTTCCGATGGTCACTTCGTCCTGGTTACGCAGGGAGTCGACAGTCTTCTCCGAGACGGCTTTGCTTCGTGAGTTCAGTCGCCGGATGGTGTTGACCGCCTTCTCTCTCGGCGGTTCCTCCGGGTCAGAACTGAGACTCACCCCCCGATGCTTCCGCAAGTACGTGTGAACCGCCTGGTGAGAGACGAAGTCCTTCCGTAACTGTTCGACGTCGATGCCGGCTCTGTTGAGGTGGCGCTCGACCTTCGTTCGCTCCCCACTGGTGACGTCGTCGTCCGTGAGCAGTCGATAGGTGTTCGCCGCCTCGCCGTCGAGTGGATTCAACCCGGCGTCTGTCATCGCTGCTCGGACGATCCGGCGGTTGAGATAGTCGGCGAGATCACGCAGGCTTCGACGGTCGACATCCTCGCCGAGCCAGTAGCGTTCGAGTTCCTCTCCAGCCGCCTCGAGCCCGTACCTGTCGATCACCCGTCGCACCTTCCCTCCCTGCTGTCCCGTCGATACACCGTCGTCGGTGTCGTCGCTCATACCCACTCGTTCGGGACACAAGAATAAAACAGCCGCGTGATGGCCGACGCTGGTCGGTCACCCACGAGTCGACTCGACCCGACAGTCGGTGATCGATCCTCAGAATACTAAAGTTCTGAATATATATCGAAATTTGATAGCTCCTCGAAGTGCCCGCTTCCTACGACTGTCGATCCGATCCGTCCCGAGCCCTCTGTGTATCGGCCCGAATCTCGATTACCGGGCCGTCGGGTGTGACACGTTCGACCAGTCACCGCCGATCACGCGCGCGATGGCTCCGATTGCTCGTCTCTGCTCTCAACTGTCTTTGCTCACGACCGCCTCTGTTCACGACTCTCCCTCTGAACGAACTGTCTCCCGGGCCTGTGTCAGATCTCCAGGATCCGCTGTCCCTCGTCTAGCGCCTGTGCGTCTTCCGGGAGCAGTGCCACGACGAGATACTCACTGTGGTCGGTCAGGTACGAGACCAACTTCGCGATGCGTTCGGAGTCGAACGCCTCCAGTGAGTCGAGGAGGATGAACGGACAGACTTCGTCGACGTCGTGGACGAGATAGCCTGCGAGCGCGAACACCAACCCGATCACTTCCCGTTCGCTCTCACTGAGGTTCTCGGCGACGTCTTCGTACGCCCCGCCGTCGGCCGGATTTCTGACGATGTGGAGATCGAACGTCGGCTGGCGACGCTTCGAGCGGCCCTGTCTGACCTCCTGTTCGGCTCGTTCGATCCAGACCCGGTCGATGTTGTCGTACTCGAGGAGGTCCAGCACGGTTTCCATGTGCGTGTTGAACTGTTCGACTGCCTCGTTCTGGATCGACTCGATCCGCGTCCGGAGGTCTTTGAGTTCGGCGGCCACCTCCTGACGCTCGGATTCGAGTCCCTCTCGCTCCGCCAGTTCCGACTCGATCTCGTCGATCTGGTCGGTGGTCGACTCCAGTTTGTTCTGGAGTCTCCCCAACTCGAACTCCAACTCGTTCGCCTCCTCGTGGAGGTCCAAGACCTCGTTCTGGCTCTCCGTCCGAAGCGCCTCCAGTTCCTCTTTGGTCTCTGCGACCGTCGATTCGAGGTCGTCTCGTCGCTCCTGCAGGGCGGTGATCGCGGCCTCGTGGTCCTCGATCTCGCCGTCGATCCGATCGATCCGAGTGCGCAGGTCAGACCGCCGCTGCCGGCGCTGTTCGATCTCCCGGCGTTCGGATTCGAGTTCGTCGATCTGCGCTCCGATCTCGTCCATCTCCCCCGCCGTCTGGCTCCGGACGTCCTGCAGCAGACCGAGAGTGTCCTCGATCTTCTCGGCGTCGACGACAGATCCGCACGTCCAGCAGGTGACCGACTCGGTGTCGTCGAGCAACCGGTCGGTCGGACTGCCGCCTCGGTCGGTCTCCCCCGAGCCATCGAGGGCACTTCGCAGATGTGGGTTGGACTCCTCGAGCATCTCCTCGTTGAACTGAATGACCGTGTTCAGTTCCGTCAGTTTCCGCTCCAGTTGCTCACGCTCGGACCGGAGTGAGTCGATCTCCCGGTTGATCTCCTGTGGGTCCTTCGTCCCACTCGCCGGGAGTTCTTCCAGGTCTTCTTCCAGCGACGTCCGTTCCTCGCGGAGTGCTTCCTCGCTCTCACGCTCGGTCTCGATGTCGTACCGGACGTCCTCTAACTCGCTCCGGAGCTGTTGTAGCTCTGAGAGCTTCTCCTCGACGGCTCGCTGCTCCTCCCGCTCCGATTCGACGTCGGTCTCGGCCGCGTCGATCGAGGCCCGGACGTCCTCGAGTTCGTCTCTCTTGTCCTCGATCTTCTCCCGAACGCGGGTTCGATCCTCCTCGAGTGACGGGAGTTGTCGTTCGATCTCGTCGAGATGGTCGAGTCGATCGTCGATCTGCTCCTTTCGTGACTCGAGCTGTCTGATCTCTGCTTCGATAGCGGTCGTGTCGATCGGACGGACGATTACCTCCCTGAGGTCTTCGCCGCGGGCGACCGCTTGTCGAGCCTCGTTCGTCTCGAGCAGGAACGCGAACAGTTCTGCCAACGCCGGGTCGTCGAGGTACTCGTCGCCGCTCGCGACGATCGTCCCGCCCTCACGGGAGAGCGTTCGGCGAAAGGTCTCCCCGCCGACGGTCAGTTCGACCTCCCCACTGTCGGTGTCACTTTTGATCGAGACGTCACGGCTCCCGCAGGCGGCTTTGATCGCCTGCAACAGCGACGTTCGGTTCGTCGCGTTCCGACCCTCCAAGATAGTGAGCCCCGGTTCGAACTCCACGGTCGTCTCGTCGATACCGCCGATGTTACGAGCACTGAGGCGAATCGACTGCCCCTCCTGTCGTAGGGTACTCATTAGGATAGGGATAGCTTGGTAGTAGAATAAGTGTTTTGTGATGGAACGACCGCCGTGCTCGCCGAATCTGGCCACTTCCAAAACAGATTTGTTCTGTGCGTCACTACGGTTTATGCAGAACAGTCGAGTTGTGACTCGGTTGTACTTTGTGAGAGTAATCTCGGAGGGGAGATCGGCGGAAGCCATTACAATCTTATACGCGTAATACCCGGTCGGGTGCTCGGCTCTGCTCATCTACGAGACTCCCCGGCGAACTCAGGTCGACGTTCCTCCACCCCTCGACTGATCGCGCCTGGATTCGGCGAACCGTGACCCGCCGTCGGTGACCGTCGGACCCCCGTTACAATCTTATGACCGTAATGGCGGGTGGTTCGACCACGACTCCCCCCGGGTTGGAGACGCCACGAGAACTTCTGGGCCGAACAGGTCGGTGACCCGCGTTTCCACCCACTGTTTCGCCTGGCCAAACAGACGGTGGGCGGACACCCCCGTCTCAGGAGTACGAGACGTTGATCCCGATCACCGTCGCGGTGTCTCGGACCATCTCGGGGATCGTGTTCCGGAACCGGTCGTGTTTCATCCGAGCAGATGGGGCAGACACGCTCACAGCACCGACTAACTGGTTCTCGTTGTCGGTGATCGGAGCGGCGACACACCGGATCCCCTCCGCGCGCTCTTCACCGTCGAACGCGACCCCTCGCTTCCGAATCTCGTCGAGTTCTTTCTCCAGCATCGCCTTCTCGGTAACCGTGTTCGGCGTCTGTGCTGGCAACCCGTGGCGGTCGATCACCTCCTCGAAGCGCTGTTCGGGCATGTGAGCGAGGATCGCTTTCCCGAGCGCCGACGTGTGGAGGTACTGTCGTGTCCCGACGCGCGTGTCGAGGCGAATCGCCTGCTCTCCCGATGCGATGTGCACGTACACGCCTTTGCCGTGCTCTTCCATCATCAAGTTCGCCAGTTCGCCCGTCTGTGCTGCCAGTTCATCCACGTCGTGTTTCGCGATCTCGAACAGCCCCGACTGTTGTCGCGCCCGTTCACCCATCTCTAGCAGCTTCAGACCGGTCCGATAGGTCGATCCGTCGTTGACGACGTACTCGTTTTGCTCGAGGGTACTGAGGTGGTGGTGGACCGTTGCTTTACTCATGTCGAGGTACCGTGCCAGTTCCGTCACTCCGACGCCACCCAACTCGTGGATCGCCTCCAGAATTCGGAGCGTTTTCGCGCTCGACCGAACGGTATTTTTGGACTGTGCCATTGGACTAGGTGGACCATATTTGCCCCTGCTATTAAACATTGTTCCGGATATACGAGAAGATTGCCCACGAATCCGAGATCCGAGACGGATCGGGAGGCGGTGATACTCGTTCGAGCTACCGTCGACCACCGCGTTCAGTCCTTGTTTGTCATTGACTACCACATTTCGTCAGTTCAAACGTCTCCCGACAGACTACCCGTTCATGCGGTTCGTTGTCACGCCACTCGTTGGCGCGTCTGGGGTGAGCTCTCTGGCGACCGCTGCCTGGAACGACCGCAGAACCCATAGACTGCACGGGGTTCCAACGTCCAGAAGTGCTACCGACGGTGTTCCGCAGACGGCCCGAACGTGTCGATCCGGTCGCTGCGGCCGGAGAGTTGCACGGCCGTATCGTTTCACTGGGCGAAATCGTCTCTCGGGCCGGTGGGTTTCCCACCGCGAAACGGAGTTGCCTCCCGAGGACAGCTACTCCCGCTCCGTTCGGGCGAACAGACGACACGTCCCTCGACGTGGGCCTGACGGATACGCCTCAGCCGTGCGAACGTTTTTGACCTACGCCCGTGAGTGTCGGGCGATGACAATGGAAGCCATCACTGCACTCCCAGCGTCAGAGTTCCACAGCCGGATCGACGCCGTTCGCGACCGCATCGCCGACGCGAACGTCGACGCGGGCGTGTGGTTCGGAGCCAGATCGATCGAGTACCTCACACACTTCTATCACGCACAGACCGAACGGCCGGTGGTTCTCGCGGTCACCGACGACCGCGTCGCGATCACCGTCCCGAAACTCGAAGTGATCCGCGTGGACGAGAATCCGCACATCGACGACGTCTACCACTACTTCGACTACCCCGGCGGAGACCCGATGGCGACGGCCGTCGCGATGCTCGACGACCTCGGGATCGAGTCGGTGGCCGCAGACATGGACGGTGCGCCCGGCGTGATGGGGTACGAGGGCCCGTCGCTCTCGTCGTTCGTCGAGGTCTCGTCCCAGTCGTGGGTCGACCGGATGCGGTGGGCGAAGTCCGACGCCGAAGTCGCGGTGATGCGGGAGGCGTCGACGTGGTCGCACCTCGCTCACCAGTATCTCGTCGACCGGATGCAACCGGGTGCCGCACAGGGGACGATCAGTCAGGAGGCCTCGATGGAGGCATCGCGGGCGATGTTCGACGCGCTCGGAACGCGGTACGTCCCGCGCACGGGCATCTACTTCGAGGGCCCGACGCACACCGGCTTACACAGTGCCGAACAGACCGCCGAACCGCACCCGTATCCGACCAACCGGAAGTTGGCGGAGGGCGATACCATCGTCACTGCCGCCGAGGCGAACGTCGACGGCTACCTCTCGGAGATCGAGCGGACGATGTTCATCGGCGACCCGGACGACGAACAGCGCCACTACTTCGACATCATGCTCGAGTCACAGTCGATCGCGATCGAGACGGCCGGTGCCGGCGTCGAGTACGGCACGGTCGCACAGGCCGTCTGGGACTACCTCGTCGAGCAAGGGGTCGAGGATCGGGCGTTCCACCACGTCGGTCACAGCCTCGGCATGGGGTCGCACGAGCCACCGTACGTCGACCGTGGCACCGAGGAGACGATGGAGGTCGGCCACGTGTTCACGGTCGAACCCGGCATCTACGTCCCCGACGTGGGTGGTTTCCGCCACTCCGACCCGGTCGTCGTCACCGAGAACGGGACCGAACTGTTGAACTACTGGGACCGGAGCCTCGATGCGAACATCGTCAGCATCTGACCCGACTGGTTCCACCGGAGTGAGCGCCGACTGGACGTCACGCGCGCGACGGGTGATCGACTCGCTCGAACTGTCTAGGTCGCTCCCGTGTCCACACGGTCGCCGCCCTTGTAGACGGCGGTGATCGAGTTCCGGAGGGCGGTGATATCCTCGGTCGGATCGCGGTCGAGTGCGACGAGGTCGGCGTACCGACCGGGTTCGACTGCACCGACGTCCTGCTGTTTCAGTGTCTTCGCCGCCTCGCTGGTCGCCGTCTTGAGCGCGTCTATCGGCGTCATCCCGCACTCCTCGACGTAGAGCACGGCCTCCATCGCGTTCTCGCCGTGCGGCACGAGGTCCGGGCCGACGAAGTCGGTCCCCAGTGCGATTGTCGCCCCCGCGTCGTACGCTCTCCGGACCGCGTCGAAGTGCGCCTCCCGCGCCTCGCGTGCCTTCACCAGCCCGAACTCCGGAATCCCGTGGTCCGCGCCCACCTCACAGATCCGATCGACGATGGCGAGGGTGGGGACGAGCACCCCGTCGGTGTCGACCAGCATCTCGATCCCTTCCCGGTCGATGTAGATGCCGTGTTCGATCGTATCGACACCGTTTCGCAGGGCGTTCTTGATCCCGGTCGCACCCTGTGCGTGCGCGGCGACGGGGATCCCCACGCGGTGTGCCTCCTGCGTGACGGCGGCGATCTCGTCGTCGGTCATCTGCGCCTGTTCGGGGTGATCTTTCTCCGAGAGGACGCCGCCGGTGGTCCCGATCTTGATCAGATCGACCCCCTCGCGGATCCGCTTTCGCGCTTCTTTTCGGCACTCGTCGGCCCCGTCGCAGAGGGCCGGATCGTACGGGTTGTACTGGTCGACCCACTCGTACGGGAGGTAGTGCGCGTCACCGTGGCCGCCGGTCTGGTAGATGGCCCGGTGGCTCGTGTGGATACGCGGGCCCGGAATCGACCCCTCCTCGACAGCGGTCCGAAGCCCGAGTGCGGTCCGGGAGTCGACGTCCCGAACGGTCGTGAACCCGGCCTCCAGCAGTCGGCGTAGGTGGACGGTCGCCCTGGCAGCACCGGCGGCGACGTCGTACGAGAGGTAGTCGGACTGGTCCATCGACGGCCACCCCTTGAGGTGGAGGTGCGCGTCGATCAGGCCGGGGACGACCACCTCGTCGGAGTGGTCGATCACCTCTGCGTCGTCGGGGGCGTCTTCGAGGGTCGTCACCGCGCGTATCCTGTCATCCTCGACGACGACTGCCGCGTCGGACATCGGTTCGTCGGCGACCCCGTCGATCAGTGTGCCACAGGCGACTATCGTCTGGTCAGGCATCGATGCTCCCGACTCTACGGACCGAGATAAACCTTCACCTCGCGGGGAACATACGTGGTAACGTGAACCAAACGTTTAGATAGGTGCTTCCCAATGGCTGGGGTACCGTAGGTGTACACAGATGGCCGATCACGACAGGGACCCACAGCGGCACCTCTCGACTGCCGCCGAGGCAATCGCGAGCGAGCGACGCAAATGCCAGGCCGAGAAGACTGCGCTCCGACAGTTTCGGAGCCGTCTCCGAGACTTCGCGGACGACACGACCCCCGATCTGAGTGTCCACGCGACCACGCACGGGACGGGACGACCGGCCGGAACGACGACGGCGAGAGCGGGAACGACGACGCAACGCGTCGGCCGGGTCCAGCGCCGGATCCGTACGGCGTACGCGGAGACGGTGATGGCGACCGACGCCGCCACCGAACTCGAAGACGTTCCTGCAGAACACATGGCTGCGGAACTCGGCCCGGATATCTCCACGGCAGTCTACGTCTCGTCCGATCCGCCGCCGAATCTCCTCACGATGATCGACCGCGCGACGGCGAACCTGATCGCGGCTCGTGAGAAGGTCGTCCGCAAACTCGACGACGAGTGCTCCATCGTCGAGACAATGGGAGAACAGGTGGCGCGTATCGGTGAGGAGGTCGACTCCATCGAGTCCGCGTATCCGGCGCTGTCGTTTCACGAGTTGACTACCTCTCACCGTCGACTCGGCGAACTCAGAGACGAGTGTACCACGATCGCCGACCGCCGCCAGTCGGAGTTTCACTCGAAGTTCGTCGGACAGTACACGCGGTTCGAGTGGGCCGAGTACCTCTACAGCGACTGCCCGGTGACCCACCCGATCCTCGCCGCACTCGCCGAACTGGTCGAGGTGATCGACGATCTACGGAAGACACTGAGCCGCGACATCGCGACCGTCTAACGCACCCCCGCCACACCAGTCCGGCGTCACGTGTCGGCCAGCACCGGCGCGCGATCCGAGCGCGGACGCGACACGACCCCCGCGAGCCGTAGCTCCCGGAGACCGACACTCGGCGAGGGTCCCCCGAATGCGCACTTTTAGGACCCTCCTCTTCGAGACTCGAGTATGGACACCGAGTACCACGGGGCAAGCGACTGGTTCGATCTGACAGAGACCGAAGCGAATCGCGCGCGCGACCTGCACGAGGAGATGCGTATCGTCGACGGCCTGGTCGCCGGCACGTACTACTTGGACGACCCCGGGTATCGAGACCACCTGCGCGAGGCCGGGATCGTCGCGGGCAATCTCACGGTCGGTGGTCCCGACTTCGACTTCGAGGCGACGGCCGCAGGCGTCGCCGACGCTCGTCGACGCCTCGCTGCGAACGACGACATCTATCGACTCGTGGAGTCTGTCGAGGATATCGACCACGCGGCCGAGACCGACCGAACCGGCATTATCCTCGGGTTTCAGGGGGGGAACTGGGTCGGGAACGACCTGTCCCGACTGCGGACGATCGCCGAACTCGGGGTCCGGGTCGTCGACCTCACCTACAACCGGGGGAACACCCTCGGCGACGGCTGCTGTGAGTACCGCGACGCCGGACTGACGATGCTCGGGCGAGAGGCGGTCGCCGAACTGAACGACCTCGGGATCGTGATCGACGTCTCCCACGCCAACGACCGGACGACCTCGGAGATCGTCGAGCGCTCGACCGACCCAGTGATCGCCTCACACATCGGGTGCCGTGCGCTCGCTCACTCCCAGGGGCGCGCGAAGACCGACGAGCAACTCGCAGCGATCGCCGACGAGGGAGGCGTCAACTGTATCACCCCCTTCCCGCCGGTGATCAAGCGGGACGCCGACACCCACGAGGTACTGCCGGCGACCGTCCACGACGTGTTAGACCACGTCGACCACGCCGTCGACGTCGGCGGTGTCGAGAGCGTCGCCTTCGGGGGCGATATGAGCGACCGGACGCTCGATCAGGGATCGATCAGCCAGGGGTCGAATCTCAACGTCTGGCGAAAGACCCACCCGGAGGTCTACGGTGCCGGTCCGACCGACCGCATGGACCCGTATCCCGACGGCTTGTCTCGATACACGGAACTCCACAACCTCACCCACGGTCTCGTCGCTCGCGGCTACACCGACGACGAGATCCGACTGATCATGGGTGGGAACCTCCTGCGCGTGTTCGAGTCCGTCTGGGCGTAATCGTCAGGCGAGACCACTGGCAGGGCGTACTCGTCAGGCCTGACCACTGGCAGGGCGTACTCGCTGGGCCGACCGGGGGGTGGGTACAGAGTTAAGTACTCACCTCGTGACGTTCGATCCGTATGCCAGAGTTGATCGACCTCTCCGGACACATAGAGGAAGGACAGCCGCTCGCAGGCTCCGCCGACGACACGCGAATTTTCACCACGCTCACGCACGAAGACCGGGGGTTCCAGGTGAAGACCGAACTCGAAGAGAAGGGGATGGACAGCGAGACCGAGTACGTCACCCGGCACCTGCGCGCTCAGCGTGAAGGGTACGACGAGGAACAGCCGATGAACCGCACCCTGCTGATCAGCGAACACGGTCCGACGCACGTCGACTCGATCGATCACCTCGAACCGACTTCGGAGCTGTCGATCGACGAGATGCCGCTCGACTGGTTCTACGGGTCGGCGATCTGTCTCGATCTGTCGGACGTCGAGTATCCGGACCCGATCACGGTCTCGGATCTCGAGGCGCAACTGGACGCCGAGGGACTGTCCATCGAGGACGACGACACCGTCCTGTTGGAGACGGGCAATCGTCGAAACAACTACTCGCTCGAGGACAAGGAGGCGAAACACCGGTACGAGAGCAAGTTCGTCGGACTCGAGGAGGCGGCAGGCGAGTTCCTCGTCGACCAGGGGGCGAAGGCGATCGGCATCGACTCGATCAGCGTCGACCACCCGGCGAACATCTACCCCAACTACAACTTCCCGATCCACGCACTGTGCTCCCGCGAGGAGATCGTGATCTACGAGAACATGGCCAACCTCTGGAAGGTGACCGGCGACCGCTTCACGTTCTCCGCGTTTCCGCTGAAGATCCGCGACGGGACGGGGTCACCTGTCCGTCCCGTCGCGATCCTGGACGGCGGCGAGTGAGGTCGCGATGACGCTGTTCCCGCGAGCCGACCCCGGCGACGACGAGGGGTCGATCGTCACCGTCGAGGGACCGATCGATCCGGAGTCGGTCGGACCGGTCTTACCGCACGAGCACCTCTTCGGCGACTTCACCGACAAGTTCGACCGACCGTCCACGGCCGTCGACCGTCACACCGCCAGCGAGCCGATCACCCTGGAGAACCTCTCCTGGGTGCGTGACAACCTCACCAGCCACGAGGAGACACTCCGCCTCGACTCGCTGGCGGACGCGATCGACGAACTCGGGCACTTCTCCCGTGCCGGCGGTGATCTGGTCGTCGACGTGACGCCGAAGCACGTCGGCGGCGACCCGCGGCGAGTTCGCGGCGTGGCCCGCGAGACCGGTGTCCAGATCGTCCACGGGACCGCGTTCTACGTCCACTACTCCCACCCGGACCGCGTCGCGGAGATGGACGCCGACGAGATCGCCGACGAGTTCGTCGCCGACGTTCTCACCGGGATCGACGACACCGGTGTCCGAGCCGGGATCGTCGGCGAGATCGGCGCGTCCGAGCGAATCCTCCCCGCAGAGGAGAAGTGCATCCGTGGTGGTGCCCGTGCGGCACGGCGAACCGGTGCCCCGCTGTCGATCCACACGCCGTTCCACCGCGACGACGCGGACCCGACCTCGAAGCGGGCGCTGTGGTGTCTCGACATCGCCGAGGAGGAGGGGCTCCCGCCGGACCGAGTGATCATCTGCCACCGCGACCAGTCGAAGTGGCTGGAGTCGGACCTGACCTACCAGAAGGAGATCGCCGACCGTGGCGCGTACGTCGAGTTCGATCTGTTCGGCCACCCCGAGGCGTATCACGCCATCGTCGACGACGCCCAACCGAGCGATCTCGATCGGGTTCGGTACGTCGAGGAGATGGTCTCGTCGGGCTACGACGACCGACTGCTCCTCTCACACGACGTGTTCGTCAAGACGGTCCTCCGGAAGTACGGTGGGCACGGCTACGCACACATCTTGGAGAACATCCTCCCGATACTCCGCACCCGCGGGATGGACGAGGCGACACTGCGGCGACTGGTCGTCGAGAACCCTCGGCGCGTCCTCACGTTCACCGCGCCCGCGTAGCCATCACCGCAGCATCCGCGTCAGGAGCCTCCGTACCTCGTCGTCCGCGACGGGTGCGGATCCGACCGGTGTTCGGTCGTCGCCGTCGTCTACCCGAAAAAATCACCCGCCAGCCACCCGCCGTCGACGACGAGGTTGTGACCGTTGACGTACCGACCGGCGTCGCTACAGAGGAAGACGGCGGCTTGGCCGATGTCCTCCGGTTCGCCGACGAACGAGGTGAGGACCTTCTCGTCGTACCGGTGTTTGATCTCGAAGTCGGCCAGGCTCTCTTTCATCTTCTTCGTCTTGATCGGGCCGGGACAGATCGCGTTGACCGTGACGTCGTCGGGTGACAGATCGACCGCCATCTGACGAGTCAGGTGCGAGACGGCGGCTTTCGAGGTGTCGTACGCCGCGTTCCGTGGCCACGCGACGAACGCGACCTGCGAGGAGATGTTGACGATCCGGCCCCGGTCGCTCGCTCGGAGATGCGGGATGGCGTACTTCGAACAGAGGAAGACAGCGTCGAGATTGACCGAGAGTACCTTCCGCCAGTCTTCGTACGACTGGTGTTCGACGCTCCCTTCGATGTTCGTCCCGGCGTTGTTGACCAGGATGTCCAGGCCGCCGAACTCGTCGACGGTCGCCTCGACGAGTGCTTCCACTTCGGCTTCGTCCGAGACGTCGGTCTGGTAGAACAGCCCCCGTCGACCGAGTTCCTCGACTCTTTCGTGAGTCGGAGTCTCTTTGAAGTCCATCAGCGGTTCCTCTCGGACGTCACCGACGGCGACATCCGCCCCCGCCTCGGCCAGTTCGATTGCGATCCCACGACCGATACCCGAGGCCCCGCCTGTGACGAGCGCACGCATTCCTTCGAGTCGCATACGCCCGATTTTCTGAGAGCAGTGAGTTAACTGTGCCGGGTACTGCAGCAGGGAGCCACCTGCACTGCGGGCAGAGGACCTCTCGACGATATATCAGATATCTTTCCAAAGCATATATATCAGCCCAAACAGTGGTCAGTGGTACGAAGACGCGACTCGTTGTAGCTGCGGGTCGTCGGAGATTCAACCACGAAGCCCAACCATGACTCGATTTACCCCCGACATCGTCGTACTTCGGAAGAACACTGAAGGACTCTCGACGAAGGCTTATGCGGACACGTTGGCCGAGAAACTTCCCGATCACGACATCGCACACGCGCGAACACCCGCCCAAGAACGATCACTGATCGAATCAGCCTCCGTGGCGACCGGCGTCACCTTGACCGAGGATCTGCTGGATCACGCAGAGGAGCTTCGACTGTTCGTGGCCGCTTCGTCGGGGTACAACCACCTCCCGGTGGACGAGATGGACGACCGTGGCATCGTCCTCGCGAACGCCGCGGGGATCCACGCCCCCGGGATCGCCGAACAGGCGCTCGGCTACTGTCTCATGTTCGCTAGAAACCTCCACGAGGGCTGGAGACGGAAGCTGAACGACGAATGGCGACACTACAAGGCGGGCGAACTGACCGGGAGTACGGTGACGGTGGTCGGACTGGGCGCGATCGGGACCGAGTTCGTCCAGCGACTCGAGGGGATGGGCGTCCACTCCATCGGCGTCCGGTACACGCCGGAGAAGGGCGGTCCGACTGACGAGGTGATCGGCTTCGACGAGGAGGCGTTCCACGACGCGCTGTCCCGAACCGACTATCTCGTCCTCTCGACCCCGCTCTCGGAGACGACACGACACCTGATCGGCGAGTCCGAGTTGAACACGTTGCCACCGAGAGCACACATCGTCAACGTGTGTCGCGGCCCGGTGATCGATACGGACGCGCTGCTCGCGGCGATTCAGAAGGAGGACATCAGCGGGGCGGCGATGGACGTCACGGATCCCGAACCGCTCCCGCCGGACCACCCGCTCTGGAAGATGGGAAACGTCCTCATCACGCCGCACATGGGCGGGCACACGCCCAGACACTGGGACCGACTCGCCGACATCGTCGCCGCGAACGTCGAGCGACTCGCGGAGGGCCACACGGACGGGTTCCAGAATCAAGTGAACGACCCGTCCGTCCACCAGGCGAGGCTCGCGTCGCGTCCCGAAGAAGACTGAGACTGCGCGTCGACTACTCCCGATTCGATCGCTCCAGAGCGGCGCTGCTCTTCCGACTGGTGACCCCCCGCAAGGCGTAACGATTAGTAGGTGGGTCGACAACGGTGAGCCGATGCAGACAGAAGCCAGCCAAGCGATTCGCGAGCAGATCGAAGCCGATCTCGACGATCACATCTCCCGTATCCAGCGTGCGGTACAGCAGCCGAGCGTCAGCGTGGAACACCAGGGTCTGCGAGAGATTGCAGAGCTGATGGTCGAGTACCTCGACGACCTCGGGTGTGAGGAGGCGGAACTCGTCGAGACCGACGGCGCACCCGGTGTCTGGGGCTACTACGACGCCGGCGCGGACACGACGGTCGTCAACTACGGGATGTTGGACACGCGCCCGGTCGGCGACGAGGACGACTGGACCTACGACCCCTTCGGCGGCGAACTCGTCGACCACGACGAGTACGGGCGGGTGATCTACGGGCGTGGCTCGGTCAAGGTCAAGGGAGCCTACGTCGCCTGGCTCAACGCCCTGACGGCGACGAAGGCGGCGCTGGGCGACCTCCCGGTGAACGTGATGTTCCTGCTCGAAGCCGAGGAGATCAACGGGAGTCCCTACTACTACGACATGCTCGCCGAGTACGAAGACCGGATCGACGCGGCCGACGCCTGTCTCTGTCCGCTCGCGGGCGAGGGCAGTGACGGCAACGTCACGGGCTCGCTGGGGTACAAATCCGCGCTGTACTTCGATATGGAGGTCTCGGGCGAGGCGTGGGGACACGGACCAGAGGGCGGCTCGATCCACGCGATGAGCAACGCCACCGTCGACAGCCCCGCGTGGCGGCTGGTCGACGCACTCGCGTCGCTCACCGCCGACAACGGCCGCGAGATCGAGATCGACGGCTACTACGATCAGTACGACCCGCCGACCGAAGCCGAACGCGACGAGATCGAGGCGTTCGTAGACGAACTCGACGCGAACACCGACACGCCCCGCGCGGAACTCTGGCGACACCTGCCCGGCCTGAGTCGTGGTGACGGCGAGGTCTCCCGTCTCAAAGACGACCTCCAGGAGGACGTCGTCGAAGCGTTCGTCCAGCACTTCTACAGCCCCGAATCGTTCAACATCCAGGGGATCGCGTCCGGCTACCTCGGCCCGGGGACGAACACGAAGCCGTTCACGATGCCCGGCGACGGCCGCGCCACCTTCGACCTCCGCATGCCCCGTGGGTACGACCCCGCAGTCGTCAGAGGACAACTCCGCGACCACCTGGACGACCACGGGTTCGAGGACGTCGACCTCGACGTGTCCGGTCAGCACACGTGGTGTAAGACCGACCCCGACTCGGATCTCGTGGACGCGGTACGGGCGGTCGTGGAGCGGCACGACAGGAAACTGACCCTCTGGCCGTTCTCGGCCGGCGGTGTGCCGTGGGCCGTCTTCGGGACGAAGTTCGAGATTCCACTGCTGTACGGCGTCGGGCTGGGATACGGCGAGAACAGCGAGGGCGCAGACGAGTTCTTCGTCGTCGACGGGACCGACACGGTCGGTGGACTGGTCGAGTGTGAACTGTCTCACGCGGAGATGCTACTGGCGTACGCCGAGCGGGTCGGAGAGAACTGAGCCGGACCGACGGTCGAACCTGTCCGAGCCGGGGCGACGTCGGATCGGCAGGCGTTCGACACGTAGAGGGTCGCCGCTACTCGCACCCGTACCCGTCGAGTTGCTCCGGTGGTGCCTCCCCGTCGGGGTAGTAGGCCGTCCCGTTCTCGAAGACGAAGCCACGCTCCTCGAGCATGGTGATCGCTTCCTCGCGGCCGGTGTACTCTGCACCCCACTTCTTCTGGTCGGGGTTGTGCCAGAACGAGACCGCCGGCGAGTACTGGCCGTGCCCCTCCTCGGCGAGTCCGTCCCAGACCTCGTTTCTGATGACACCCTTCGGGACGACCGACTCGACGGCCGCCCGGACCTCGGGGAAGCTGAACGGTCCGAACTTCGTGTTCATGATCATCGCTCGGCTCCCCGTGCTCAGCACCTCGACCAGTTCGAGGTTGTCGTTGTTCTCGGCCAACTCGACGAGCGTCGTCGGATCGGCACCGCTGAGTTGCCAGAGGAGGTGGTAGTCGCCCTGTTCCAGCCCGCTGATGATCGCCTGGGTGTTGGTGATGACGTTGAAGATGATCCCGTCGAGGTTGGCGGGTCGCCAGTGGTCGTCGTTTCGGCTGAGGACGATCTCCGAGCCGCGTCGCCAGTTCTCGAACTCCATGTGTCCGCTCCCGACGAACGCGCCCTCCTCGGTGGGCGACCACTCGAAGGCCTCCTGTGCGTCCACGTCCTCCGGGACGTTCTCCCAGATGTGCTGTGGGAGGATCGGAATCCGGTTGAACGTCTGCGTGAAGATCGGCGCGAACGGCTCTTCGAGCCCGAACACGACCGTCGTGTCGTCCGGGGCCTCGACGCTGGTGATGTTCGAGACGGCACCGCCGAAGAAGGGGCTGTGTTCGGCGTGGTACTCGTAGGAGAACCGGACGTCCTCGGCGGTGAGCGGTTCGCCGTCGTGGAACGAGTGGCCCGACCGAATGTTGAACGTGAACTGGAGGTTGTCCTCCGACGCCTCCCAGTCGGTCGCCAGCCACGGTTCCGGCTGGCCGTCCGGACCCATCTTCGTCAGGCTGTCGTAGACGTTCCTGACGGCACTCCGGTTGCCGGCCTCGGAGATCAGCGGGTTCAGATTCGCCGACTCCGAGGTGAGGACGACGATCATCGTCCCCTGATCGCCCTCGACGGTACACTCGTTGAACGTCCAGATGTTACGGATGCCGAGCCCGCTGGTCTCGGTGATGTTCCCGAACAGCGCGCTGTTGTACAGTTGCGGGAAGACGGGGAAGACGAGGCCTCGCTCCGAACTGAACGGGATGTCGCCCTCCACGGTCGCGAGTTCGTCCTGGATGCGGTGGATGACCTCGCGTCGCGCGTCGCGGTCGAGGGTCCGGGCAGACTCCTCGAACAGTTCCTGTGCGGTCTCGTTCTCGTACTCGCTGATGTTGAACGAGCCACAGGCCGTCTCGTTCGACATCAGGTTGCTCACGAGGAGCGCGTGTGGGTCTACCCGTTCCGGCCTGAGCGTGAACATACTGTACCAGGCGTGGAAGTCGTGGTTGAAGAAGGCGTCCTCGACACTCCTGCTGTGTCGCCGCGCCTCGAACGTGATCGGGAGCGGGAGTTCCTCGGCCATCGCCTCGAAGGCGAGTTCGGCCGTCTGGTTCTCCGTGCCCATCTCCGGAGTCGGTCCCCACATGACCATCTCCGGGACCTCCGTCAGATCCGAGACGTTGGCACCACCGTCACCGCTGCAGCCAGCGAGCGACGTTACCGCCCCGAGTCCGAGCGCTCCGGCCGCCTTCATCAGCCATCGACGACTCCGATTCTGTGCTGTGGTTTCGGTCGACTCGTCGTGACCGATATAGCTATGTCTTGGCATACCATGATCAGCTTTGCAACACCGTGTCTTATATTTATCTCATATTCCGGTTCTGACCTGTCTACCGGTAGAATTCGTCCGTCTCCGTCGATTGGTGCGGTTCGGTCTCTCCGGTTTCAGCGATGTGTCAACTGTTGACGCGCCACAAGATTTAATTCCCGGCGAAGCACGATACCACGTAGACCGGACACAGCCACCCATGTCACTTCGCAGGTACGCGGCCAGACGAACCGTCGGCACAGTACTCACGTTCTTCGTCATCGCGACGATCCTCTTTTTCCTCTTCCGGCAGGTGGGATCGCCGATCGGACTCCACATCTCGGACAACATGTCCCCGGAGCAGATCGAGGCGGTCCGGGCGTCGTTCGGACTCGACGAACCGCTCTACGTGCAGTACTACAACTACCTCGTCAACATCGTCACGCTCGAGTTCGGGCGGAGCTTCTACTACTCCTCGCCGGTGGGTGACATCGTCGTCGAACGCCTGTACAACAGCCTCTTCTTGACGATCCCGTCGATCGTGATCGGCTACTTCTTCGGCGTCATCGGCGGGGTCTACCTCGGCTGGAACCGGGGCAACTCCCGCGAACGGGTCGGACTGACGCTGGCGCTCGTGTTCCGCTCCACCCCGCGATTCTGGCTCGGTCTCGTCCTGCTGTTCGTGTTCGGGAGTGTGCTCGGCCTGTTCCCGATGTCCGGGATGCTCCCGCCGGGGACGGAGTTCGACAGCCACCTCGAACTGGTGACCATGCCCGCGTTCTACAGCCACATCGTGTTGCCCATCGCCTCGATGACGCTGTACCTGATGGGACTCCCACTGCTGTTGATGCGGACCAGCCTGTTCGAGGTGATGAACGAGGAGTTCATCGAGATGGTCAGAGCGAAGGGGGCCAGCGAGAGTCGGATCATGTACCGACACGCCGCGCGGAACGCGCTCCTGCCCGTGACCACCGCTTTCGGGGTCGCCATCGGCTACTCCTTCGGCGGGAACCTCCTCGTCGAGACGGTGTTCTCGTACCCCGGCATCGGCCGACTGATGGTCAACTCCGTCTTCCGGGGTGACTTCCCCGTCGCACAGTTCTCCTTCCTGATGATGGCCGGCGTCATCCTGCTGATGAACCTGCTCGTCGACCTCACCTACGGCTACCTCGACCCCCGCGTGACCTACGACTGATACCAATGAGCGCCAAAGACCGCACTCTCACGATACTCGCCCAAACCGCCAGGCGTGTACCGTACGTCTCGACCCGCCGAATCGAACAGATCGAACGCACGCTGGGCGTCGTCCTGGCGAACGACATGGCGAAGATCGGAGCCGTGATCCTCCTGCTGTTCGTCGTGTTGGCCGTCGCGGCACCGGTCATCGCACCGAACGACCCGAACGAACGGATCACCGACGAGGAGGGCTGGGTGAAGGGCGGTGGCCCGTCCGTCTCGACCCCGCTCGGCACCACGGACTCGGCGTACCCCCTGTTCTCACGACTCGTGTACGGGACGCGGATCGCGTTCCTCGTCGGACTCTCGACCGCCGTCGTCGTCGCGGGCGTCGGGACGCTGATCGGCATCGTGGCGGGCTACCGTGGCGGGCGCGTCGAGAACCTGTTCATGCGCGCCGTCGACGTCGCCTACGGCCTCCCGTTTCTCCCCTTCGTCATCGTGCTGATCCTCGTCCTCGGGCGGGGCCACCTGAGCATCGTCGTCGCCATCTCGGCGCTCCTCTGGCGTGACACCGCACGGGTGATACGCTCGGAGGTCGTGTCGATCAAAGAACAGCCGATGATCGATGCCGCCGTCGCGAGTGGCGCGTCCGACGCCCGGATCGTGCTCCACCACATCTTCCCGAAGGTCCTGCCGATCACGATGCTCTACTCCGTGTTCGCGGTCGGGTGGGCGATCATCGCCGAGGCCGGCCTGTCGTTCATCGGCTTCGGCGACCCCGACGCGATCAGTTGGGGCCGCGTGTTGAACAACGCCCACACCGCGAACGCGATCCAGCAGGAACTCTGGCTCTGGATCGCCGCGCCGGGCCTGTTGATCATCGGGTTCGTCCTCGCGACGTACTTCCTCGGGCAGGGGATCGAAGAAGTAGTCAACCCGAAACTCAGGAGTCGTGGCCAATGAGACTCGTCGTCGAGAACCTCTCGATCGAGTACGCCACCGACGAGGGACCGGTGCGGGCGGTCGACGACGTCTCCTTCGAACTCCCGGCCGGCCAACGACTCGGGCTCGTCGGCGAGTCAGGCTGTGGGAAGACGACGGTCGCGAAGTCGCTGATCGGCCTGTTGCCCGAGAACGGCTCGGTCGTCGAGGGGTCGATCCGACTCGAGGACGGCGACCGAACCGTCGAGGTGACCGAGGCCGACCCGAAGACGCTGCGCTCGATCCGGTGGCGCGACCTCGCTATCGTCTCCCAGAGCGCGATGAACGCGCTCGACCCCGTCTACACGGTCGGTGACCAGATCGCGGAGGCCATCCGCTTACACGAGAACGTCTCGAAGCAGTCGGCTCTGGGGCGGGCCGAACGGTTGCTCGACCGGGTGGGCCTCGACAGCGAGCGCACCGAGTCGTATCCGCACCAACTCTCGGGCGGGATGCGCCAGCGCGTGATGATCGCGATGGCGCTCGCGCTCGAACCGGCGTTCATCCTCGCCGACGAGCCCACCACCGCACTGGACGTGATCACCCAGGACCACATCCTCGCTCAGATCGACCGGCTGACGGACGAGACGGGCAACTCCCTGTTGATGATCACGCACGACATCAGCGTCGTCGCGGAGACCTGCGATCGCGTCGGGGTGATGTACGCGGGCGAACTCGTGGAGGTCGGCCCCCTCGAGACCGTCTTCACCGAACCGGAACACCCCTACACGCAGGGGTTGTTGAACGCTTTCCCGTCGCTCGCGGACGCCGAGAGCGAGTTGATCACGGTGGCCGGTGAGCCACCCGACCTGCACAGCCCACCGACCGGCTGTCGGTTCTACGACCGGTGTCCCTACCGCGAGGAGCGGTGTCGGGAGGCGCGGCCAGCGCTCACGCCGCGCGAGTCCGGGCAGTCTGCCCGGTGTTACGTCACCGAGGACGGACTCGATCTGGACGAGAACTACGAGCGGATCATGGAGGAGACAGACCGATGGCACCGACTGTGATAGACGTCGAGAACTTAGAGAAACGCTTCCCGGTCGAGACCGGACTGCTCCCCGAACTGCTCGGGACCCAGCGACACGTCCACGCGGTCGACGGCGTGAGCTTCTCGATCGAGGAGGGCGAGATATTCGGCCTCGCGGGCGAGAGCGGTTGTGGGAAGACCACGACCGGTCGCTGTCTCGCCCGACTCGAGGACCCCTCCGACGGGACGATCCACTTCGGCGACGGGACGCAGAACGTGGCGACCCTGCGCGGTGACGACCTGACCGCCTACCGCCGTGACGTCCAGATGGTGTTTCAGGACCCCTACTCGTCGATCAACGACCGGTTCCGGGTGGGACGGTGGATCCGCGAACCGCTGGTGATCCACGACATCGGCGACGAGGAGTCGCGGGACGCGAAGGTACTCGACACGCTGGCCCAGTGTGGACTCAGGCCCCCGGAACAGTTCGTCGAACAGTTCCCGCACGAACTCTCTGGTGGGCAACGCCAGCGCGTCGCGCTCGCGCGAGCGATGGTGCTCGATCCGGCGTTCCTCGTCGCCGACGAACCCACGTCGATGCTGGACGTGTCGGTCCGCGCCGGCGTGCTCGGCGTGTTCAAACGGCTCGTCGAGGAGCAGTCGGTCACCATCCTCTACATCTCCCACGACCTCTCGCTGCTGCGGTACATCTGCGACCGGATCGGCATCATGTACCGGGGCGAACTCATGGAGATCGGCGACGCCGAGGCGGTCCTCAGGTCGCCGAAACACCCCTACACCCAGTCGTTGCTCGCTGCGGTTCCCCGCGTCGACCCGACGACCGACCGGGAACGGGTGACCATCCCGCCGGACGTCCAGGAGAAGTTCGGCGCGAGCGAGGGTTGTCCGTTCAAGGATCGGTGTACCTACCGGTTCGACCGCTGTGACGAGAACGTCACCCTGCTCTCGCCAGACGAAGACGACGGGAATCCCACCGACCAGCAGGTCGCCTGTCACCTCTACGATCCGGCGACCGAGCGACCGCGCCCGGACCAGGAGGGGTGACAGTGCCGGCCGTTCTTCAGGTGGCTGTCGATCCGGCCACCACGGCACTCGTCGTTGCGAGTGTCGCACTGCTCGTGATCGCCGGGTCCACGGCCGTCCTCGCCGCCGTCCAGTACCGGCGTCACCTCGCCGGTGTCCCCGAGTACGTCCGCCGGGAACGACTCGCCGCGTACTCGGCCGTGATGTCCCGGATGATCGCGCTGAACCGCCTCGCGGTCGAACTCGACGAGGACGACCGGTTCACGGTGGAGAAACACAAGTACGCGATGAGCAAGGAGTCGGCGATCGAGACTCCGGCGGCCGACCTGACGGAGACGTTCCAACGGCACTACCACGTCGTCGACCCGGCGGTCCGCGAAGCGGTCGACGACTACCTCGACTTCCTCGCCCGGTACGACGCCGATCCTGACCGTCGTCCCGTCGGGACGCTGCTCGACCGGAGCCGTCGGGTCGTCACTGCGATGCGGGCCGACCTCGGCCTGTCGTCGTTCGGGCCGACCGTTCCGGACTCACAGGACGCGACTCCCGGAACTCGGCACGGACGCGCGACCGACCACGAGACGAGTGACTGAGACCGACCCGTCGTCGGTGCTCGGCGACGCCGCCGCGCCGAACCTGCACTGGTCCCGTTCTCCCGAGGCTATTTGCTCGCTCACAGCCATCGGTGCAGTATGCCCACGTACGATCTCCTGATCAGGAACGCGTACCTTCGCGGCCGGGACGCGGTCGTCGACGTCGGGGTCGAGGGCGGGCAGATCACCGCAGTCGGCCGATCGCTGGCGGGGGAGTCCGCCGAAGTCGTCGACGCGGGCGGGAACCTCCTCGCACCCGGCTTCGCCGACGCCCACAAACACGTCGACCGTGCGCTCGCGGCGACCGGCGAGCGTCGGCCGATCGCCAACGAACGACCCAACGAGTCGCCGGAGTATCTCGGAGATCTGTTCGACGCCGACTACCGCGATCTGAGCGTGGCCGATCTGACGGATCGGATCGCCGAGAACCTCCGGATGGCCGTCGTCGCCGGGACGACCCACGTCCGGAGTCACGTCACCGTCGACACGGCCGTCGGGATCGACACGATGACGGCGGTCCTCCGTGCGGCCGACCGTCTCGATTGTGCGCTCGATCTGCAGGTCGTCCCGTACGCCGCAGGTGACGAGGACGCCGACACCGCCGCCCTCGTCTCCGAGGCGATCGACCGCGCGAGAGACCGACTCGACGGACAGGTCCTCCTCGGCGGGTCGATCGGCCTCCTCGGCGGCCGTCCCCCACGGAACGTCGACGCGACGATCGGTCGCTGGTTCGACACCGCGACGAGCCACGGTGTCGACCTCGACGTCCACGTCACGAGTCGCGGGGCGGCGGGGTACTACGTGCTCGATCGACTGGCCGAGGCGACGCGGGACCACGGCTACGAGGGGCGGGTCACCGTCGTCCACGCCTGGGCGCTCGCTCACCTCCCCGACTGGTGGCTCGACGGGTTGCTGGACCGACTCGCAGGTGCCGGGATCGGCGTCACCGTCTGCTACAACAGTCTCCGCCAGTCCATGCCGATCGACCGAATCGACCGATCGCTCCGACTCGCACACGGGACCGACAACGACCAGGACTTCGTCTACCCGCACGGCAACGCTGACCCGATCGAGGCGGCGCAGATCGCGTCGTACGTGCTGATCGGCGACTGGCACTTCGACCGGGACTACCGGTGGAGCGAGACGAACCCGGCACTCGATCTCCTCTGGCGGACGATCACCCACGGCTCGGCCGAGACGATGGGGATCGACGGCTACGGGATCGAGGTCGGGACGCCCGCCGATCTGGTGCTCCTCGACGAGCCATCCCCCGAGTGGGCGATCGTCCGCCGGGCGTCGCGCCGGAAGGTCTGGAAGGCCGGCCGACTCGTCGCCGAGAACGGGACATTCGTCGGCTGATCGCTCCGACACTGGCGTCGTGGTGTGTCCGACCCGCAGGCTTAAGCCCCGACCGCGTGACCCGGCGAGTATGCTCTCAGGCAGAACGGTCGTCGTCACTGGCGGCGGCCACGGCGTCGGCGAGGCAGTGGCGATCGAACTCGGCCGGTACGGCGCGAACGTCGTCGTGAACGATCTGGGAACCTCCCCGGAGGGTGACGGCTCGGACCCCGAACCGGCAGAGACGACCGCCGAGGCGGTCCGAGAGGCCGGCGGCGAGGCACTGGCCCACTACGGGGACGCTTCGTCGATGGCGTACGCCGAGGAACTGCTCGCCGACGCCTCCGACACCTTCGGGCGGGTCGACGGGGTCGCCAACTTCGCGGGCATCGTCCGCAACGATCCGATCGCGGAGATCGACCGCGAGGACTGGGATGCGGTGCTCGGCGTCCACCTCGGGAGTCACGTGGCCCAACTCCGGGCACTCGTCCGACACGCCGAGGACCACCCGCTCGACGCGGAACGCTCCTTCGTCGGCGTCTCCAGCGGTGCGGCGGTCGGCGGCTTCGGGCAACTCCCCTACGCGACGGCGAAGGCCGGCGTCCTCGGCTTCGTCCGGTCGGCCTCCGACGAGTTGCGGGACCAGGGCATTCGGGTGAACGCGCTCGTCCCCGGCGCGGAGAGTCGCCAGAACTCCTACTTCCCGGCCAGCGAGAGCGAGGGACGCGACATCCCCGACCCGAAACACGTCGGTCCGACGGTGGGCTTTCTGATGAGCGACGCCGCCGAGGGTGTCAACGGCCTCACGATCCGTGCCTCGGGCGAGATGATCGCGCTCGTCTCCGACCCGCAGGCGACCCGCGTCGCCTACCGCGAGGGTGGGTGGACCCCCGAGACGGTCGCGGCGAAGTTCACCGAGGTCTTCGGCGAACACGAGAACCTGGACCGCAAGCGGTACCCGCTGGAGTAGTCGGCCGGGTCGCAGTACCGACTGGCGTAGTTTCATATCCTCCCCCCGCGTCGTCGCGGACGCAGATGCCAATCGAAGAGATCAGCACCAGCGAGGCGTACGAGAGTAGCGCACCTCTCTCACAGGCGATCCGACACGGCGACACGGTCTACGTGTCCGGAAACGTCCCGGTCGATCCCGAGACCGGGAACTTGGTCGAGGGTGGCGTCGGGCCGCAGACGCGGCAGGTCCTGGAGAACGTCGAGGCGATTCTCGACGCGGCAGGCACGTCGATGGACAACGTGATCCGCGCCGGCGTCTTCATGACCGACATGGACGCGTTCGGCGCGATGAACGAGGTGTACGAGGAGTTCATGAGCGAGCCGTATCCCGCCCGGACCGCCGTCAGAGCGGAGATGGCGAACCCCGACATCCTCGTCGAGATCGACGTGATCGCGGCCGTCGAGTGACGGCGCGATCCGACTGACGACGCGTCCAAGTGACAGGGCGGTCCGACTGACGACGCGGTCCGAGTGACGGCGCGGTCCGACTGACGACCAGTCTCGGCGGGACCGTCCGCCGACACGGCCGTCGCGACACCTACACTTTTGTAGTTTGACCGCGCCTCTCGAATCGATGGTCGTAGATACACTCATCGCCGGCGGGACAGTCGTCACCGCCGACGAGACGTTCGAAGCCAGCGTCGCCATCGACGGCGAGCAGATCGTCGCCGTCGGCGACCGCGACAAGTTACCCGACGCACGCGAGGAGATCGACGCCACCGGGAAGTACGTGATGCCCGGGTTGATGGACGCGCAGACCCACGTCCACGACCGCTCCTCGATCGACACGCACGAGACCGCCGGGATGGCGGCCGCCGCGGGCGGGATCACGACGTACATGGACTTCTCGTGGATGTACGTCGACCACCAGCCACACAAGGAGCCACAGTCGCTCATGGAAGGAATCCGCGCCAAACAACAGAAAGCCGAGGGCAAGGCGGTGGTCGACTACGCGCTCCACGGTGGGATCACGGACGACCAGGAGGGCGTCCTCGACGAGTTGGCCGACGCGCACGAGGCCGGCGTGACCTCCTTCAAGATGTTCACCGGCGGGACGTTCCCGGTCGGGTACGGGCTGATCAACCTCGTGATGGAGCGTCTGGGCGAACTCGGCGGCGTCGGCGTCTTCCACACCGAGGAAGCCGACGTCTGTGACCGCCTGGTCGAACGGCTGAAACGCGAGGGGAAGAGCGAACCGAAGTACTTCGCCGAGTCGCGTCCCGACTACGCCGAGGCGATGGCCGCCGACACCGTCCTGCGCTCTGCGCAGGCCCACGGCGCGAAGTACTTCGGGATCCACACCACCTCCCGGGCGGCCGCCGAAGTCATCGACGGCTTCCGCGAGGACGGATCGCTGGTCCGTGCGGAGACCTGCACGCACTACACGGTCTACGACAAGTCGGAGTTCGATCGCCGCGGGAACCTCGTGAAGATCGCGCCGCCGCTCCGCGAGGCGGACGACGTGGAGGCGATGTACGAGTATCTCGACTCGGGCACGCTCGACCTGATCTCGACGGATCACTGCTCGTACACGCGCGACAAGAAGGAGGTGGACAACTGGTGGGACTCCACGTCCGGAGCCAACCAACTCCAGACCTCGGTGCCCGTCTTCTTCGACGAGGCGGTCAACCGCCGGGGCTACTCCCCCTCGTACGTCGTCGAGAAGATGAGCACCAACATCGCAGACACCTACGGGATGCCGAACAAGGGCACGCTCGACCCCGGGACGCACGCCGACATCGTCGTCTTCGATCCCGACGCGACCTACACGATCGACCCCGAGGACAACTTCTCGAAGGCCGACTTCAGCATCTACGAGGGTCGCGAGGTCACGGGCCGCGTCGAGACGACGCTCGTTCGCGGGGAGACCGTCTACGACGACGGCGAGATCCACGTGCCGGCCGGCTACGGCGAGTTCGTCGCCCGCGAGGTACCGAACTGGTCGAACAAGACGGAGTGACCGTCTGAACAGAGTCGCTGGCCGGCCTCAGTTGACCAGCCACCCACCCTCGACGGCGAGGTCGTGGCCGGCGACGAACCGGGCGTCCTCGCTGGCGAGGAAGACGGCGGCTCGCCCGATGTCTTCCGGGTAGCCGTGATACGGGACACACATCTGGTCGACGTACTCCTGCCGACGCTCGGGGTCGTCCAGCACCTCCGCCATCATCGCCGTCCGGATCGGCCCCGGCATGATCGCGTTGACGTTGACGCCCTCCGGCCCCAACTCGGCCGCCAGCGACTTCGTCAGGTGTGAGATCCCCGCCTTCGAGACGCAGTAGGCGGTGTTCGTCCCGCTCGCCCGTTTCGACCCCTGCGAGGAGATGTTGATGATCCGCGCCTGCTCGGAGTCCACGAGGTGGGGAATCGCGTACTTCGCACAGAGGAACGCCCCGGTGAGGTTGATCGCCAGGACCCGGTTCCAGAACTCCAGGCTCGTCTCGCGGGCCGATCCGCCCCCGGCGATCCCGGCGTTGTTCACGAGGATGTCGATGCCGCCGAACCGCTCGGCGGTGGCGTCCATCAACCCCTGCACGTCGCTCTCACTCGTGACGTCGGTCTCGACGTACTCGGCGTCCCGTCCGAGGTCCCGGACCAGGTCGACGGTCGTCCCGCGCTCCCGTTCTTCGTCCATGTTCGGCTGGTCGTCGACGTCGGCGACCACCACGTCTGCACCCTCGCGTGCCAGTTCGACGGCGATCCCGCGACCGATACCGCTGGCACCGCCGGTCACGACGGCTGTCCTGTCGGTGAGATCGATTCCCATGGTCTTCGGGTGTGCGGGTACGCACAATAAAGATTGGCGTCGGGGAAGGCCGCCGTGTGGCCGTTACTCGAACCGGAGGTTGCCACCCTCGGCGTGGCCCTCGAGGATCGTCTCGATCGGTCCGGGGTCGACTCGCAGGCCGAACTCGAAGCCGACCGCGTCCGCGATCTCTCCGACGGTTCGCTCCCCGTCGACGAAGTTCCACGCCTCGTCCGAGACGACGCGTAGCGACCGCCAGCCAGCCTCGGGGTCGTCCTCGTGGAGTTCGTCCGCGACGGCGAGCAGGTCGTCGTACGCCAAGCCGGTCCAGCGGTCGACGAGTGCGTCGCCCCCCTCGACCGTCCGGACCGGGACGCGTTGGGCCGCAGGGTCGCGGTCCGGTTGGTCCGGAGCCTCCAGCGAGTCGACCTCCTGGCTGGCCGTCTCTTCGACACTCTCTGCGAGTCGGTCGAGACGCTCACTCACGTCACCGTCGGCGAGTTCTGCGGCCGTCTGTAGCGCCTCGACGTCCCGTTCGCCGACGTACTCGATGTGCCGACGGGCGCGGTCGTCGCTCTCGCCGGTCGCGTAGCGGGAGCCGAGGCGACGGAGACGGTCGGTCGCCCGTCCTGCGACGATACGGGCGATCGACTCGGCCGTCCGATCGTCGGCCGTCGCGAGTTCGAGACCGGCGACACCCGAGATCAGTGCCGACCGGCGGAGCGCCCGGGGGTCGATCACGTCTTTCGTCAGCAGTTGGCTGTGGAAACAGCGGTCCGGCCACGACATGAACAGCGGTGCGGGGATGCCCAGGGCCGCGAAACGCGTGTTGTCACTCCACGGCGTGTAGTAGTGCTGGGTGAGGCTGACGAGCGGCAGTTCCTTGCCGCCCTCCTTGCCGATCCAGTCTGCGTCTTTCGGACTCAACTCCGCCAACTCGGCGAGGTAGTCGTTCGTGTAGTGGCGCACCGAGTCCGGCGAGGACGACAGCAGGAGCGTCGACTCGGTCTCGTGTTGCTTGTGGCCCGTGGAACAGTAGGTCAGCGTGGTCACCACGTCCGCCGCCGCGTCGGGGTGCGTGTCGAGGTAGTGCTCGGAGACCGGCCCTTCCCCGCCGAGGATGAACGTGAGCGACCGCTTCGGTTCGAACTCGCCGTCCTCGACCAGCGACTCGAGTGCCCGTGCCAGTTCGACCACGAGTCCGGTCCCCTCCGCACAGTTCGCGCCGGGCTTGATCCCCGAGGCGTGGCCGCAGAACAGGATCGTCTCGTCCGGCTTCTCGCTCCCCGGAATCGTCGCCTCGACGTACGGCAGGTCGCTGTCGAAGACGTCGACGTCGACGTCCGCCTCGACGGTCACCGGTCCGTCTGCGAGGTAGCCGTCGAGTGTCTCTGCGGCCGCGTGCGGGATCGAGAACGCCCACACGTCCTCGTTCACGAACGCCTCCGGTGGCCGGAGTCGCAGGAGTTGTGCCGCCTCCGGGACCAACTCCGGTTCCCGGACGCCGGGCGTCTGATAGAGCATGTAGTCGGTGATGATCCCACGCGCACCGGCGTCGACGGCGTTCCTGGCCGCCTCCCACCACCCCGGCCGCCGCTCCGTCCCGTGGACGAACGCGACCTTCCCGTCGAGGTCCTTCCCCTCGAAGTCGGTGGCGTGTTCGCCGGTCCCGACGTCCACGACCTCGAACTGCTCCGGCCCGTCGGTGGCAGACGACGCCCAGGCGATGCACGCCGGCGCGGTCTCGTAGTCGATCAGGGTCGTCGCTTCGGGGGCGACGACGGAGAGGCGGGCGTCGTTCGGCTCCCACGCGTCCGTCATCGTCGGTCGGTCCACGGAGACGTCGAGGCCGGCGTCGGTGAGCGCCCTCTCGACGTACTCCATCGCGGCGTGGAACCCGCTGGTCCCCGGCGCACGGTAGTACTGTGTCATCTCGACGGCCGTCTCGCGGGCCCGCTCCGGATCGAACGCCCGGTCGACCGCCTCGAACATCGCTTCTCGATTCATGCGGCTAGCACTCCAGATCGCATTACTACCCGCTTCTCAGACCCCCCCAATGAAGATTCCGCCCAACCGGTGCCACCTTCGGGATTTATACGACCTGCTGCGGTAGGTGCCCTATGGCGACAGACAGCCACGGCCAGGGGATGTCCCCCGACGAGGCCTACGAGACGGTACTGCAGAAGAGTCGGCGGATCCTCGACTTGGAGAAGACCGACTTCACGATGCGGTGGGACTCGGACGTGATGATGCCCGAGGGCGGCGCGCCCGCCCGCGCGAGCCAGCGGTCGTCGATCGCTGCGGCACAGCACCGGTATCGCACCGACGACGACCTCGGGGCGGCACTCGACGTCTTGGCCGACGCCGACCTGGACCGGGACCGAGCGGTCGTCGTCAGAGAGGTCCGCCGGGAGTACGACGTCGAGACCAGCGTTCCGAGTGCGCTCAACGACCGCATCGCGGACGTCACGTCCGGTGCACACGAGGACTGGAAACGGGCGAAAGCGGCGGAAGACTGGTCGCAGTTCGCGCCGACGATGGAGCGCGTGGTCGACGCGTGGATGGAGTGGGCAGACAACGTGGCTCCCGCAGCCGACCCGTTCGAGACCCTCTGGCAGAAACGGTCGGGGTATCACGCCCAGCGGTACATCGACCTGGAGACGGTGAACGAGATCTTCGACGACCTCCGCGAGGCGCTGATCCCGTTGATCGCGGACATCCGCGACAGCGACGCGGCGGTGGCGACCGACGCCTTCACCGCACACGGCCCCTACGATCCGGAGGCACAACGGGCACTCTGTGAAGACACGCTCTCGCTGTTGGGGCTCGACTGGGACCGGGCCAGACTCGACCTCGCCCCGCATCCGTTCTCGTACGGGACGCAGTACGACGTCCGGGTGACCACCCGGTTCAGCGAGGAGACGTTGATGGACGGACTGCAGGGCGTGCTCCACGAGTTCGGCCACACCGCCTACACACACGGACTCCCGCAGGACCACTACGGCGACCCGATCGGAGAACCGCGCGGGCTCGGTGTCCACGAGTCACAGTCGCGGTTCTTCGAGAACCACATCGGTCGCTCGGAGCCGTTCTGGGAGTACTTCCTCCCGACGGTCCAGGAACACTTCCCGCAACTGGCGGGGATCACGCCGCGAGCGGCCTACGAGTGTGTCAACCAGGTCTACGAGGACAATCTCATCCGGGTCGCTGCGGACGAACTCACCTACCACATGCACATCATCCTCCGGACCGAGATCGAACAGGCGCTCGTCGCCGGGGAGATCGGGATCGACGAGGTGCCCGAGGTCTGGGCAGACAAGCTGGATGCGTACCTCGATCTGCGCCCGGAGTCCGACGCCGAGGGACCGCTGCAGGACCCACACTGGGCCGGCCAGATCCCCGCGTTCATCACGTACACGATCGGTAGCGTCCTCGCCGCACAACTCGACGCGACGATGCGCGAGGACCTCGACGTCGACGGTCTGGTTCGGGAGGGGACCTTCGAGCCGATCCACGAGTGGCTCACCGAGCGTGTCCACCGCCACGGCCAGCGCTACGAGACGGACGAGTTGATCGAGCGGGCGACCGGCGAACCGCTGACGGCGGACTACTTCGTCGAGTACGCCCGCGAGAAGTACGGCGAGATATACGACCTCTGATCAACGCATCGGCAAGACACAGGCGGAGTGGACACACAGCGGCGAGACGGAGGCGGAGCGGGCACACATCGGCGAGACGGAGGCGGAGCGGACAGTCGGCGTGTCTCTCCCCCTCGACGCAACCGATTCAGTACGGCGACGGCGCGGCGTCGTCGAGACGCGCGAACTGCTCGTCGCTGAGATCGAGGTCGGCCGCCGCGAGATTCTCCGTCAGTTGCGCCTCGGTGCGTGGGCCGATCACCGGCGCGGTCACCCTCGGATGTGCTCGCAGCCACGCGAGCGCGACCTGTACCGGCGAGACGTCGAGTGCGTCGCCGACCTCCCGAACGACTTCGAGGACGTCGAAGTTCTCGTCGGTGAGGTACGTCTCGCGGAACCGTTCCTCGTGGCCGCCACGCGACCCGGCGGGCGGCGACTCGTCGCGACGGTACTTGCCCGTCAGGAAGCCGCCCGCGAGCGGCGAGAACGGCATCAGCCCCAACTCGTACTCCTCGACCATCGGCAGGTACTCCGGTTCGACCTGCCGGTCGACGAGATTGTAGACGATCTGCGTCTGGGTGAACGGTTCGTACCCTTCTCGTCGGGCGATCTCGTTCGCCATCGCTACCTGCCACGCGTTCGGATCGCGGTTCGACGCGCCCAGATAGTGGACGCGGCCGTCGGCGACGAAGCCGTCCAGCGTTCGCATGAACTCCTCGGCCGGTGTCGCGTCGTCCCACCGGTGGACGTAGAGTAGATCGAGGTAGTCGGTGCCCAGTCTGTCGAGGATCGCGTCGATCTGTCGCCGGAGGTGTTTCCGGTTGAGTCCCCCGCCGTTCGGATCGCCCTCCCGCGTCGGCCAGTAGATCTTCGAGGCGAGGACGAACGCCTCGCGGTCACGGTCTGTGAGCCACTCGCCGACGTACGTCTCCGCCGTCCCGCCGCCGTAGACGTCGGCGAGGTCGACGTAGTTGCCGCCGGCGTCGGCGTAGCTGTCGAGCAGCGCGTGTGCCGCGTCGCGGTCGATCTCCTCGGTCCCGTCGTCACGTTCACTGCCGAACCGGGCGGTCCCGAGTGCCAGTTCGCTCACCTGCAGGCCGGTCGCTCCGAGAGGTACCGTGTCGAGTGCCATGCCGCTCTCTCTCGTGGTGGTGGTAAAAAGGATTGGTCGCCGGGGGACAGCGAATCGACGCGGGCCTACAGGTTCGCGCTGCCGGACCCGCCGTCGATCACGACGGCCTGGCCGTTGATGTTGCCGGCGCGTGGCGAACAGAGGTACGCGACGGTGTCGCCGAGTTCCATCGGATCGCCGATCCGACCGATCGGGACGCTCTCCCCGCGCGCCTGCATCCCCTCCTCGTAGGAGTCGAACTCACCGCGCTCGACGGCCGCCTCGACGAGGTTCTCGATCCGACTGGTCTCGTGTGACCCGGGGAGCACGGCGTTGACCCGCACGTCCGGCGCGAGTTCCTTCGACAGCGTCTTCTCCAGTCCGATCACGCTCATCCGGACCGAGTTCGAGAGGACGAGCGAGTCGATCGCCTCCTTGACACTGCGGGACGTGATGTTGACGATCGTCCCACCGTCCTCGGTCAGATGTGGCTCGGCCGCTCGGACCAGTCGGACGACACTCATCACCAGCAGGTCGAACGCCTGGTACCAGTCCTCGTCTGTCGTCTCGAGGAACGCGCCGCTCGGGGGGCCGCCAGCCGAGGTTACCAGGTGGTCCAGCCCGCCGAACTCGTCGACGGTTCGCTGGACCATCGCCTCGACGTCCTCGGCGGCGGTGAGGTCGCCCTGCTGGGCGACGACTTCGCCGGTCGCGACCGCCTCGATCTCGGCTCGCGCCTCGGCCAATCGCTCCTCGTCACGACCGTTGATGACGACGTTCGCACCTTCCCGTGCGAGTGCCGTCGCCGAGGCCTTTCCCAACCCACTACTCGATGCAGTCACCAGTGCCGCGTCGCCCGCTAGTTCGAGGTCCATAGCCACTACATCCTGGGCGGACTACAAGTGCGTTTCCACTCCAGCAGACTCGTCCCCGTCGCCGTGGCGAGCCCCTCCGACGGCCGTGCCGGTCCACGAGACACTCACAGTTAAGCGGTCGCGGCGACACGGATCTGCCATGTCAGACGTTGGCAGTGCCATCACCGTCGAGGGGCCGGTCGCCCCCGAGACGCTCGGCGTCACGCTCCCACACGAGCACCTGTTCTCCTCGTGGTCGGGGAAGTTCGAGCCCCCGGACTCGGCGTACGAGCGGAAACTCGCGCGCGAACCGATCTCGCTGGAGAACCTCTGGTACGTCCGCCGGAACCCGACCCGGCACCGGGCGAACCTCCGGATGGAGTCGTTCGCGGACGCCGTCGCGGAGGTCGGAGACTACTACCGGGCCGGCGGCGACACGATCGTCGACGTCACGCCGAAGGGAACCGCGAACGACCCCGCGCGGGTCCGTGGCGTCGCACGTGAGACGGGTGTCACTGCGATCCACGGTACGGCCTTCTACACTCGGGACGCACACCCCGATCGGATCGACGACATGACCGCCGACGAGATCGCAGACGAGTTCGTCTCCGACGTGCGAGACGGCATCGGCGAGACGGACGTGCGAGCCGGGATCCTCGGCGAGATCGGGACGAGCGGCGAGATCCACGAACAGGAGGCGAAGGTGTTGCGGGCCGGCGCGCGGGCGTCGTTGCGAACCGGCGTCCCCGTCAGCGTCCACCCGCCGTCGGATCGCGATCCGGAGTGGCCACCGTCCCGCCGCGCGCTCCAGATCCTCGACATTCTGGCAGCGGAGGGACTCCCGCTCGACCGCGTCGCCATCTGTCACATGGATCAGTCGAAGTGGCTCGGCGGGTCGATGGAGTACCAGCGACAGATCTTGGATCGGGGTGCCTTCGTCGAGTTCGACCTGTTCGGCCACGAACTGTACTTCCCCGACGCCGAGGACGCCCAGCCCTCCGACGTCGACCGGGCGGGCTACGTCGCCGACCTCGTCGCGGACGGCTACACCGACCAGTTGCTGGTCTCACACGACATCTTCCTCAAACACCTCCTGCGACGGTACGGCGGGCACGGGTACGCCCACGTCCTCACGAACGTCCTCCCGATGTTCGCGGGCGCGGGCGTGCCGGACGACGCGATCGATCGCATCCTCACGGACAACCCGCAGCGACTGCTCACCGTGAGCGCGCCGGAGTGACGGCCGGCGGACGCGGCGTCGTCCGCCGCAGGTCAGCCAGTGGTCTGTTCGTGAATCTCGGTCAGGAGTAGCTCCATCTCCCCACAGAGATACTCGAAGATGGTCTCGCCCGCCTCCGCGCTGGCGAACTGTGGATCGCCAACCGCGCCGGTCTCGGAGTACTCCTCTTCGAGGCGGTGGACCGAGAGCGGCCCCGAGACGAACATGTCGTCGTACGCGTGGGTGTACGGTTCGTCGAGGTGAGTCCCCTCGATCAGGTCCTCCCGGACGAGGTCGGGTCGCAGGTGGAGCATCAGCGAGGTCTCCAGTTCGCCGGCGTGGTTCATGCCGCCCGGCTCCGACTCGCGGATCTCGTCGACGATCGGGGCGGCGAGTCCGAAGTAGGTCATCGCCAGCACCTCCACGTCCGGGTGTTCGAGGCCGATCGCCTTGCTCGCGCCGCCGATCGCGTTGTGGTTACCGCCGTGGCCGTTGAGCAACAGTAGCGCGTCGAACCCCGTCTCGAGTGCCGAGGCGGCCAGTTGCGCGTAGACGTCGACGAGCGTCGTGAACTCCACGTCGATCCGACCGGGGAAGGAGACGTGGTACGGTGAGTTGCCGGCCCAGAGCGCCGGGGCGACGACGATCGGTACCTCGTCGGCGACCGTCGCCGCCCCCTCGTGTGCCAGCGCGTCCGCACAGATGGTGTCTGTCGACACCGGGAGGTGGAGACCGTGCTGTTCGATACTGCCGACCGGTTGGACGAGAATCGAGCCGTCCCGGTCTGCGATCGCCTCTATCTCGCCGTACGTCTTCCCCGCCCACGCGGTCGGCTGACTGCCGAGGCACTCGTACATGCACGGCCCGACGAGTGAGGGGTCCATAAGCGTTCGTGGCACCCGCCGCCCCACCGGGGGCGCGATTTATACGGTCGGCCGTCGGAGTCGGTGGCATGGCCGACGACCTGTGTCTCCTGCCAGCGGTGACGATCGCCGAGCGCGTTCGTGCCGGCGACGTCTCGCCGGTCGACGTCACCCGTGCACACCTCGACCGTATCGACCGACGAGACGACGACCTCGGCGCGTACGTCACCGTCACCCGAGAGCGTGCGCTCGCGGCCGCCGAAGCTCACACGAAGACCGTCGCCGAGGGCGGTGATCCCGGCCCGCTCGCGGGTGTCCCCGTCGGCATCAAGGACCTCGTCGACGTCGCGGGCGTCCCGACCTCCCAGGGCACGTCGTTGCTCGCCGACGAGGTCGCTGAGAGTGACGATCCGGCGGTCGCCAGACTGCGTGACGCCGGGGCAATCGTCCTCGGGAAGACGAACACCCCACCGTTCGCCCGGAGCGCGGTCACGGAGAGTGATCTGGCGGGATACGCCTCGACCCCGTTCGGCGCCGGCTACAACGCCGGTGGCTCGTCGGGTGGGTCGGCGGCGGCCGTCGCCGCCGGACTCGCCACGATCGGGTACGGCACCGACGGCGGCGGGTCGATACGGATCCCGGCGTCGCTCTGCGGTGTCGTCGGCTTCAAACCGACGTTCGGCCGCATCCCCTGGACCGCACGCCCAGACGCGTTCGCGCACGCACGGGGGAACCACGCCGGGCCGCTGACCCGGACCGTCCCCGACGCCGCACTCGCGCTGGACGTGGTGGCGGGTCCCGATCACGCAGACCCGTTCAGTCTGCCGGCCGACGGGTCCAGACCCGGTGGACACTACCTCGACGCGACCCACACTGACCCGGACGGCCTCTCGATCGCCTACAGTGCCGATCTCGGTGTCTTCCCGGTCGCCGACCGCGTCGAGGGGATCGTCGCGGATGCGGCCGCCGATCTCGCCGACGCCACGGCCGCGACGCTCGCCCACGTCGAGGTGGACTTCGGCATGACGCTCGCGGAACTCGTCGAACCCAAGTACCACCGCTGGGGCCCGGTTCACACCGCCGTCCTCGCCGAACACGTCGAGCGAGAACACGGGATCGATCTGACCGACCACCCGGAGGTGGTCGGCGAGGAGTTCGCGCAGTCCGTCGCCGACGGCCACGAGACCGACGCCGTCTCGTACAAACTCGTCAACCTCCCGCACACCCGGATCTACGACGCGCTCCAGTCGGTGTTCGACGAGTACGATCTCCTCGTGACGCCGACGCTCTCTGTCGCCGGCGTCGAGAACGGAACGATCGGACCGACCGAGATCGACGGGGAGGCGGTCGACCCCGCGACCGACTGGTTCCTGACGTTCCCGTTCAACTTCGGCGGGCCGCCGGCCCTGTCGGTTCCCGCAGGGACGACCGACGGCGGGCTTCCGGTCGGGCTACAGATCGCCGGACAGCGGTTCGACGACGAACTCGTGCTCGCGGCCGGGGCCGCGCTGGAACGGGCGCGGCCGTGGGCACACCTGTACGAGACGGTGTGAGAACAGAGGCTGGTCGTCCGTCGAGACGGTGTGAAGAATAGAAGACGGTCGTCCGTCGAGGCGGTCTGAGACCGTCGTGGCGTCGTCCGAGACGACCCGCCCTATCGGCTGGCCAGCCACCCGCCGTCGATCGGGATCGCGGTCCCCGTGACGTATCTGGCGGCGTCGGACGCGAGGAACCGCGTCAGTTCGCCGACGTCAGACGGCTCACCGAAGTACGGCAGGAGGACGTGTTCCTCGTAGATCTCCCGGCGCTCGGGGTCGTCGAAGGTTCCCTGCGACATACTGGTGTAGATCGGCCCCGGACAGAGCGCGTTGACCGTGACGCCGTCCGGCCCGTAATCGACTGCCATCTGGCGAGTGAGGTTGACGACAGCCGCTTTCGTCGCACAGTAGCCGGCCGCTCGCGGGCCGCCCTCGAACGCCGCCGTCGAGGCGAGGTTGACGATCCGACCGGCCTCGCTCTCCCGGAGGTGCGACGCGGCGTGTTTCGTCGCCAGGTAGACGCCGGTGAGGTTCACGTCGAGGCTCCGCTCCCACTCGTCGCGGTCGAGTTCGTGGACCGACCCACGCACCGAGACGCCGGCGTTGTTCACGAGGATGTCGAGGCCGCCGAAGCGGTCGGCAGTCGCGGCGACGGCCGTCTCGACGTCTCTCTCGTCGGCGACGTCGCAGTCGACGAACTCGGCACCCGCATCACCGTCGAGTCCCTCGATCACCTCGACGGTCGTCCCGGCCGCCTGCTCGTCCGCGAGTTTCGGCTCCGCGCGGACGTCCGCGACGACGACGTTCGCGCCGCCTCTGGCCAGTTCGATCGCGATTCCCCGACCGATGCCGGCGGCTCCACCCGTGACGAGTGCGGTCCTGTCTGAGAGGTCCATGGTTCGACCCCACCGGCGAGTGACGAATAGCTTGCGGCGATCACGGCTCCGAGTCGGTGGGTTTCGCCGCTGCGGACGAGCACTACTCCCTCCCTGTGGGAGTGGCCATCCCGAAGATTGATTAACTGGCCTGCGGAGCAGCGTAGTATGGAGCCCGTCAACTTCGACGAGGCGGAGACGTACGAACCGGAAGACGGCTGGCGACGCGTGTCGATGGCCGGGAGCGATCAGTTCACCTTCGAGTGGTTCGAGAAACCGTCCGGCCACTCCTCGCCGATGCACGACCACGAGAACGAACAGGTCTGTATCTGTCTCAGCGGCGAACTCACCCTGTACACCGAAGACGACGAGGTGACGCTGGAACAGTACGACTCCGTCTGGCTCGACTCCTGGGAGTCGCACCGCGTCGCAAACGAGGGTGATGACCTCGCCGTCGGACTCGACGTCTTCGCGCCGGGCCGCGGCTTCGACTTCTGGACCGACCGCGTCGACGACGACTGAGCAGACCGGCGGTGGGACCGTGTGCCGACCGCCCCCGTCAGTAGTTTTATCAGCGGCCACAGGGTCGGTGTGCGTATGGCGAGTGAGTCAGTCGAGCAGGCGTACCGAACGGTCGTCGAACACTCCAATCGCGTGCTGGATCTCGAGAAGACGAACCAACTGATGCGGTGGGACTCGGACGTGATGATGCCGCCGGGCGGCGCGCCCGCGCGGGCCAGTCAGCGGACGACACTGTCGGCGGCCCGTCACCGGTATCTCACCGACGACGACCTCGGTGCGGCGCTCGACGTGCTGGCCGACGCCGACCTCGACGACGAACGAGCGGCCGTCGTCAGAGAGGTCCGCCGGGAGTACACTACGGCCGCCAGCGTCCCCGACGCGCTCAACGACCGGATCAGCGACATCAACTCCCGCGCCCACGAGGGGTGGAAGGCCGCCCGCGAGGACGACGACTGGTCGCAGTTCGGTCCAGTCGTCGCGGAACACTTCGCGGCGAAAAAGGAGTGGGCGGCACACGTCGACCCGGACGCAGACCCCTACGAGGTCGTCTGGAGCCAGCGGACGGGCTATCTCGCACAGCCACACCTCCCGCTGGAACTGGTCGACGACATCTTCGAGCAACTCCGCGAGGAACTCGTCCCGCTGATCGCGTCGATCCAGGACAGCGACGTCGACCTCGCCACCGACGCCCTCCACAGTGCGGACGGTGACTTCGACGTCGAGACGCAGAAAGAACTGAACCGGGCCGCCCTCGACGCCCTCGGACTGGACTGGGACCGCACCCGGTTCGACGTCGCGCCGCACCCGTTCTCGTTCGGGCACCCCTACGACGTCCGGATGACGACCCGGTACGACGAGTCCGACCTCACCGAGGCACTGACGGGGACGATCCACGAGTTCGGGCACACCGCCTACGCGCACGGACTCGAACAGGAGCACTACGGGACGCCGCTCGGCGAGCCACGAGGGGTCGGCATCCACGAGTCGCAGTCGCGGTTCTTCGAGAACCACGTCGGCCGGACGGAGGCGTTCTGGGAGTTCTTCACGCCCACGGTGAGAGAGCACTTCCCGGCGCTCGCGGACGTCAGTCCTCGCGATGCGTACGAGTGTGTCAATCAGGTGTTCGACGACAACTACATCCGGGTTGACGCCGACGAACTCACCTACCACATGCACATCATCCTCCGGACCGAGATCGAACGCGACCTGTTCCACGACCGGATCGACGCCGAGGAGATTCCGGCCCTCTGGAACGACAAGATGGCGGAGTACCTCGGGATCCGCCCCGAGACGGACAACGAGGGCTGCTTGCAGGACCCCCACTGGTCGCAGAGCCTCCCCGGATTCATCGGGTACACGATCGGGAGTGTCCTCGCCGCACAACTCGACGCCGCCATGCGTGCAGACCTGGACGCCGACGTGGACGATCTGATCCGCGAGGGGCGCGTCGGCCCGATCCGCGAGTGGATGACCGAGAACGTCCAGCGACACGGCCAGTACTACCGCGCCGACGAACTCGTCCGGCAGGCGACCGGCGAGTCGCTCACGGCCGACTACTTCGTCGAGTACGCTCGCGAGAAGTACGGCGCACTGTACGATCTGTAAGCGAGCGGTCCGTCTGCCTCGGTCTCAGTCCGCGCTGGTCGTCGTGTCCTCTGCTCCCGTCTCCGTGCCGAGGAGGGTGACCACGACGCTGGCGACGGCCACGAACACGAACACCGTCGAGAGGAGGTAGCTCAGGTCGTAGCCGATCGCGGCACCGACCGGGAAGGCGACGACCGGGCCGAGCGTCGCGCCGAGGTCGCCGAAGACGTTGTAGACGCCGCCGAGTTTGCCGACCTGATCGTCCGGGCTGATGTCGCCGAGCAGTGCGAGCAGCGGTGGGCTGGTCCCGCCGACACCCGCACCGATCAACGCCATCCCGAGGAGCGTCGTGTACAGCGTCGGAAACAGGCCGACGATCGCGAGTCCGAGTGCGAGCGCACCGAGTGCCGGGAGCGTCACCAGCCCGCGTCTGGAGAGTGTGTCGGAGTAGCGCCCCGTGACGAGCGTCGTCACGCTCATCGCGAGGACGCTGACCGCCATCATCGCGCCGCTCACTCCGACCGCCGAGAACGACCCGATCCTGATCCCGTAGTTGCCTGCGAAGACGACGATCGTCGAGAGGATCGCGACGTAGACGAACCGGACGACGAAGTTCACCCCGCCGATCGAGAGGATCCGCGGGTCACTCGCGACGACTGCGGGTAAGTCCCGGAGGCGTGCCGCAGTGCTCACGTCGGCGACGATGTTCGGTAGCACCGCGACGGCGACGATGGCCGCGAGCAGTCCGAAGGTGCCGGCGACGAGGAAGGCGGCCTCGTAGCCGAAGGTGTCCGTGACCAGCCCCCCGACGACCGTCCCGGTCGGAAAGCCGAGCGACTGCCCGCCGCGCATGTAGCCGACCCACTTCCCCCGGTTCTCCCGCGTGGTGACGTGTGTGATCGTCGAGAACGCGCCGACGAAGACGAACGCGGAGCCGAGCCCCCACATCGCCCGCGCGACGAGGAAGATGCCGGCACTGTCGAGCAGCGGCACCAGGTCGGGGTGGAGCGCGAGCACGTACCCGAACGGGGCCAGCCCCTGGACGAGGAACCCCGCGATCATGGGTCGCCGCGACCCCATCGCGTCGATGATCTGTCCGGCGGGCGTGTTCGCCACGAGGCGGACGAAGCCGTTCGTCGAGAGGATGATCCCGACGAGAAAGGGCGTGATCCCGAGGATGGGGCCGAGGTTGGGGAGCGTGGGGTACGCGACGCCCCCGCCCAGCCCCCCGAAGAAGACGCCCGCGACGAGGCTCGCGACGACGTACCGGATGTTCACGTCGGAGTCGGATCGACCACCGGCGTCGGGACCACGGCTCACGCTACTCACCTCTCCCCCTCGACGTCGGTCGGTCGTCCGTCTGTTGCACCGTGCGACGGCTCACGTGGTGCCCGCTTAGATATATCGATTCGTAACACTCACCGACCACTTCGGCCGGACGGGCGGCGTCAGCCCGCACTGCCGCCTCCCGTGGATACTTCGAGCCCGAGTGCCAAGCGATGGCATGGCTCACCTGTTAGTCCTCGGCGGCACCCGCTTTATCGGGCGGGCGACCGTCGAAGAGTTCCGCGCCGAGGGGTACACCGTGACGACGTTCACCCGGGGGAACCGGCCGGACCCGTTCGCCGACGACGACCGCGTCTCTCACGTGACCGGCGACCGGACGGACGACGATGCGATCTTCGCGCTGGCAGAGCGTGTCGACCCCGACGTCGTCGTCGACTGTATCGCCTACCACCCCGGCGAGGTCGAGACGGCGACCCGCGCCTTCGCCGACGTCGACGCGTACGTCTACGTCTCCTCGAGCGGCGTCTATCCCGACGCGTCGAATCCGAAACGCGAAGCCGAGACGCCGATCCGTGCGTGTACCGAGGAACAGGCCGTCGACGAGGACCAATCGACGTACGGGAACCGGAAGGCGGAGGGTGACCGTGCGGTCGCCCGCGCCGCAGAGCGGGGTGTCGCGGCGACGAGCGTCCGACCGTGTCTCGTCTACGGGCCGCACGACTACACCGAGCGACTCGACTATTGGATCGACCGAATCGAGCGATTCGACCGGGTCGTCGTCCCCGGCGACGGCCAGCACCTCTTTCACCGGGTCTACGTCCGGGACCTGGCGCGAGCCTTCAGACTCGTCGCGGAACGCGGCACGCCGGGGGAGGCGTACAACGCCGCCGACCGGCACCTCGACGACCTCGAGACGCTCCTCGAGACGATCGCGACGGCTCTCGACCGCGACGTGGAGTTCGTCCACGCACTCCCGCGTGATCTCGCGGCGGGCGACCTCTCGGTCGACGACTTCGTCTGCTACCGCGACTACACACACGTCCTCTCGACGGCGAAACTCGCGGCGCTCGGCTGGGAGTCGACACCGCTCGACGCGGCGATCGCCGACACGGTCGAGGCTCACTTCGCGACCGAGGTCGGCGGCGGCAAGCACGAGATCGACCGCGCACGTGAGCAGGCGGTGATCGATCACGTCGACGCGAGTCGGACCGGGAGAGACTGACCGCGCGAGTGCGAGGTCAGAGGCGGTCGCGGACACCGACGACGAGGGTTCCGCCGAGGCGGTCCCCGAGGCGCTGTCGGTCGGAAGAGAGCGAGAGGAGCATCAGGCCGACGAAGTAGTACAGGAGGCCGTCGACGACTCGGGTGAGGTTCCTGAGTGTTGCCTGGAGGGGACCGACGGGCGTGCCGTCGGTTCGGATCACCACGATCCCCGTGATCGCCTTGCCGATCGTCTGCCCGCGCAGTGTCTCGAAGACTGCGGCGTAGCCACCCCAGACGGCCGCCGCCGTGAGGAACCACAGCCACGACTCGCCGTGCAGCGTCAGGATCGGTGCGAAGCCGAACACGTTGAGGACGAACCAGAACAGGTAGTTGATCACCTGAAGCGGCGGCCCGAGTCCCCGCGAGAGGACGCCCGCGAGTGCGAGCAGTCCGGCGTAGTAGACGACGAAGACGACGACGGTGTCGATGATCGTCGCGGCGATCCGGCGGCCCAGAACGTCGCCCTCTGATCCCGGCCGGGGTGACGGGTGGTTCAGCATACCACGCTCTCAGACGAACGGGGGGCTAATAGGTTGTCGGGGCACAGCTTCGTCCGATCACGCTTCGGAGAGGAGCGCCTCGTCGACGTGGACCGAGACCACGTAGTTCGGTTCGTCGACGATCTCGTTGATCGTCAGGTCGCCGGCGACCGAACAGAGGATGTAGGCCTGCTCCCGTGTCAGCCCGTGGTGGTCGTGGAGATGCTCGACCATCCCGGAGACGGCGCGCTTCGCCGCGACCATGAGATCGTCCGCGACACCCGTCGTCGCGTAGGTCGACGTCGGACGACGCGAGTCCTCCGGTCGCTTCCCCGGCCGAAACTGTGGCTGGTCGATCGAGAGGTCGGTCCGACGCTCGAACCGACAGGTGACGTCGATCGCCGTCTCGATCGCCCCGCCACAGACCTCACCGTCTCCCTGCGTGCCGTGTCCGTCGCCGACGGCGAAGAGTCCGCCGTCGACTTCGACGGGGAGGTACAGCGTCGCCCCTTCCGTGAGGTACTTCGTGTCCATGTTCCCACCGACCGCCCGCGGCGGCGTCGTACTGAGCGATCCGGACTCGGCGGGTGCGAGACCGATCGTTCCGGGAAACGGGGCCAAGGGAACCTCGATCCCGTCGACGAACTCGCCGACGCCCGCAGAGAGGTCCCAGACGTGTAACCCCCAGTCGGGGAACTCCTCGGGGAGGAGGCCGAAGCCGCGCTCGCCCGGGTAGAACAGTGTCCACCCGACGTCACCGTGGGCGACGTCGAGGATCTCGATCTCCAGGACGTCACCGGCTTCGAGGCCCTCGATCGCCAGTGGCCCGACGAGTGGCATGCCCCGGTCGTGATCCATCTGCTGGACGTCTTCGAGCGTGGTGTCGAGGTCGAACTGCCCCTCGCGGGCGTCGGGACACTCGAAGTGGACGACCGCGCCGGACGCTACCGTGGCGATCGGGTCGAGGTCGTTGTTCCACTCGCGCTGGAAGTCGTCGTCGCTGGCCGGAAGCGTCAGGTCTGCACTCGCGTTCGACATGTGGAACCAGTCGAAAGGTCGGGGAATAAGCCTTCGGACCGGGTGGCCCCGGCCCCCCGCCGCCGAGTCTGCCGCCGCCGACCGGGAACTCGGGGTCGTGCATAGATTTATGCGCTCACACCGGGCGCATCCTGTATGGCTCCCAGCGAGCAGTCCAGAGAGACAGTCCTGGAGTACGCCGGCCGGATCCACGACCTCGAACAGACCGACCACCTCCTGCGGTGGGACTCGGACGTGATGATGCCCACGGGCGGGACGACTGCCCGGAGCAGACAGCGGTCCACGCTCTCGAAGACCATCTACGATCTGCGGTCGAGCGACGCACTCGGTCGTGCACTCGACGACCTCGCCGGGAGCGAGTTGGCCGGCGGCGACGAGGCGATCGTCCGTGAGATCCGTCGGGAGCACGAGGTCGCCAGCAGCGTCCCGCGGGACCTGAACCGCCGTCTCGCCGAGGTGACGGCCGACGCACACGAGGCGTGGAAACGGGCGAAAGAGCACGACGACTGGGCGGAGTTCGCGCCCGCCTTCGAGCGTCACATCGAGTTACGGCGGGAGTGGGCGGCACACGTCGATCCCGACGGTGACCCCTACGAAGTGCTCTGGAAGAACAAACTCGGCTACGAGTCACAGCCCTTCATCGACCTCTCGACGGTGAACCGCGTGTTCGACCGGGTGCGCGACGAACTCGTGCCACTCATCGCGTCGATCCACGACAGCGACGTCGATCTCGCGTCGGACGCCTTCTCGGACCGGGCGCCGTACGACTCGGCCGGCCAGATGCGCGTGAATCGACGCGTCCTCGACGTCGTCGGGTTGGATCGCTCGCACGCGCGCTTCGACGAAGCACCGCACCCCTTCTCGTACGGTAATCCGTACGACGTCCGACTGACGACCCGGTTCGACGAGTCCGACCCAGTCGACGCGATCACGGCGACGATGCACGAGTTCGGTCACACGACCTACCACCACGGGTTGCCCCGCGAGGAGTACGGGACCCCGCTCGCGCGGGCACGCGGACTGACGATCCACGGCTCGCAGTCCGGGGTCTGGGAGAACCACGTCGCCAAGTCCCGCGCCTTCTGGGAACTGATCATGCCGGAACTGCGCGCCGAGTTCCCCCAGTTGGAGGACGTCTCGGCCGCCGACGCCTACGAGGCGGTCAACACCGTCCAGGACGAGAGTCGGATCCGGACCGCGGCCGACGAACTGACGTACCACATGCACATCATCGTCCGGACCGAGATCGAACAGGCGTTGATCGCGGGCGAGTTGGCCGTCGCGGACGTCCCGCAGGTGTGGGCCGACAAGTACGAAGAGTATCTCGGTGTCCGGCCCACGTCGCACCGCGACGGGCCGCTGCAGGATCCACACTGGGCGGTCAACGTCCCCGGCTTCATCAACTACACACTCGGTCACGGCGTCCTCGCGGCGCAGGTCTGGGCGGCGATGGCCGACGACGTCGGCGACGTCGACACCCTCGTCCGAGAGGGCGAGTTCGACCCCATCCACGAGTGGATGACCGAGTCGATCCACCGCCACGGCCAGCGGTACCGACCGCAGGAACTCGTCCGGCGAGCGACGGGCCGGGAGATCACGGCCGACCCGTTCGTCGAGTACGTGACCGAGAAGTTCGGCTCGCTCTACGGACTGTAGCCCGCCCTCCCGTGGTTTCGACCTCGCACGACGAGTCTGCGAGGTCGACCTGTCCCGACTTTCGGCGGGGTCGACGTGTCTCTATTCTCGGTATCGTCGACGTGTCTCTGCCCGGCCGTCGCCAGCGGTGGCGCATCGGTCGGTCTGACGGCCGTTCCCGAGCGAACGGGCGTGTGGTGTATGAGTACATTTCACACATTTTGTCGAGAGATCATGAGATAGCTATTTACCGTACGGCCTGAGTTGGATAGACGACATGGCTAGTAGCCAGCCCAACAAGCTAGAGCGTAGAGATTATCTGAAGTTCCTCGGAGGCACCGGTGTCGTCGGCGCGACGTCGATGCTGGCGGGGTGTACCGGCGGAGACGGCGACACGACGACGACCGAAACCGAGGGGAGCGGCGACGACGACACCGACACCACCACGGCCGACGAGAGCAACGCCAGCGCAGGCGGCGAGATGGTCATCGGGATGCAGGCCGACCGGACGGACCCACTGTGGCCCCACTGGTCGTCCGACGCCACCGGCGCGGCGTTCATGCGGCAGATGATGAACACCCTGACGTACGTCAACGCCGACGGGGAACTCGAGGGGGACCTCGCGGAGGGACCACCCGAGTCGGACGACGCCCAGACGTACACGTTCAAGATCCGCGAGGGTGTCCAGTTCCACGAACCGTACGACCGTGAGGTGACGGCCGAGGACGTCGTCAAGAACTGGCACGCGATCCTCGACCCGTCGATCCTGGCAGAGAAAACCGAAGGGAGTCTCTACGAGGACTACCCGACGGCCGGCCGCTGGCCGTTCCCCGGACTGCTCTGGGGCGAGGGCATCGACAGCGAGGAGCGTGTCTACGCGTCGGGCGACTACGAGGTCACCTTCGAACTGGCGAAGCCGAACGCCGCGTTCCCGGCGCTGGTCAGTATCGGCCAGTGTTCCATCGTGCCGATGGAGGCCTACGAGGAGAACCCCGACCAGATCGGTGCGGTCGACTTCGGGACGTACGGCACCGGCGCGTTCATGTACGACTCGGGGCAGGCGGGTGACTCCTACACCCTCACGCGGAACCCGAACTACTTCAAGGAGGGCGAGAACGGCCAACTGCCGTACATGGACTCGGTGACGTTCCGTATCATCCCCGAGTCGTCGGTGCGGGTGACGAACCTCCAGACCGGCGACATCGACCTCGCGGAGACGATCCCGTCGCAGAACGTCGAGGACATCGACAACACCGACGGACTCAGAGCCATCTCGAAGCCGGGTGCCTCCCACCTGGAGCACTACATGAACATTCGCGGCTTCGAGCCGTTCCGCCTCTACGAGGAGGACTACCAACCCGACGCGGAGTCGCCGGCCTACGGGACGATCGACGAGGACGGCAAGAAGATGCGGAAGGCGCTCCGACTGGCGACCAACCACGAGCAGGTCATCCAGACCAAGTTCGACGGGAAGGCGAGTGCCAAGTGGGCACCGGTCCCGCCGTTCGACTGGTCCTACCAGGAAGACCGGATCACGAAGTACCCGTACGACCCCGAGCAGGCCCAGCAGTACCTCTCGGAGACCGGCAACGAGGGCTTCGAATTCACCGCGTGGGCGACCAACCAGCCCCGGTTCGTCGACACCGCGACCATCGTCCAGCAGACGGTCAGTCAGGCCGGGATGAGCATGGAAGTGCTACCGAAGGAGAAGTCCGCCGTCTGGGGGCCGGTCATCGGCAACTGGGACACGAACGGTGTCAGCCACGACGACACGGGCTACGAGAGCCACTTCGAGGACATCGGCAGCGGTCTCGACCCGGCGGACTACTTCGCGCAGGTCCTCGGCGGGAACGGCATCAACTACTGCTTCTTCGGACACCCGGAGTCGGACGACCTGATCCAGCGGGCACAGGAGACGACCGATCAAGAGGAGCGCAAGGAACTGTACGGCGACGCACTGGAGATCGTCACCGACATGGTCCCGATGAACGGCATCTGCTGGCCGTACGTGAACCAGGGCGTCAGCGAGTCCGTCCAGAACTATCAGGTCAAGCGGAGTTCGTTCCGCTTCGACCTCGATGCCGTCTGGATGGAGTGACACCGCCCTCCCACCGACACACCATTTCAGTGTGGCCCACCCGAACGTCCCCGTCACGTCGATAGTCGACACGCAGCGACTGTCGATCTGCTTTCGACGTACCCGGTGGAAGAAGTGGGGGTGCAGAAATGTTTTAACCCATGAGAGAATCCAACACACCATGCCAAGACGTACAGCAACCTACCGACAGATGCAATCACTGACTAGCCCGACAGCGTCAGGGGAGCATACCGATGGGACTCGGTAACTACACCCTCAAGCGGATCCTGCTGCTCATCCCGGTGTTCATCGGGGTCACCGCAGCCGTGTTCCTGCTGTTGAAGCTCGCACCCGGCGACGCAGTCTCGGCACTCCTCCCACCGAGAGCCAGGGACCCACAGACCGTCGCGGAACTGGAGGCGCGACTCGGCCTGGATCAACCGATCTACATCCAGTATCTGAAGTGGCTCGGAAACGCCCTGCAGGGTGACCTCGGACGGTCGTTCGCCACGCGCCAGCCGGTGACCGACATGATCCTCTCGCGGCTCTGGCCCACGATCCAGATCTCCATCATCGCCTTCGTCGTGGCGTTGTTCATTGCCGTCCCGCTGGGGATTCTGAGTGCGGTGTACAAGGACGGCTGGGTCGACCACCTCAGCCGCGTCATCGCCTTCACCGGCATCAGCGTCCCGTCGTTCTGGCTCGGGATCATGGTCATCCTCGTGTTCGCGCTGTTCTGGCAGAACTGGTTCGGGGAGAGCCTGATCCCGGCCGGCGGCTACGTGGCACCGAGCGAGGGACTGGGCGACTGGTTGAACGCCGCGTTGCCCCCCGGCATCACGCTCGGTGTCGGCTTCTCCGCCATCGTGACACGGTTGACGCGGTCGGCGATGGTCGAAGTGCTCAACGAGGACTACGTCCGGACCGCCCGCGCGAAGGGTGTCAAAGAGTCGGCGCTGATCCTGGTCCACGCGCTTCGGAACGCGCTGATCCCGGTCGTCACCATCGTCGGCCTCCAGGTGGGCTTTCTGCTCAACGGCGCAGTCGTCGTCGAGCAGGTGTTCCAGTGGCCGGGGATCGGCCGACTGCTCTACCAGGCAGTACAGACGAACGACATGCCACTGATACAGGGGCTGGTCCTGTTCATCGCGGGTGTGTTCGTGATGATGAACCTCCTCGTCGACCTGACGTACGCGCTTCTCGACCCGCGGATCAAATACGACTGAACAATGGCTACTGAAACATCTACCTACGAGGAACGGTCGATCGTCGAACGCTCACAGGACTCCCTGGAGCGTGCAATCGACATCTACGGCCGCCTCGACACGAGTGCGAAAGTATCGCTCTGGATCGTCGTGGCGATCATCGTCCTGGCGATCTCTGCTCCACTGATTGCGCCCTACGGCCCCGCAGAACCGGACTACGACGCGTCGTTGGCCGGGCCGTCTTCCGACCACCCGCTCGGGACCGACCTGACCGGCCGTGACGTGTTCTCACGGATCCTGTTCGGTGCCCGTGTGTCGCTGTTGGTGGGAGTCTTCGCCGTCGGGATGGCGGTCGCGATCGGCGTCCCCATCGGCGCAGTCGGCGGGTACATCGGCGGCTGGGTCGACGAGACGCTGATGCGGCTGATGGACATCATGATGTCGTTCCCCTCGCTGGTGCTCGCACTGGCGTTGGTCGGGGCCTTGGGACCCAACCTCCGGAACGTGATCCTGGTGATCGGGATCGTGTACACACCACAGTACGCCCGACTCATACGCGGAAGCGTCCTCTCCGTGAAAGAAGAGGAGTTCGTCGAAGCCGCCGAGAACACCGGGCTCGGAGACGCGAAGATCCTGTTCAAACACGTGATCCCCAACGCGTTCACGCCGGTGCTGGTCCAGGGGACCTTCCACGTCGCGACCGCGATCATCTTCGAGGCGTCCCTCTCCTTCCTGGGACTGGGCGTCCAGCCCCCGACGGCGACGTGGGGCGTGATGATCGCCGACGGGCGGGGGTACCTCCCCGATCAGTGGTGGATCTCCACCTTCCCGGGGATCGCGATCATGATCACGGTCATGACGTTCAACCTGCTGGGTGACGGCCTGCGCGACGAACTCGACCCACGGTCGGCGACCGAGGGAGGGCCGGGCGCATGAGCGAACGAGTCGCGTCCGAGCGGACGGGCGAACACGGCGCGTACACCGAAGCCAGCGACGAGGAAGAGTTCGAGTTGATCCGCCGAGACGGCGAGCCGATCCTCTCGGTGCAGGACCTCCGCACCCACTTCGACACCGAGGAGGGGACCGTCAAGGCCGACGACGGGGTCTCCTTCGAGATCGAAGAGGGAGAGATCCTCGGACTCGTCGGCGAGTCGGGGTGTGGCAAGAGTGTCACGAGCCTCTCGATCATGCGACTACTCCAGCGTCCCGGCTACATCGCGGACGGCCGGATCATGTTCAGAGGGGAGGACCTCGCGACGAAGACGAAAGAGGAGATGCGCCGCATCCGCGGCAACCGGATGGCGATGATCTTCCAGGAGCCGATGACGGCGATGAACCCCGTCTTCGACATCGGCTGGCAGGTCGGTGAACCACTGCGCATCCACCAGGAGATGAGTCGGTCCGCCTCCCGCACGGAGGCGATCGAACTGATGCGCCGGGTCGGGATCCCCAGCCCCGAAGACCGCATCGACGACTACCCCCACCAGTTCTCCGGCGGGATGCGCCAGCGCGCGATGATCGCGATGGCGCTGGCCTGTGAGCCGGATCTGCTCGTGGCCGACGAACCGACGACCGCACTCGACGTGACGATCCAGGCGCAGATCCTCGATCTGATCCGCGAACTCAACGACCGACTCGGGATGTCCGTCCTGTTGATCACGCACAACCTCGGCGTCGTCGCCGGGACGTGTGACCGGGTGGCGGTGATGTACGCCGGCCGGATCGTCGAGTACGGCACCGTCGAGGAGATATTCAACGATCCGCGTCACCCCTACACGAAGGGACTGATCAACGCGGTTCCCGACCCGACGAGAGACGAACAGGACCTCCACCCGATCACCGGGAACGTCCCCAGTCTGGCCGACACCCCCGAGGGGTGTAACTTCGCTCCACGGTGTCCGTACGCGACGGAGCAGTGCCAGACCGACGATCCCCGACTCCGGGAGGTCGACGACGACCACTACAGTGCCTGCATCTGGGAGGACCCACTATGAGCTCCGACGCAACGACGAACGGGAGCCCCGTCGCGGACACTCACCGAACGGACGACGAGACGTTACTCCGTCTCGAGGGGCTGACGAAGCACTTCGCCGAAGGTGACACCTGGATCAACCGCCTCAGACCGGACAAGACGGTCAAGACCGTCCGGGCAGTCGACGGGGTCGACCTCGACCTGGCACAGGGAGAGATCGTCGGTCTCGTCGGGGAGTCGGGCTGTGGCAAGTCGACACTCGCGCGGACACTGTTGCACCTCCTCGATCCGACGAGCGGGAGCGTCTACTACAGAGGCGAAGACATCACGGAGTACTCCAGCTCTCAGCTTCGGGCGTTCCGCAGCGAAGCACAGATGATCTACCAGGACCCGTTCGCGTCGCTGAACCCGAGGTACACGGTCCGGCGCACGCTGACGGAACCCATGGCGGTTCACGACATTGGCGAGTCGAAACGTGATCGGGTTCGGCGAGCCGTCGAGTTGCTCGAACGCGTCGGCCTCGGCGAGGAACACCTGGATCGGCATCCACACGAGTTCTCCGGCGGCCAGCGACAGCGGGTCGCGATCGCCCGCGCACTGGCCGTCGAGCCGAACCTCCTGGTCGCCGACGAGCCGACCTCGGCACTCGACGTCTCCGTGCAGGCACAGATTCTCAACCTGATCTTCGAGCTCCAGCGGGAGATGAACCTCACCGTGTTGTTCATCACGCACGACCTCTCTGTCGTCCGGCGGATCTGCGACCGTGTCGCGGTGATGTACCTCGGCGAGATCGCTGAGATCGCGCCGACGAAACCGCTGTTCGACGCGCCGGAACACCCCTACACCCAGGCGCTGATGTCGTCCATCCCGATCCCGAACCCGGACGCGGTTCGCGAACGGATCCCCCTCGAGGGAGACGTCCCGACGCCGATCGATCCGCCGTCCGGATGTTCGTTCCACCCGCGCTGTCCGAAGGTGATCCCGCCGGAGAACTGGGAGTGGGAACACGACGCCTGGCGGCGCTTCCTCCGGTTCAAGACGCGGCTGGCGAACGGGACGATCCAGCCTGCTGCGATGCGCAAGGAGTTGGAGTCGATCCGCGAGAGTGCGACCGACGACGCGGTGATCGACGCACTGTACGACGAACACGTGGGCGGTTGGTCGGCGACCGATCTGACGTCGGACGACGACGGGACGCCCGACGACACAGAGGCCACGGAACTGCTCCCCGACGAGGTGGAGACGCTCGTCCGTGACGCCCTCGCGACGCTCGTCGACGGTCGGCAGGCCGCCGCCGTACAGGCGCTCGACGATCGGTACACGTCGGTCTGCGCGACGACCGAACCAAAGCGTATCGAGACGACGGCGGGCCACGTCACGGTCTGTCACCGCTACGACGACGACCTCCCCGGCGCGCCGCAGGGTGCGAGCGAGCGCGTGATCGCGAACGAAACAGCGACGGGGTCGGAGGACGACTGAGTGAGTATGACTCGAAACTCCGACTCACGACCGCAGCACAGATCCGAGCGCCCGGAGCGGGCTATCGACCCTGTCCTCCTCAACGCGCTGGCGGACGTCGCCAGCGACGAGCGGCGGGTACTCGCAGACGAGGCGTCCGATGCGATCGTCGGACAGGCCCTGACCGACGCGACGTCCGCTGCAGAACGTGAGCGCTTCCGGGACGTGATCGGGCGGCTCCGGACGACCGGCGAGATGAACGCCGACTCCCGTGAGGCGGTCGATACCGTCGTCGACGCCGTCCGCGACCACCTGACGGCGGCGGGAACTCGCGTCACCGTCGATCACGAGGTCCCGATCCCGGCCGACCCGGTGGAGACGGCCGTGTACGACTTCACGATGACGAGGGACGCGACCCGACTGACCGGGCTCGATCTCCCGGAGGCGGTCGGCGACCACGTCGAGGACGGAGCGCGTCTCAGCGAAGCCGGCGAGTTCGAGGCGGCCGCCGAGGCGTTCACCCGGGCCACGGACGAGGCAAAGACCGGGGACGGCTCTGTGACGGCACGCACGCTGACGGCGTGGGCACACCACTGGGCCGGAGACGACCACGCTGCCATCGACTTCGTCGAGGAGGCACTCCACCTCCACACCGACGCCTGGCTCCCGACGCTCGCCGGGTTCAGCGCCGACCCCGACCCGGCGTTCGCTCGCCCCCAGCAGTTTCGCGACGGCAAGTACGCGGCGATGGCGGCGCTGCGCTACACGGTCGACACGCCTGACGGTACGAGTCTGACGCCGGCACTGGCTCGCCGGAACGACGACGGTGAGATCGACTCGTGGGTCGAACTCGAGGGGACCGACGAGTGTACGCCGATCCACCGACTCGGGGCCGGCCCGGTCCTCCGGTTGCGCCTCACCGGTGAGGTACCGGCGTTCCCGGCGATTCACAGCTACTACGTGGGCCTCGGGATCGTGGACCTCGAAGTGACCGAACTCCGGGAGGTGTACCGCCTCTTGGTGAACGGGCCTGCCGGAGACGGCGTGACCGAGACGATCACGGTCGAACGGACCGACTGACCGCGACCGCTGTTCCACCCTCTCGGGTGGTTCTCTCACTTCACTCGGGACATTATCCGACGTGAGTGACGCTCTCTGCGGACAGTTATGCGTCTCCCATCGGTACTTCCGCTTCGATCTCGATCAGCACGGGAGAGTCGCCGAGCGGTCGCGTCCCGATCACGGTCTGACAGGGGTACGGCGCAGAGAACGTCTCGTCGTAGACGGTCTTGTACCCCGCCAGCGAGTCGTGATCGCCGATCACGTAGACGGTCACTTTCGCGACGTCGTCAAAGTCCTTGTCGACCTTGTCGAGGAGGACGCCGATGTTCTCGAACACCTTCCGACTCTGCGTCTCGAGGTCGTCGCCGACGATCTCGCCGTCTGCGTCGCGGGCGACCTGTCCGGCCATGTAGAACTGCCCGTTCTCGACGACCGCGTGGCTGTACGACGTGTCCGATAGCTCCGCTGGGCTGTAGGCTTCTCGCGCCATACTCGGTACGCGACTGCGGGCCGCTTAAATCGATCCCTCCGCAATCGACTCCCGGCCGACACGAGGCCGACGCTCACGCACCGAAGGCGTCGAGGAAGGCTTCGGTTGCCGAGGCGCTCTCTCTGAGCAACTCCCCGACTCTGTTCGTCTCGCGCCGGAGCGACGTCTCGGCGAACAGGCGGTCCCGTCCAGCGTAGTCGTCCGGGTCGCCGACGCTGGCGATCCCTGGCAGCCTGCCCTGGGGGAGTGCGCTGTCGTGTCGGTGGTCCGGGCGGGCCTTGTACAGCGCCGGGACGAGCCGGTTCCCCAGTTCGACCTGGAGGTCCTCGAACGCGTCGACGACCGTGGGATCGCCGGCGTCGTCGACGATCGAATTGGCTTCGGTGACGAGTCGTTCCAGTTCGCCCGCTTGCCGCCGGAGGTCGTCGAAGGCGGGGTGCTCGAAGCGTAACTCGTCGAGTGCGTCGCCGACCGCGGCGGCGGACTTCGCGTGATCGAACGGAGCCACGGGCGACTCACAGATCCGTGCGGCGAGTGCCGCGTACAGCTTCGTCTCCTCGTGCAGGACCGCAGGGTCGACCTTGTCGCGTGTGTCCGCGGGCGTGTGCCACCACCAGCCACCCCCGACCGGCCCACCCTCGGGCGTCTCCGGTGTGAGTCTGGCACCCGAGAGCAAGGAGACGAGCCCCGCTCCCCAGAAAGACTGATCGGAGTTTCGGCCCGGTCGGTCGTCGCCGAGCACCGACGACTCGCCCGTCTCGTCCGGGAGCGACAGGTCCGGGACCGTCGCGAGCGCGTCTCGGTGTTCGTCTTCGATCGCGGCCATGTGTTGATACCAGAGCCGCGTCGCGCCCCTGAGTCCGTTCAGATCGAGGTGGATGTACGCGAGGCCGTTCGCGCGGAGATCACCGAAGTGGTCGTCGACGAACCGCGTGCTCCCGGCGTACCGTCCGAACGAGTGGGCCGTCCAGAACCCGAACAGCAGGCCGCGACGCGGTGGTTCCTCGCGGTCGGCGAACACGCGGGCGAGTTCCAGCGTCGCGGCCACCGCGGTCGCGTTGTCCGTCACGCCCTCGTGCCACGAGTCGACGTGGTTCCCGATCACGTAGTAGCGGTCACTCGCACGCCCCTCGATCCGGCCGACGGGACACGGGAGGGTCGCTCGCCGGGTCGTGACCTCCGTCTCGACGGTCGCGGTGACCCGGTCGCGGTCGAGGTGCGTGCGGAGTCGGCTACCGGCCGACTGTGAGATCTCGACGACCGGAAGCGCTGGGATGTGCTCTGCGTCGTCGACGCCGGGCGTCCCCCAGATCGGCGTGACGATCATCTCGTGGCAGTGGCCCTCGGTCGGTGACTCGAAGACGGCCGCCCGGGCACCCGCCTCGGCCAGTCGTTCGACGGGGCCGGGTGTCGGGAGTCCAGTCGTGAACGCGATCCGCCCCTCCAGTTCTGCCGTGGCGAGCGCCGCGTCGGTCACGTCGGGCACGAAGACGACCTCTCCGTGGACGCCGGCCGGTGGCGTCTCCCCACCGAACGAGACGGTGATGATCTCGTCATCGGGGACCTGCCACTCGTTCGCCCCCGAGACGGTCATCGCCGCGTCGTCGGGATCGCTGATGTACGCCTCGTACTCCCCGTCCTCCACGTCGACTCCGTACTCCCGGAGTCGAGCGGCGACGTAGTCCGCCGCCGTCCGTTCCGCCTCGCTGCCGGAGTGGCGGGTCAGGTCGGCGAGTTCGTCGACGTGTGCGACCAGCCGCTCCCTGTCGATACGGTCGATCAGTTCCGACCCCGTCTCCCTGTCGATGGCCTCGAACATGACACACTCTGCGTGAGGAGACGGTATAAACGTCCGTCTGCTGTGGTCTCGATCGACGCCTGTTGCGGCGACACTCGGCGTCGGTGTCGGTGGCCCTCTCGGGACTCGTCGCGTATCGGAGAGATCGAGCCGCGCTCCACACTGCTGGCGGAACAACACCTTTGACACCGGGCGACGACCATCGGGCTATGACAGCCAAGACAGCCGCACTCGTGACCGGCGCGGCGAGTGGGATCGGCGAGTGCGTCGCAAGACGGTTCGCGGCCGACGACAGACACGAAGTCGTCGCCTGTCTCGACCTCGACCCGGCGGTCCACGACCTGCGCGACGACATCGGGCCGAGCGTGCACCCCTACGAGTGTGACGTGGCCGACCACGACGCGGTCGGCGACGTCGTCCAGCAGGTCGAAGCCGACGCCGACATCCTGTCGGTCGTGAACAACGCGGGCACGAGTCGGTACTTCTGGATCGGCGACCTCGAACCGGACGAGTGGGACCGGATCCTCGACGTGAACCTCACCGGCCAGTACAACGTCGCCCGACACGCGACACCGCCGATGTTCGAGCGGGAAGCGGGCTCCGTCGTCAACGTTTCGAGCGGGGCGGGTCAGCGTGGCTCCGCGAGTGGCGGCGTCCACTACTCTGCGGCCAAAGCGGGGGTCTTCGGACTCACGAAGGGACTGGCCAAGCAACTCGGCCCGCACGTCACGGTCAACTGTGTCGTCCCCGGTCTCATCGACACGCCGCTGATGTCGGAGTCCGGCCTCTGGGACGCAGCGGGGATCGCCGAGTTCGAGGAGACCCTCCCCCTCGAACGAGTCGGCGATCCGGACGAGGTGGCCCGCGTGATCGAGTTCTGCTGTGGCCCCGGAGCGTCGTACATGACCGGCAGCGTCGTGAACGTCGACGGCGGTGGTTCGCTGTCGTGATCGCCGATCCTCGCGGCGGTGGTTCGCTGTCGTGATCGGCGGTCCTCACCGCGAGTGCCGTCAGACCGCCGGCGCACCACGCCGCCACGCATAGAGTAAAGTCCCGGCCGACCGACTCTCGGACTGGTGGCACTAGAGACTGCAGGGAGCCGAGAGTCACTGATCCGCGGGTACTCCGGGCGGATGTTCGCGACCTTCACGATGGTCACGTTGTTCGGTTCGCTCGGCCGACTCGTCCTCTCACCGTTACTCCCGACGATCATCGCCGATCTGGAGATCTCCAGAGCCGCGGCGGGCGTGGGACTCACCGTCCTCTGGGCGTTCACCGCCCTCGCGCAGTTCCCCGGGGGACGGCTCTCGGACGCGCTCTCTCGAAAGACGATGCTGCTCGCGGGGCTCGGTGCCAACGTGGTCGGCTTCACGATGCTGGCCCTCTCCGACGGTTACGCACAACTGGTCGTCTCGCTGGCTATCGTCGGTGTCGGCACCGGTCTGTTCATCCCGGCGAAGTACCTGGTCCTGACCGAACTGTTCGTCGAACGCCGGGGGAGAGCCTTCGGCGTCAACTCGGCCGCCGCCGAGATCGGGGGCGTACTCGCGTCCGTCGCCGCCGTGGCCGTTCTCGCGCTCGGTGCGTGGCGAGTCACCTTCGTCCCGGTCGCGGGCATCCTCCTGCTGGGCATCCTCGCCTTCGCCGTCTGGTCGGACGAGCGGGTCACGCTGGCGCGCACGCGACTCGACGTCCGAGGCACAGCCCGTCGACTGGTCGGCAACCGCGACCTCCTGCTGCTCCTCGTGACGTTCTCGTTGTTCTCCTTCGTCTGGCAGGGTGTGACCGGCTTCCTCCCCGACTTCCTGCACGTCCACAAGGAGTTCTCACAGACGTTCGCCAGCAACGCCTTCGCCGTCCTGTTCGTCGTCGCCGCGATCGTGACTCCCGTCGTCGGGAGCCTCGGGGACCGCCTCGGGCACGCCCGCGTCGGGGTACTCACGCCACTCGTCGGGTCGGTCGGACTCGGGGTGATCATCCTCGCCGGCGACCGCGTCGGCGTCCTCGCCGGGATCGCGGTTCTCGCGTCGGGGATCGGCTCGTTCTGGCCGCTCCTGTACGCGCACCTGATGGACGCGTTACCGGATCAGGACATGGGTGGTGACTTCGGGGCGACCCGCACCGTGTTCATGGGACTGGGGAGCCTCGGCCCCGCGTACGTCGGTGTCGTCGTCGACGTCTCGGGCTACGTGACCGCCTTCGTCGGCTTCGTCGGCTGTCTCCTCGTGACGACTGCCCTCCTCGTGGCTATCGTTCGGTCTGCCTGACCCGGCCGGGGAGGGCGTGGGACTGAACGGCCCGCCCGACGACACTCACTCGGCGAGAAAGCCCGTGACGACGTCCACCCAGCGGTCGCGCTGGTCTGTCATCACGTGGTGGAGTGCGTCCTGCCAGATGTGGATCTCGGCGTCCTTCATGTCGTGAAACATCGCCATCGGATCGTCGAGTTGCTCCATGTCGGCGAAGTACGCCTCGATCTCGCGCTGTTTCGCCTCGTTGTCCTCGTAGTGTACGCGGGGGAAGATCTCCGGCGTCGTACTGTACGTCAGCAGGCCGGGTTGGTCGAGTTCCGGTGCCCAGTAGTCGATCAGTCGGTCCTCGTAGAAACTGACCGACCGGTCGGTCGTGTACATCTCGTGGCGCGCGTTGTTGTACTCCCAGCACCGCGACTCGATCTCGTGGAAGCGCTCGACCTTCTCGTCGGTGATGGGCCCGGCGAACAGCGGGTGGTTCTCCGGTTCGACGAGGTGGTGATCGCGGAACGCCTCCAACCCCTCCCGGGTGCTCTCCATCGTCGGTTCGGTCGTGTGGAGATCGCCAGAGGGCTCCTCGGGACGCGGGGTCCGGGAGTTCACGACGACGACCTTCTCGACGAGATCCGGGCGGGTGAGTGCGATGTAGATGGTGCCGAACATCCCCTCGCTGTTGCCCGCCAGCGTGACCGGGCCGACGTCGTGTGCCTCCAGAAAGTCGATCAGGAAGTCGGCGCGCGTTCGCGGTTCGAAGAAGTCCTCGTTCGGGAGGTCGGTGAAGCCGAAGCCGGGTTGGTCGATCGCGATCACCCGACAGTGTTCGGCGAGCGGTCGGATGACCGCGCCCCAGTTGAGTTCGGCCGAGGAGGTGAGTCCGCCCCCGTGGATCGGGACGATCGGTGTTCCCTCGCCCACGTCGTAGAAGTGGGTTCGGACGCCGTCTACCTCGGTGTACTGTTCGTGTGCCAGCAGTTCGTGCCATTCGTCGCTCATGAGTGTGTGTGTGTGAATCGACCGCATACGCCTCGTCACGGCCGGGTGTCTAAGCTGTTCCGGGCCGCAGATCGGTGCCGGTCACGCGGCGAGTCACGACCCGCTGGCAGCGACCGGCGTCACCGCGTGACGAAGCCCGAGACGACCTCGACCCACGCGACTGCCTGATCTGTCATCACGTGGTGGTCGGCGTCGTGCCAGACGTGGAGTTCCGCCGTCGGCATCGTCTCGAACAGGTGAACACCCATGTCGAACCCTTCGTCTCGCTCGTAGGCGTCTATCGTCTCCGGGTGCACGGTCACGAGTTTCTTCGCCGGGTCGTCGGCCGGTTCCTCGCGCCGCCGGGGCCACCCCTCGTACGGGCGGGTGCTCCAGGTGATCAACGCCGGTTGCGCGACGTCGGACGCCGCCGCCGTGATGTGCTCGCCGCCGTACGAGAGTGCCTCGTTGAGCGACTCCGCAGAGGTCTGGAGTCGGTCACTCCGCGCGTTCGTCCACTCCCAGTTCCGCCGTTGTATCTCGAACACCCGGTCGACGGCGGTCTCGGGGATACCGTCTCTGAACAGCGGATGGTTCTCCGGGCGGATCAGGTGGTGGTCGCGGAACCCTTCGAGAAACTCGCGGGCTCCGTCCCTCGTCGGTTGCTCCGAGCGGAGACTGCCCGGAACCTCCTCGGGTGTGAGTTTCCGCGACGCAGAGCCCGCGTTGACGACGACCAGTTTCTTGACGAGGTCGGGATACTCGAGCGCCAGATACACCGCCTGGTAGCCGGCCCGACTGTTCCCCGCGACGGTGATCGAGTCGACGCCGATCTCACGGCAGAAGGCCGCGACGAAGTCGGCCCGTTCACGAGGGAGGTGGTCCCGCTCCCCGCGCGGATCGGTGAAGCCGAACCCCGGCTGATCGAGTGCGATCACCCGGCAGTGTTCGGCGAGTGGGTCGATCACCGCGCCCCAGTTGAGTTCTGCACAGGAGGTGAGTCCGCCCCCGTGGAGGAGGACGAGCGCCTCGCCCTCGCCCTCGTCGTAGTAGTGCGTCTCGATGCCGTCGACGGAGACGGTCTTGCCCCGGTCCAAGAGGTCGTGCCACTGGTCGGTCATGTGAACGACAGCACCGACGCGAGGCGGTGTGCTAAACCTTCCGCCCCCGGCGACCCACGCCCGTCGTCACTCGTCGTCACGGTGTGTCGGGTCGTCGTCGGCATTCCCGTCCGCCGACGCTGCCTTCGCGGCGTTGTTCGCCGCGATCTCTCCGAGCAGCGCTCCGACCTCCTCGACGAGGAACTCGTAGATGGCCGCCCCTTTCTCGGCGCTCGCGAGGGTGGGGTCGCCGGTCGTTCCGGGGCCGGTCTGTGCGTCTGCGGCCCGGTAGACGGACAGCGGCCCGTGGCTGAAGAAGTCGTGGAACGCCCCTTCGTACCCACCCTTCGGTTCCTCGCGGTAGTCGACGGCGTACTCGTCTTCACGCACGAGGTCGGGTGCAAGGTGGAGGATCAGCGAGGTCTCGAACTCGCCGGCGTGGCTCATGCCGCCGTACCGACTCTCCCGGATCTCCTCGGCGATCGGTTCGGCGAGGAAGTAGTACGTCGTCGCGAGCACCTCGACCGCCGGGTGTGCGGTGCCGACGGTCTTCGTCGCGGCGTTGACGATCGCCGAGTTGCCGCCGTGTCCGTTCAGGAAAAAGATGGCGTCGAAGCCGTTCTGGAGCGCCGAGCGAGCGATCTGGTTCAACACCGAGAGCATCGTCGCGACCTCGATCGTGATCGTCCCGCCCCAGTGGAGGTGGTGGTCCGACGACCCAGTCCACACCGGCGGCGTCACGAGGACCGGCACGTCCTCCGCGGCCGCGACAGACGCTCCGCCGCGCGCCACCGCGTCCGCGAGGACGATGTCGGTCGCGACCGGCATGTGGGGCCCGTGTTGTTCGATACTGCCGACGGGAACGACCAGTACGGACCCGTCGGTCTCGCCGACCGACCGGATCTCCGGGTACGTCTTCCCGGCCCACGAGACGTCGTCGACACTGAGACCGTCGTAGCTCATACCCGACACTGCGCGGAGTGGGCTCTTAGCTTTCACCCCACCCGGGGCCACTGCGGGAGTAGAACTATGTCGGGGCGACCAGAATCTCGGGCCGATGGACGACGAACGACCGACACGCCACCGAACGGTGGACCCAGGCGAGTGTCTATGCGGTTCGCAGTGAACGTCCCCACGAGCGGTGGGACGTCGGAGTACTCGACGTTGCCGTTCTGTTCGGGGATCGACTGGCCGACACAGCGGGCGTACGGCCTCGCCGCCGAGTCGCTCGGGTTCGACGGACTCGGCGTCCCGGATCACCTGATGACGGGGGACGGCGCGACGACGGAGTGTCTCGCGACGGTCACGGCGCTGGCAGCCGAGACCGACGAGGTGACGCTGTTCCCGAAGACCGTCAACGACGTCCTCCGGCACGGCCCGTTGCTCGCGAAGCAGGCCGCCACGATCGACGGGATCAGTGACGGCCGACTCAAACTCGGCGTGGGCGCGGGGTGGAAGGCGGACGAGGCCGTCGCGTTCGGCTACGACTGGCCGGACGCGCCCGACCGCCTCCGGGCGATGGAGGAGACGATCGAACTCACGAGACGACTGTGGACCGGCGAGGCGGTCGACTACGACGGCGACTACTACACGCTCGACGGGGCAGTCTGCCGACCCCGGCCGGTTCAAGAACAGGGGCCGCCGATCATGATCGGCGGAGGCGGCGAGGAGTTCACGCTCCGGATCGCCGCGAAACACGCCGACGAGTGGAACTACTGGGGGCCGACGTCGGTGATGGAACGGAAACTCGACGTGTTGGCGTCCCACTGTGAGACGTACGGGACCTCCTTCGAGGAGATCGACGTCTCGTGGTTCGCCCGCTGTCTCGTCCGGGAGTCAGACGCGGAGGTCGAAGCGCTCCTCGACGACGCCCCCCGGTTCCGGGACCCGCCAGACGACGATCCGATGAGCGACTACCACAACCTGATCGGGACGCCCGCACAGATCGCGGCCGACATCGAGCGGTTCGCGGCGATCGGCGTCGACGAGGTCGACCTCGAGTTCGTCGACTTCCCCGACACGCGCGGCATGGAACTGTTCGCAGACGAGGTGCTCCCGGCGCTCGGGTGAGCCACTCTCGTCGGTGACTCTCTACGACCACATCGACCGTCTGGCGTCGGTCAGTCGTGGAGCCACGCCTCGATCCGATCGAACGCCGTGTCGATCCGGTCGGTCGAGTTCGAGTAGGCGATCCGGAACCGACGCTCGGACCCGGGACCGAACACCGTTCCCGGCACGGTCGCGACCCCCGCCTCGCGGAGGAGTCTCGTGGTGAACGTCTCGGCGTCTTCGAACTCGTCCGGGATGGTCGGCATCGCGTAGAAGGCCCCCGCCGGTTCCGGCACCGACAACTCCGGGATCGCGGCGATCCGGTCGACGACCCGGTCGCGCCTCGCGGCGAACGCGTCGACGAGCGGTCGCCAGAGCGACGCGTCGTTCAGTGCTCTGACGCCGCCGTGCTGGACGAACGAGGGCGCACAGGTGGTGGTGTACTGTCGCACCCGGATGATCGGGTCCACCAGTTCTCTCGGTGCGGCCAGATAGCCGAGCCGCCAGCCGGTCATCGAGTAGGCCTTCGAGAAGCCGTTCACCGTCACAGTCCGATCGTACAGGCCGTCGACGGCCGCGAGGCTGTGGTGGGGCTCGTCGTAGGTGATCTTCTCGTAGATCTCGTCGGAGAGCACGTAGAGGTCCTCCTCGACGGCGACGTCGGCGATGGTCGCGATACTCTCCGGCGTGAGCACGCTGCCGGTCGGGTTGTGCGGCGAGTTCACCACGAGGAGTGCGGTGTCGTCGGAGACGGCCTCCGAGAGCGAGTCGCCGTCCGGTTGGAACCCCCGTTCGGGGTCGAGACGGTATCTGACCGGGGTGGCACCAGCCATCCGGATCGCGGGCTCGTAGGTCCAGCAGATGTCGGGGATCAACACCTCGTCCCCGACGTCCACCAGCGCCAGGATGGTGATCAGGACCGCCTCCGTCGCGCCCGTCGTCACCACGATCTCGTCGTCGGCACTGTACTCGAGTCCGTTCTCGCGCTCGAACTTCTGCTGGATCTCCTCGCGGAGCGGGTCGATCCCCCAGTTCGACGTGTAGTGGACTTCACCCGCCGAGAGCGCCTCGATCGCGGCCTGCTTGATCGGTTCCGGGGTGTCGAAGTCCGGGCGGCCGATCTCCAGGTGGGCGATGTCACGCCCCTCACTCTCCAGTCGGTTACACTCCTCGAAGACGTCTCTGATACCCGAAAACGGGATGTGCTCCATCCGGTGTGCGAACATGTGCTTCGAGTAGAGCACTTCGGCCACTACTATATCAATCTAAGTTCTGCAGCGGCGTCTCCCGCCGAACGGGGCGAGTGTCTCGGAACCGAGCGGCGAGGCGGTTCACACGTCTCGGACGAGTCCCGCCGAGTGGCGTGAACCCTGCCGACCGGCCGAGGCGCACCCGCCAGTTGGTTTTATGTCGCTTCCCCGGACAGGGTAGCTATGACCGGCCCGGAGACGACACCGTTCGAGCGACTCCTCGACCGTTGGGAGCGTATCGCCGCTCTGGAAGACGCCCGACTCCTGTTGAACTGGGATCAGCAGGTGACGATGCCACCGGGGGGTGGCCCCGCACGGGCCCAGCAGTTCGCGGCGATCGAGTCGGCCAAACAGTCGCTCAAAGCTGGCTCGACGACGGCGGAGTTGCTGGGGGCCGTCGACACCGACTCGCTCGACGACGCCCAACGGGCGGTTCTCCGTGAGATCCGACGCGAGTACGAGCGTGACGCGCAGGTCCCCGACGCCCTCGTCAGAGAACTCTCGGAGACCAAGTCCGACGCGTACAGCGCCTGGATCGAGGCGAAGGAGGCCGACTCGTTCGAGACGTTCGCGCCCGCGTTGAGAGACCACGTCCGTCTCCAGCGTGACCGCGCGGAGTGCATCGATCCCACGGCCGATCCGTACACGGTACTGCTCGCCGACGGTGCGCCGTACATCGACGCCGAGCGTATCGACGCCATCTTCGACCGACTGCTCGACGAACTCGTCCCACTCATCGAGTCGATCCGGAACGCGGACCGGGACCTGCCGGCCGACACCTTCGCCCTCGACGTCGACGAGTCCACGCAGATGGAACTGTGTGAGGCGGTGCTCGACCACCTGGGGTACGACTGGGAGCGCGGCCGACTGGACACGGCCCCACACCCTTTCGACGGCCTGACACAGTACGACGCCCGGATCACGACGCGGTTCGACACCGACGACCCGACGGCCGGGTTGTTGTCTGCGATCCACGAGTTCGGCCACGCCACGTACAACCTCGGACTGCCAGACGACCAGTACGGCAGTCCGCTCGGCCGAGCACGCGGACACGCGGTCCACGAGTCGCAGTCCCGGTTCTGGGAGAACCACGTCGCACGCACGGACGCGTTCTGGGAACAGATGCTACCGCTACTCCGGGAACACGTCCCGGCACTCGAGGACGTCTCCTCCCGGGAGGCGTCCGAAGCCGTCAACCGGGTCGAGACGGCGAACCCGATACGGGTCAGCGCCGACGAACTCAGCTATCACCTCCACATCGTGGTCCGACACCGGACGGAACGACGACTCCTCGCGGGCGACCTCCGTGTCTCCGAGGTGCCGGCGTTCTGGAACGACACCTTCGAGTCGTTGCTCGGGGTCCGCCCGGCCACCGACGCCGACGGCTGTCTCCAGGACGTCCACTGGACGACGTCGTTCGGCATGTTCCCGAACTACACGCTCGGGAGCGTCCTCGCCGCACAGTTGGCTGCGGCGATGGAACGGGACCTCGGACCGATCGACCGACTCGTTCGCGAGGGCGCGTACGACCGGATCCACGAGTGGCTCACCGACCGCGTCCACCGCCACGGCCAGCGCTACGAGACGGACGAGTTGATCGAGCGGGCGACCGGCGAACCGCTGACGGCGGACTACTTCGTTGAGTACGCCCGCGAGAAGTACGCCGACCTCTATCGCCTCTAAGCGGCGGATTCCGGGTTTACCCATAGATTTATAGACGATATTCCCGATTGTCACGATTGCGTGGTAACTAATGGCAAGCAGAGATAACGACAGTCCCCGAGTGAGTCGAAGACGTCTCCTGTACGGGACAGGTGCCCTCGGAACGGCAGGACTCCTCGCGGGATGTACCGGCGGGGACTCACCCGACGGCGAACAGACCGATGGAGCGAATCAGGCCGGAGACTCGACGGAGAGCGACGACACCGACGAGACGACCGCAGCCCAGTCCGGCGGCGAACTCGTGATCGGCCAGACGAAGGGGCCGATCGAGTTCGACCCGATGGTCGTGAACGACATCCCGTCGATCCAGGTGCTCCGCCGGGTCTTCAGTCCCCTGTACACGTTCGGCGAGGGGTTCGATCCGGTACCGCACATCGCCGCCGACGCTCCCGAGGTGAGTCGAGAGGGGAGCCGTTACGTCGTCCCGTTGAAGTCCGGACCGACGTTCCACAACGGCGACCCGGTGACGGCAGCGGACGTGAAGTACAGCTTCGAGGTCCCCGTCACCGAGGAGACACCGAACGCGGGACAGGTCAACATGATCGACGCCGTGTCGATCGTCGACGACCAGACGGTCCAGTTCGACCTGAAGTACCCGTACGCAGCGTTCCAGACGGCCCTGGTCTGGGAAATCGTCCCGAAGGCCGCCCGCGAGGCTGACAAACAGGCGTTCAACACCGACGAACCGATCGGCTCCGGACCCTTCCGGTTCGAGAGTTGGACGCAGGGCGACTACGTCGAACTCACGCGGTGGGACGACTACTGGGGGACGACAGCCGACGTCGAGACCGTCCGGTTCACCCCGATCACCGAACCGACGACCCGGGTGACCGTCCTCCGGACCGGCGACGTGGACATGTTCCAGGGCGTGCCGCCCAAGACGTGGACGACCGTCGAGAACATCGAGAACACCGAGATCCAGTCCCAACTGGGTGTGAACTACTACTACGTCGGCTTCAACTGCAAGGCGGGCGCGGCCGCCGATGCACTCGTTCGCGAGGGCGTCGACTACACGGTCGATCTCGATCGTGCCGTCGAGAACTTCATCGAACCGGCCGGCGAGCGCATGTACAGTCCCGTTCCACAGACGCTCGCAGAGCAGTGGGAGTTCCCGCTCGACGAGTGGCAGTCGATGGCGACGGGGAAGGACATCGACGAGGCGAAACGGCTGTTCGACGAGAGCGACGCCTTCACCGAGGACGACGAACTCACGATCATCGTCCCGCCGGACGACAAACGCGAGAGCATCGGGATCTCCATCGCAAACGGCGTCAACGAGACCGGCTACAACGCGAGCGTCCAGCGACTCGACTGGGGGGCGTACCTCGACAACTACATCTCCGGCGACCCGGACGCCTACAACGTGTTCGTCCTCGGATCGGGAGGCGGTGCCGACCCCGACGACATCCTCTACTACCTGTTCACCCACGAGATGATCGGCGTCTCGAACGGGACGTTCTACCGGAACGAGACGATGGACGACGCGCTGATGACCGCCCGGCAGATCACCGACCGCGAGCGCCGCCGGGAACTGTACATCACGGCGATCGAGGAGATTCTCTCCAATCGCGTCCACCTGCCGGTCTACGGACTCCGCGAGACGTGGGCCGTCTCCGACTACGTCGAGAACTACAGTGTCCACCCGTACGGCCAGTGGAACCCGCGACTGGTCGCACCGTACGGGACGGTCGGCGTCGACAACTAGATCGGACTCGCGGCGACGTTACTCGGCGTGCGAGTCGAACCACTCGCGGATCCGGTCGAGTCTGTCGACGACGTGTCGCGGTTCGCCCGATCGGGAGAGTTCGTGCCCCTCACGCGGGTAGCGGACGAACTCGACGTCGACACCGACCTTCTTCAGGTGACGGTAGAACGCCTCTGCGTTGTGTATCGGGACCCGGAAGTCTCGCTCGCTGTGGATGAGGAGGGTCGGTGTCGTCGCCCCGTCGACATGGGCCGTCGGGGAGGCGTCCCAGTACGTCTCGGGGTCCTCCCACGGCAATCCGAGTTGTCGTTCCGGCGAGTGGTACGTGTCGGTGCCGCCGAACTGTGCCATCTGGTCGTAGACGCCGCGCTGTGCGACGGCGGCGTCGAACCGGTCGGTGTGGGTGATCGCCCACGCGGTCATGAACCCGCCGTAGGACCCACCGGTGACGAACTGTCGATCACCGACGTCGTCCCGCGCGGAGACGGACTCGACGCCCGACAGGATGTCCGCGAAGTCGACCTCACCCCAGTCCTCGGCGATGGCCAGACTGTGTTCCTCGCCGTAACCGGTCGACCCGCGGGGATTACACCAGAAGACGGTGTACCCCGCCGCGGCGAGTAACTGGAACTCGTGCCACATGGTCCCGCTGGTCGACCACATGATCGACGGGCCACCGTGGATCTCGACGATCAGTGGCGGTGACTCCTCCGGGTCGGTCTGCGCCTCCGGCGGTGGCGAGAGGAGCCACCCCTGGATCCGGGTGCCGTCGTCCGACTCGAACCAGTGTTCTTCCGGTTCGGCGATCGACCGCTCCGTCAGGTACGCCTCGTTCAGCGCTGTCACCCGACGGGCCGACCCGTCGAAGTCGGCGACGAACACGTCGCTCGGGTAGTCCCAGTCGCTCTGCGTGAACGCGATACCCTGCGGTGTGACGTCGACTTCCTGAACGTGTCCCCCGGTCGCGAGCACCGTCTCGGGGCTCGTCTCGTCCGGGTCGACGCGAGCGAGTCTCACCTCCCCACGGTCCGGATACAGGAAGTAGACAGACCCGTCGGGGCCCCACTGTGGGGGACAGTCACGGTAGAGCCGTCGATCGAACGTCCGGGTCGGGGTCGTCGTCTCACCGGTGGCCGGATCGTACACCTTCAGATTCGTCGCGTACATCGACGGACCGGGTGCTTCGTCGCGGCTGTGGCGATACGCGATGCGGCCGCGGTCGTCGACGTCGTACGTGGGGAGCCAACCGGTCGTTCGACAGACGGTCTCGTCGGTTCCGTCGGAGCGGTCGTTTCGGACGATGTCGTGTGTCAAGGTGTCGTCGGGGTCGCCCGTCCGCTTGACGGTGTAGTAGAGTGTCGTCTCGTCACCCCACGACGGGTGCTCGAAGTCGTAGTCCCCGTCCGTGACCCGTGTCACCGAGTCGTCGTCGACGTCGACGACGTACACGTGCCGACGCTGGCCCTGCCGGTACTCGCCCTGCTCGCGGTAGACGAATCGCCTCGTCACGAGGGGGTCCTGCATCTCTCGCTCGTACTCCGGGTCCTGCGCGCAGTCGTGCCCCTCGGCCCGTTCTGCCTCGGTGGTCGCCTGGACGAACGCGAGGCGCGTGCCGTCCGGACTCCAGCGGACGTTCGAGACCGCACCGACCACGTCCGTCACCTGTCTGGCCTCGCCGCCGTCGGTGGGCATGACCCAGAGCTCTCTCCCCTCCGAGCGGTCACTCACGAACGCGAGCGACTCGCCGGACGGACTCCAGCGTGGCTCACCGTCCACGTGAGTCGGCAGTGTGTATCGCCGCACGGACTCACCGTCTGTCGAGGCGACGTAGACGGTCTCGGCGTAGGTGTCGTCACTTTCGGGCGTCCGGCGGACGAACGCGACGGCCTCGCCGTCCGGCGAGAGTGACGGTGAACTCGCGGTAACGATGTCGTGGTAATCACTAGCTTCGACGAGCATCGATCAGATAGTGACACAAACAGCCCATAGCTGTTCGGGTGCCGACGGACTCTGCTCACCACGGCGTGGGTCCGTCCACCAGTGTGAGCGTCTCGTCTCTCCGATTCCGCCGTCTCACCGTCGCTCACAGGGAGTTCGTCGGGGAAAGAGCTTTGCTCGACTGCCCACGTAACGTGGTATGGACGGAAACGTGAGCCGCCGAGCAGTGCTCGGGTCGGTGGCAGTCGGTGCGGTCGGCCTGGCCGGGTGTACGCAGAACGAGGTTACTGGATCGTTCGACCACGACTGGCCGATGTTCCAGTACGATCAGGTTCGTACCGGGACCAACACCGCGGTCACCGGGCCGACCGAGACCCCGAGCGAACTGTGGCGAACCGACATGGGTGCGGTCTGGGGGAGTCCGGTCGTCTCCGACGGCCTCCTCTGTGTCCCGAGTTACGACGGCGAGTTACACGCGCTCGACGCGGCGACAGGCGACCGAATCTGGCGCTACGCCACCGACGACGTCATCGACGGGACACCCGCCATCGCGGACGGTCGCGTCTACTTCGGCGGGTTCGACCGGAACATCCACGCCGTCGACATCGAGACGGGTACCCGAGAGTGGATGCACGAGACCGGTGGCTACGTTCGGAGTAGCCCGACGCTCGTCGACGGGACACTCTACATCGGTGGGAACTGTCGGATTCTCGAGTGTGGTGGCTCCCGTGACCTCCCCGAACAGCGTCACGGCGACGTCTTCGCACTCGACCCGGCGACGGGAGACGTCAAGTGGCACTACAAACCCGAGAAGGGTGTCATCAGTAGCCCCGCCATCGACGGGGAGACGATGTACGTCGCCAGCAGTGACGGCGTCGTCCACGCCCTCGACACTACGACGGGAGAGCCACGGTGGAGTTACGAGGCGCTCAGACTCGTCGTCAGCACCCCCGCCGTCGTCGACGGAACGGTCTACATCGGCGACTGGGGTGGACAGGTGTACGCACTCGACGCGGAAACCGGTGAGGAGCAGTGGGTCTTCTCGTCGAACGCACAGTACATCTCCGGATCGCCGGCCGTCCACGATGGAACCGTCTACGTCGGACTGGCGGCGGTTCCGAAGGAGAGCCCCGAGGGGGCAGACCGGCCGTACGAGATACTGGCCGAGTTGGTCGGCCTGTCCGCAGAGACCGGAGAACGCGAGTGGACCTTCCGGACGGACGCCACCGAGATCGGGAGCAGTCCGGCGGTGACCAGTGACGCACTCTACGTCGGGTCGCACTCGCTTCGCGAGGAGATGTCCGGCTTCCTCTACGCCGTCTCCCCGTCGACCGGCGAAGAACTCTGGCGACACGAGGTGCCGGGCGTCGGCGTGGGGAGTAGTCCGGCGGTGGTGGACGACCTCGTCCTCTTCGGTGACGCGTCCGGCGGTGTGGTCGCACTTCGATAGCCACGCTCGAAGAGATACGTTCACCTGTTCGCTTGTTCGTGTAGAACTGTCTATGTTCTACACGATATGATTTGAGTAAAGTCAGTTGTGTATGATATCGAGTCACGTTTACTTAACAATCGGTGTCGTGTCTACCGTTCTTGTAGACAAACTAGCTGTGACAGTGTTTACATATTTCGACTATAGCGATGTGCTACAGTCAAGCGTTATAGTCGAGAGCTATCACCGAAGACAGTCGCCGTGTGCTCCCGTCACCACCGGTCCCTCTTCCGGGAGGTCGTCACCGGGGAGGCAGGGGGACGAGTCTCCCCGATCGACGGCCCGGAACTGGTCGGCGACGATCGACCGACCGCACTTTACAACTATACGTGTGTAATCGCTACCCGCGGTCGGCATCCACCACCAACATCGACGTTCGGAGACGCACACGAACAGTCTATCACTCTCTCGTCTTCGACGTGAGTACACTGAGACCACGCCACAACCATTTATACCGTCGGTCGGCAACGTCGGACCATGAGTAGCGACGATTCAGACGGAGACCGACCGCCGAGCAAGGTGGTACGGGTCATCGAAGCGTACGGACTGACGGGTCTCGGCGAGGACCTGGAAACCCGGTGGCTCGACACGGGCGAGGAGGGACTGAGCACTCGTCAACTGGCCGACTACTTCAACAAACACGTGCTAGAACGCGCCGTCGGCGACAGCGATCTGAGCCTCCTCGACACAGAGGTCGACAGACTCTACGAGCAGTTGACCAGTGACGACGTGAGCGCTGGCCTGCGGACCCGGACAGAGCGGCGACTGGCCCAGAACGGCGTCGACGTCGACCGAGTGCGCGACGACTTCGTCTCTCACCAGTCGATCCACACGTACCTTCGGAGACACCGGGAGGTCGAACAACCCACGAAGACGGCCGAGGAACGCCGCGAGAACGCGCTCGAACGCGTCCAGAAACTCCAGGATCGGACTGCGGCAGTCACCGGGGACGCGATAGAGAGTCTCCAGCGCGAGGAGCTCGTTCCGGCCGGCGAGATAGACGTCATCGTCGACATCCAGGTGGTCTATCAGGACTCCGCCGACCAGTACGACGTGTACGACCTGCTCCGTGAGGAGTGACTGCCCCCGCCTGTCTTGGTCGCTCTCCGGCCGGTCTGGTCGCGCACTCCGGACGCAATCTTTTTGAGCGACAGCCGTCACGTATCGTACAATGGCTGAACAGGAAGTAGTAGACAGGGGTGCTACCCTCGAGGTGCAGAACATCGGTGGCATCGACGAGACCTCCGTGTCGCTGGACCCCGGTGTCAACGTCCTGTCCGGGCGCAACGCGACCAACCGAACGTCGTTCCTCCAGGCACTCATGGCCGCGATGGGCGGCGAGAACGCCTCGCTCAAAGGTGACGCCGAGGAGGGCTCCGTCGAGCTATCGATGGGAGAGCAGGCGTACCGGCGGCGGTTGGTCCGGCAGAACGGGACCGTCTCCACGACCGGCGATCCGTATCTCGACGATCCCGAACTGGCGGAACTGTTCGCGTTCCTCTTGGAGTCGAACGAGGCACGGCGGGCCGTCACGACCGGGCAGAACCTCCGCGATCTGATCATGCGGCCGGTCGACACCGAAGAGATCAAGACGGAGATCTCGCGACTCGAATCCGAACGAGCAGACATCGACCAGCAAATCGAGGCGATCGAACAGCGGAAGCGGGACCTCCCGGACCTGGAGACCGAACTGCGCGGTCTCGAAGACGAGATCGAGGAGACGCGCACCGAACTTCGGGAGACGGAGTCGGAGATCGAGGGCCTCGACACCGACGTCGAGGCGAAGCAGACAGAACAGGAGCGACTCGAGGGGAAACTCGACGAACTGCGCGACGCACGCAACGAACTCGAGGACGTGCGGTACGACATCGACACCGAGCGCGAGAGCATCACGTCGCTCAAACAGGACCGATCGACACTCCAGACCGAACTGGAGGCGCTCCCCGAGGCGTCCGAAGACGAACTGGCGACACTCGAAGACCGCATCCACACGCTCCGAGACCGGCGGCGGCGCCTGGACACCGAGATCAGTTCGCTCCAGAGCACGGTCCAGTTCAACGAGGAGATGTTGGACGGCGAGCGATCCGACCTGCAACAGGCCATCGAGGGAGACGACGGCGGGTCGGTGACGGACGAACTGCTCCCGGACGACGACGTCGTCTGCTGGACCTGCGGATCGGAAGTAGAACGCTCGGAGATCGAAACGACACTCGAGCAACTCCGCGAACTGCGCGAGGGGAAACTGAGCACGAAACGGGACCTCTCGACGGAACTCGACGACCTCAAAGCCGACAAGGACTCCCTCGAAGAACAGCAGCGCAAGCGTCGGCAGTACCAGGAGCAACTGTCCGACGTCGAAGCCGAGATCGAGCAGCGACAGGCGCGGCTGGAGAGCCTCCGAGACGAACGCGAGACGCTCGAAGAGCGCATTCAGACGCTCGAAGCGGAGGTCGAGGACCTGGAGTCGGAACAGTTCGACGAGATACTCGACCTCCACAAGGAGGCCAACAGGTTGGAGTACGAACTCGGTCGCCTAGAGAACGACCGGGAGGGCGTCGAGGCCGAAATCGAGACGATCGAAGAACAGGTCGAAGCGCTCTCGGAACTCCAGGCAGAGCGTGACCGGGTGGCCGAACAGGTGGCGGAACTGCGGACGCGGGTCGAGAGCCTCGAGAAGAAGGCGATCGAAGCCTTCAACGAGCACATGGACGACGTGCTCAGTGCGCTCGACTACGGGAACCTCGACCGGGTGTGGATCGAGCGAGTACAGCGCGAAGTCCGTGACGGGCGGCAGAAGTCGATAGAGACGTTCTTCGAGTTGCACGTCGTCCGCTCGACGGCTTCCGGGACGACCTACGAGGACACCGTGGACCACCTCAGCGAGTCGGAGCGCGAAGTGACCGGTCTCGTCTTCGCGCTGGCCGGCTATCTCGTCCACGACGTCCACGAGAAAGTCCCGTTCATGCTCCTGGACTCGCTGGAGGCCATCGACGCCGACCGGATCGCCGAACTCGTCGAGTACTTCGAGGTCTTCCCCGACTACCTCGTCGTGGCCCTCCTCGACGAAGACGCACAGGCACTGGACGCGGCGTACAACCGCGTCGAGTCGATCTGACCACCGTCTCGTCCAGAGCCTCTCCGGTCTCGACTCGTCACGACGCACGCCACGCTCTTTCCCACTTCCTCTCGGGGTCTCTCGTCGCCGCTGCTTCTCTCCTGTCTCTCTCTGCTCCCCTGCCGACACGTGATCCGGGTGCCGACTCGAACTGTGAGATATTTGAGAACTACTCATGAGTTTACTTTCGTAGCAAAATTATCGCCACGGCGAAGACGCATATACGAGTGAGAAAGGGAACAATGGTAGAGGAAATGCAGAAACTGTGGGTCCCGATTTTACTATCTATCTCGTGGTTTGGGCCTGTCAGAAACCGTCTGTGAACTATCGACCGTCCCGACGTTCTCCGACGCTCGTCATAAAACGACACATCGTTTCTACGACGACAGATCGGTGGGTGCCCGCCGACGCCGATCCGTACTCACCGGTTCTGCGCGTCGACGACGGCGACACCAGCGAGACTGACGATATCCTGGACTTCGTCGCCTCGCTGAAGGACGTGGACCGGTTTGTCCATCCCGACGAGCATCGGTCCGATGGTCTCTGCTCCACCGAGTCGCTGGAGCAGTTTGTAGCCGATGTTCCCGGCTTCGAGGTTCGGAAAGACGAGGACGTTCGCCGGGGCGTCGAGGTCCGTGAAGTCGTAGGTGTCGGTGAGCATCTCCGCGACGAGTGCAGTGTCGGCCTGCATCTCGCCGTCGACCGGGAAGTCGACCGCCGGGTCCTCGCGGAGTGTTCGGACCGCGTGTCGAGGCTTCTCGACGCCCTCGGTGTCGACACTCCCGAAGTCCGAGTACGAGAGGAGTGCCGCACGGGGTTCGACGTCGAACCGTCGGGCGAGGTCGGCGGTGTGTTTCGTCACCTCGGCGAGCACCTCCGCGTCCGGATCGAGGTTGACCGTCGCGTCGGCACAGAAGACGACGCGGTTCCCGACGGTCAGCAGGTAGACCCCCGCCGCGTAGTCCGTCTCCGGTGCCGTGCCGACGACCTGTAACGGCGGGCGGAGCGCCGTAGGGTAGTGGTTCGTGAGCCCCGTCAACATCGCGTCCGCGTCACCGGTCGCGACCATCACGCTCGCGAAGTAGTTCCGATCCTGCTCGACGAGTTCGGCGGCCGCCGACCGAGTCAGACCGTTCCGCTGGCGACGCTCGTAGAGGTACTCGACGTAGTGACTCCACTCGCCGTCTGCCGGGTCGGCGACGACCGGGTCGAAGTCGAGACCGAGTTCGTCGATCGTCCCGAGGATCTGCTCGGATCGCCCGACGAGGACGGGATCTGCGATCCCCTCTTCGACGAGTCGGCTCGCCGCCCGGAGTATCTTCTCGTCTTCACCCTCGGCGAAGACGACCCGTTTCGGGTCGGACGTCGCCTTGTTCAGTACCACGCGTATCAGTTCACGCGACGTGCCGAGGCGTGCTTCGAGTTCCTCACGGTAGCTGTCGAGATCGACCGATCTCCGAGCGACGCCGCTGTCCATCGCAGCCTCCGCGACTGCCGGCGTCACCTCGTAGAGGATGCGCGAGTCGAGGGGTTTCGGGATCAGGTACTCGGTCCCGAACCGTAGTGGTCCGTCGCCGTAGGCCTTCACGACCGAATCGGGCACGTCCGTCCGAGCGAGGTCGGCGAGTGCCTCGGCGGCGGCACGTTTCATCTCCTCGTTGATGTCGGTCGCGCGGACGTCGAGCGCCCCACGGAAGATGAACGGGAAGCCGAGCACGTTGTTCACCTGGTTCGGATAGTCCGACCGTCCCGTAGCTACGATGACCGTATCGTCGCGGGCGGCTCTCGCGTCGTCGTAGCTGATCTCCGGATCGGGGTTCGCCATCGCGAAGATGATCGGGTCGGCGGCCATCGATTGGACCATCTCTTGGCTCACGATACCACCCACCGAGAGGCCGACGAACACGTCCGCCCCGTCTATCGCGTCCGCGAGGTCGCCGTCCTCGACGCCGAGGGCGAACGGCTCGGTGAACTCGTTCAGTTCGCCCGCATCGGCGCGTGAGGCCGAGAGGATCCCGTCGACGTCACACATCGTGATCTGTTCGCGAGGGACGCCGAGTGAGGTGTAGAATCTCGCCGTCGCGGTCGCAGCAGCACCCGCGCCCGCGAACGCGACATGGACCTCACCGAGCGATTTGTCCACGAGGTCGACGGCATTAAGGAGGGCCGCCCCGGAGATGATCGCCGTCCCGTGCTGGTCGTCGTGAAAGACCGGGATGTCCAGTCGGTCGCGAAGGGCGGCTTCGATACTGAAGCAGTCGGGCGTTCGGATGTCTTCGAGGTTGATCCCGCCGAACGTCGGTTCCATCGCCGCGACCGCCTCGGTGAACGCGCCCGGGTCTGCGAGGTCGAGTTCGATGTCGAACACGTCGATGTCGGCGAACCGCTTGAACAGAACCCCTTTCCCCTCCATGACAGGTTTCGAGGCCGCCGGGCCGATATCACCGAGCCCCAACACGGCCGAGCCGTTCGAGACGACACCGACGAGATTCCCCTTCGTGGTGTACTCGTACGCGAGCGACTGGTCCTCGGCGATGTCGCGACACGGGGTAGCGACTCCCGGTGAGTACGCCAACGAGAGGTCTCGCTGGGTGCTGGTCGGCTTCGTCGTCGATATCTCTACTTTTCCCGAGGGTGACCGTCGGTGATACTCACGCGACTCGTCTTCGAGCGTCATGCGTACACACGCCTCGTGGGGAGGATAGTCGCTTCGGTTGGCTCAACCCACTCGCCGGGCCGCGAGCGACTCTCGATTCGCCGATTCCCACAGACTCAAACCGGCACTGTGTGTCGGTACGGTACTGATGGCAGAGTTGCTACGTCGCCTCACCGACACGTGGCGGGAGATCGCCTCGCTGTCGTGGCCGATCGCCGTTCAGCAACTGCTCAACACGCTCATGCGGTCCGTCGACGTCGTCGTCACCGGAGTCTTCTCACCCGCCGCCGTCGCCGCGATCGGGTTGGCGGACCTCTACGCGCAGATCCCGTTTCGGATCGGTCGCGCTCTCGGGACGGGTGCTATCGCGATCTCGAGCCAGGACACCGCGAGTGGTGCGATCGAGAGCCGGGATCAAGCGGTCACGCAGGCCATGCTCATCGGGGTCCTCGTCGGCCTGCCGATTGTCCTCGTCGGAGTGACGGTCACGGACGTCCTGATCGAGGTCCTCGGGGCGGACCGCGACGTCGTCCGGATGGCGGCGCAGTACCTCTCGATCCTCTTCGTTGTCGCCCCGCTCCGGATCGTCGCGATCGTCGGTGCCCGAGCGTTGCAGGGAACGGGGGACACGCGGACACCGATGATCGTGAACGGACTCGCCAACGCGCTCAACATCGTCGCCACCGTCGGACTGGGACTCGGCCTCTGGGGCCTGCCGAGACTCGGCATCGTCGGCGTGGGGGCTGCGACTGCGATCAGTCGTGGCTTCGAGGCGCTGTCGATCGTCGGCCTGTTCGTGAGCGACCGGATCGACCTCTCTCTCGTCCGACCGACGAACCCGGTCGTCACGAGACAACTGTTCACGGTCGGCCTCCCGAACTTCGCGGAAGGGATGAGCACCTCGCTCGCGAGTTTCCCGTTCAACGCGATCCTGCTCGTCTTCGGGACCGAAGTCAACGCGGCGTACCACGTCGGGCGACGGATCTACCAGCAACTCGCAGGACCACTCTACCGATCGTACAGTGTGGCGGCGAGTATCCTCGTCGGGAAGTCGCTGGGGTCGGGAGAGCCGGTGGAAGCCCGATTCGTCGGCGGTGCGGTGTCCGCACTGAGTGTCCTCACGGTCGGATTGGTCGGGGTGTCGTTGGTCGCCGCCGCGGGACCGCTGTCGGCCGTGTTCACCGACGACCCCGAGACGCTCCGGTACGCCGTCGCCTTCACTCGGATCTCGGGCGTCTCGATGCTGTTCTTCGGGCTCTTCTTCCCGCTGGCGGGTGCACTGCAGGGCGCGGGTGACACACGAACCCCCTTCTACGCCCGGTTCACCGGGACGATGGTGTTCATGCTGGGGGCGAGTTACCTCGTGGGGATCCGACTCGGCTACGGCCTCCCGGGTATCTACGCGGGTATCGTTCTCACGTACGCGTGGTGGGCACTCGTCGCGTGTGTCGGGTTCCTCTGGGGAGACTGGGCCGAGGGGGCGACCCGGATGATGGACGCACGCAGGTAAGCCGGGGCGCGGGAGCCACGCAGAAGTCGACCCGGTGGTTACTGAGCGCCCTTCCGTCCTCGGATCGCGGGCACGAACCCCTCGGAGTCGCCCCAGAGGAGACGTGCGATGACGTACCACGTCACGATGGAGAGTGTGATCGTCACGGCGACGCGGGGGATGCCCGACAGCACCATCGAGACGAACATGTCGTACGTCAGGACGACGAGGAACGTCAGTGCCAGGGGGAGCAGCGGTCGGACGGTGTCCCGCAGGCGGATCATTCGCTCGCCTCCGTGTTCTCCAGTTCCTCGGCGGGTTCGACCGACCGAGGACCGGGCCCGTCTGCGTGGAGGAAGTTCTCCGGTGCGTACCGGTCGCCCATCGACGATTCGAGGGTGATCCCGCTGTCGGGTTCGAAGGTCTCCGCGTGGATACAGGCGGCCGCGTGCCCGTCGGTCGCCCCCTCCACCTGGGTGAGGTCCGGGTCGACAGAGCGACACTCCTCGGTTGCGTTGGGGCACCGTGGGTGGAACGAACACCCGGACGGTGGGTCGATCGGCGAGGGGACCTCTCCCGAGAGTGGTTTCCGCTGGCGAGCGAGTTCCGGATCCGGTTCCGGGATCGCTTCGAGCAACGCTCTCGTGTAGGGGTGCTGAGGGCTCGAGAACAACTGTTCGGTCTCTGCGACCTCGACGATCTCCCCGAGGTACATGACTGCGACCCGGTCGCACACGTGCCTGATGACGGAGAGGTCGTGTGCGATGAACAGGATCGTGAGGTCGTACTCCACCTGCAGTTCTTCGAGCAGGTTGAGAATCTGTGCCTGGATGGACACGTCGAGGGCGGAGACCGGCTCGTCACAGACGAGGAACTCCGGTTCCACCGCGAGTGCCCGCGCGATGCCGACACGCTGACGCTGGCCCCCGGAGAACTCGTGTGGGTAGCGGTTCGAGTACTCCGGAGACAGCCCGACCTGTTCCATGAGTTCTTCGACCCGTTCGGTGCGTTCTCCCTTGTAGAGGCCGTGGACCTTCATCGGTTGGCGGATGATCTGGCCCACGCTCTTGCGTCGATTGAGACTCGACGCCGGGTCCTGGAACACGATCTGGATCCGCTTTCGGAAGCGTTTGAGTTCTTTACTGGAGAGTTCCGTGAGGTCGGTCCCGTCGTAGGTGACGGTCCCGCTGGTCGGTCGGTCGAGGTGGAGAATACTCCGGGCGGTCGTCGACTTCCCCGACCCGGACTCGCCGACGAGTCCGACCGTCTCGCCGGGATCGATGTCGAACGAGATGTCCTGGACCGCCTTGACCGTCTTGTCCGCACCGAGGAGGCGGTCCAGCACACCGTCGTTCTGGACAAAGTGTTTCGTCAGGTTCTCGACTTCGAGGATCGGATCTTGTTCACTCATCGGTCACACCTCCGTCTGTGGTCGCTCTGCTCGATGCGTGCCCGTCGGGTCCCTCCCGGTCGTAGCCGTAGGCGTTGAGACACGCCGCCTGGCGGCCGGGGGCGATCTCCCGGAGTTCGGGGTCGACCTGCCGACAGTCCTCGGTCGCGTGTTCACACCGTGGGTGGAACGAACACCCCGATGGGAGGGCTGCCAGGTCGGGAATCTTCCCCTCGATGGGCGTGAGTTGCTCCTCGTCGCGGCGAAGCTTCGGAATCGACCGCATCAACCCGCGCGTGTACGGGTGTCTCGGCGACTCGAACAGTTCGGTCACGGTCGCACGCTCGACGATGTTGCCGGCGTAGACGACCGCGACCCTGTCACAGGTCCCGGCCACGACCCCGAGGTCGTGGGTGATGAGGATGACGCTCATCCCGTACTTCGCCTGCAAGTCTTCGAGGAGTTCGAATATCTGCGCCTCGATGGTCACGTCCAGTGCCGTCGTGGGTTCGTCGGCGATGAGGACGTCGGGGTCACAGGAGATGGCCATCGCGATGAGGACGCGCTGTCGCATCCCGCCGGAGAACTGGTGTGGGTAGTCGTCGACTCGTCCCTCTGCTTCGGGGATGCCCACGTCTTCGAGCAGTTGGATCGTGCGCTCGCGGGCGGCGGCCTTCGACAACCCCATGTGTTTCTGGACGATGCGGGAGATCTGGCTCCCGACGGTGAAGACGGGGTTCAGCGACGTCATCGGGTCCTGGAACACCATCGAGATGTCGTTCCCGCGGATGCGTCGCATCTCCCTGTTGCTCTTCTGCAGGAGGTCGTCGCCGCGGTACAGAATCTCGCCGGCTTCGATGCGACCGGGGTCGTCGATGAGTCCCATGATCGACATCGCGGTGACACTCTTGCCGGATCCGGACTCGCCGACGATGCCCAGCATCTCACCCTCCTCCAGGGTGAAGGAGTTGCCGTCGACCGCTTCGACGACGCCCTCCTCGGTGTAGAACCGGGTCTCGAGGTTCTTGACCTCGAGGACGGCGTCAGTGCTCATTGGCACCCTCCTCCGAGTACCGGGGGTCGAGCGCGTCACGAAGACCGTCACCCAATAGGTTGAACCCGAGGATGACGATCATGAGCACCAGTCCGGGGAACAGTGGGAACCACCAGTGGCCACTGTAGATGTAACTCCGTGCGTTCGACAGGATGAGTCCGAGACTCGCCGTCGGTGGCTGGAGACCGAGGCCGAGAAACGAGAGTCCTGCGGCGGCGAGAACCGCCGTCGCCATGTACAGCGTCGCCTGCACGACGACGATGGGGATCGTGTTCGGAAGCACGTCCCGGACGAGGATGTGCGTGTCGCCCGCGCCGAGTGCCTCGGCGGCGTCGACGTAGTCCTCCTCCATCTCCTTGATGACGGCACCGCGCATCACGCGAGCGAAACTCGGCACCCGCGAGATGCCGATGACGAAGATGATCTTCGCCAGGTTCGGCACCGCGATCCAGCCGTAGTCCGTCTCGCCGACACCGAGTGTCCCGACGATAGCTATCGCCAGGATGAGACTCGGGAACGAGAGCAGGATGTCCATCACGCGCATCAGCGTCTCGTCGATCCACGTGTCGCTCAGATACCCCGCGACGGCACCGATCGTCGCACCGATGGACAGGCCGAAGGCGATCACCCCGAGGGCGATCACCATGAGTGTCCTGAGCCCGAAGATCATCCGCGACAGCAGATCGCGTCCGTGATTGTCCGTGCCGAGGTACGCCGTCACCGGTGCGCCGAGTTCTGCCGTCTCCGTCTCGGTGAAGACGGTAGACCCCGGCGGCAACGGGTTCCGCTCGCCGTCGGGTGCCTCGTACTGGGTCGCCGGATCGTGTGGTGCGACGACCGGAGCGAATATCGCCGCGAAGAGGGCGAGACCGATGATGAGCGCGCCGACGAGCGAGAGTTTGTTCCGCTTGAACTCCCGCCAGAACTGCTGGAACTGTGATCGGTGTTCCTGTACCGGCTCGCTCTGGGTCGCGTCGGTCTGGTTCTGTGTCGCCATCTATTCGCCTCCCTCACGGATTCGTGGGTTGAGATACGCGTACATGATGTCCACTGCGAGGTTCGCGAAGACGAACACACACGCGATGAACAGGATCAGCGCCTGGATCACCCTGTAGTCGCGTCGGCTGATCGCCAGGATGAGCAACTTCCCGAGGCCGGGCAGGTTGAACACCGTCTCGGTGAGCACGGCCCCGTTCAGCAGGCCACCGATGCTGATCCCGATGACGGTGACGACCGGGATGAGTGCGTTCTTCGTCGCGTCCTTCAGGATGACCTCGCGCTCGCTGATCCCCATGGCGCGGGCCGTCCGAACGTAGTCTTGATTCAGCGTCTCCAGCATCTCCGAGCGCGTCATCCGCTGGATGATCGCGGCGTGGGCCGTCCCCAACGCGATGACCGGGAGCAGCAGGTTCTGCAGGTTGCTCACGGGGTCGTCGAAAGGTGAGACCCACCCGCCGATACCCCACTCGAAGCCGAGCGTCACGCCGAACACCATGATGAGGACGATGCCGAGCCAGAAGTTCGGGATCGAGATGCCGGCCAGCGCGCCGATCCGCGAGAGGTGGTCCGCCGACCGGTTCTGGTAGACGGCACCGATGATGCCGGCCGGGATGCCGATCGACACCGCGAGGATCTCACTCAGCAACGCCAGTTCGAAGGTGAGGAGGAGTCGCTCGCTGATCAGTGTCGTGACCGGCGTCCCCTGCTGGACGGTCCACGAGTTACCGAGGTCTCCCTGGACGGCACTGCTCGCCCAGCGCCAGTACTGTACGTAGAAGGGCTGGTTCAAGCCGAGATTCCGGCGAATCTCCTGGATGATCTGCTCGTTCTGGAGCGGACCGAGGAGCACCGCCGCCGGTCCACCCGGTGCGAGATGCATCATCCCGAAGATGAGGACGCTCACGCCGAACAGCACGGGCACGATCAGAAGCAGGCGCTTCAGGACGTACCTCCAGAGACTCATCGGCGACCACTCCTCGGTCTGCTGACGGTATCTGTGACCATTGTTTGTGTTATGTAGGGCAGATAAACAAGGTATCTTAGCTCTATCGGTCAGCCGAGTCGGTCAGGCGTCCTTCGAGACGGAGCGCATCTCCGAGGCGAACGATCCGAGTCCGTAGCCGGAGACCGACTCGTCCCACGCCGCGAGTTTGCTGGTGTAGGCCAGGTCGACCTGGATGGCGTTCTCGACGAGGTACTCTTCGAGCCGGTAGACCAGTTCCTTCTGCTCCTGTTCGTCGGCAGTCTGCTGTGCTTTCTGGAGCGTCTGCACGTACCAGTCGTGCCCGTTGGAGAAGTCACCCTCCGCGTCCGACGGGGCCGGCGGTCCGCTCGGCTCGAAGGGGTCTTCGAGGTCGTCGGTCTGGTGGTGCCAGTTGTTGTGGTTCCTGTTGTTGGGGACGAACCCGGCACTGAGCCAGTAGGTGACGACCGGGACGGCGTTCGTCCAACTCTCGAGTGCGGCGTGCCAGTCCGTGGTGCCGTAGACCTGATCGAAGAGTGCCGACTTCTCGAGGACGACGATCTCCATGTCGATGCCGACCTTCGAGAGCTGGTTCTGGATGACGACCGCCTCGTCTTTGAAGTGCCCGCCCTGCGTCGTGAGGAGTCTGAACTCGAACCCGTCCGGGTTGCCCGCCTTCTCGAGTTCTCGCCGGGCCTTGTCTGGGTCGTACATCTCCATCTCTTTCAGTTTGGGCGAGGTCCACTCGCTGTCCTTGTACCACGGCCCTGCCTGCACTTCGCCGAGTCCGTAGAAGATCTCGTCGAGGATCTCCTCGGCGTCGACCGCCCACTGGACTGCCCGGCGGTTGTTCACGTTCGACATGGGGTTCCCCTCGGCCTCCATGAGGTTCATGTAGATCACCTGAGTGCTGTTCCCCGGTTTGCTCGTCGCCTCGATGCCCGGTGCATCTTTGAGCGACTGGAAGTCCTTCGCGGGGATCGCACTGGTCAGATCCGTCGACGACGACCGCAGGTTCGCCAGTCGGGTGGAATCCTCCGGAATGAACTGGAAGTTGATCTCGTCGACGTTCGGGATGCCCTCTTTCCAGTAGTTCTCGTTCTTCTCTAAGAGGAGGTTCTGCCCGCTGTTCCACTCGACGAACTGGAACGGCCCGGTGCCGTAGCCGCTCGGGTCCGTCGTCAGCGCCGTCTCGATCCCGGTCGGGCCCTCACGTTCTTTCGCCGAGCCGCGAGAGCCCTCGGGGACGATCCCCTCGATCCCACGTGTGAGCCACCAGTTCAGCGTGGTGAAGGTGGTCTCCATGTTGAACCGGAGCGTCCGGTCACCGACGATCTCGGTGCTCGCGACGTTCGGGATCCGTCGGCGGATTGGAGAGTTGTTGTCGGGGTTCAGAATCCAGTCGACGGAGTACTTGAAGTCCTCGACGGTCACGGGGTCGCCGTTGTGGAACTCGATCCCTTCGCGGAGCGTGTACTCGAAGTTGCCGTCGTCCGTCGGCGTCGGGACCTCTTCGACCAGTCCCGGTGCGAGTTCGGTCTCGGGCGTCAGTTCGATGATCTCGTCGTAGATCAGACTCCCGATCGCACTCGATCCCGTGTCTGCCCACAGTGCGGGATCGAAGTTCCACGGTTCGGAGGCGATCGCGACGTTGAGTCGGACCGGGTCCCCGCCGGAACTGGCAGTGTCGTCGCTCGTGCTGTCGCTTCCTCCCGTGTCGCCGCCGCCCGACGAACTGGGGTCGCCCCCGGCACACCCTGCCAGGGAGGCACCCGTGAGGGTGCCAGTCATCGCGAGGAATTGACGCTTGCTGATGTCGATTTCGGTGATGTTTCTGGCCATGTCTGGGCGTATCTCCATTGCCAACGTGTGGCATCCCCACCAATGAAATACCATTATATAAATCTTGGGGTGTTGCTCGTTACCAAGGTTCACGCACCTGTTCCGTGGTCGAGCCGAGTTCACCCCGCTTCGAGACGACGCCGACCGACTCCGGCTCACCTTCGAGCGTCTCGCGGCCACGATCACGCGTGGTTCGGCCACACGAGACAGGTGATCACGGGAGAGCGTGGGGTCGACTCGCCTCCACCGTCTGTGAGGAATCCACTGGATAGACAGACAAACCGTTGTTAGACAGTAAAAAAATATAAATATCTGTTCTCCATCGGGGTAGGTCGAGAAGATGATGCCAGCCAGTACCACCGTAGGGACCCACCCAAGGGGCTGTAACGCCGTAGGTACACACGTCGACGTGACTCCGGAGGCGTCTCGATGACCGTCTCGCTGGACTACGAAGACTACGACCTCGGGAGCATGACGTGGGAGGACGCCGAGACGGCCATCGACGACGCGGACTTCGTCGTCCTGCCGACGGGTGCCATCGAGCAACACTCGTTGCACCTTCCGGTCTCTGTCGACACGCTCCGCGCGGAGAACCTGACCCGGGAGTTGGTCACGGCGGCACCGGACCGTGGGCTGTCGATGCTCCGGCTTCCCACACTCCCCTTCGGATACTCCGAACACCACATGCCCCGTGCGGGGACGCTGACGCTGCTCCCGGACACGTACCAGAAGGTCGTCCGGGAACTGGGGTCGTCCATCTCCGAACACGGGGCCGAGCGACTGCTGATCGTGAACTGCCACGGCGGGAACAGTGCGCCCCTGAAGCTCGCGGGTGACCGACTCCAGCGCGAACACGACATCGAGGTGTACCTCGTCGACTGGACGTCCTACGCTCGCGAGCAGTTGAACGAGCGGTTCGGTGAGAACTGGAGTCACGCCGGCCCCCACGAGACGAGCGTCACCGAACTCTACCACCCGGACCTCGTGAAAGCCGACGAGAAGGTGAACCAGGAACGGAAAGCGTCGTTCAACGCCCGGCAGTACACGTGGTACACCGACTTGACCGTGCAGGGTGGCCGGGGTGACCCGCGCGACTCCGACGCGGAGTTCATGGAACAGGTCGTGGCGGACACGACCGAGCGCATCCTCGACGCCCTCGAGGAGGACCTCGAACAATCGACCGACGGGGTGCAGACCCTGCAGCGCTCGTCCGACGACGAGTAGGAGAGCCGGAACAGCGTTCTTTTCGTACGCCAGTCGCCGTAGCGACGGCGACACCGCGAGTCGAGGTTCGAGAAAGCGGGACGCCGAGCGGTCCACTTCCTGACTTCCGGACAGAGAGATCGAGAGCGGTGATCGGTAGACCGATCGAGAGAGGCGTCCAACAGCCGCCCGTCTGAGACACTGCCTGCGAGTGACTCGCGTGTTCGTCCAACACTCGTGGACGGCGGGGATCGAGCAGCCTCCCGCAGGTTCGCCCACTGCGGGGGAGCGACGACTCACGGTCGTCCCGCGAAGGGGGATAGATATATGTGGTACGTGTGCACAGTGCGTGTATGTCCAGCACCAAGACGAAGCCACTCAAATCGCTCCGTTCGGCGTCGGAGGTCATCGAGTACCTGAAACGGTCGGGTGGGGCGGGCGTCACGGAGGTCGCGAACGAGCTGTCCCTGCCGAAGAGTACGGCACACGTGTACCTCACCTCACTGGAGGAGATCGGATACGCCGTGAACCGGGACGGGACGTACCACATCGGGATGCGGTTCCTGGACATCGGAGAGAACGCGCGGTCGGAGCAGCTCATCTACCAGGTCGGCCGTGAGGAGGTCGACAGACTCGCCGAGGAGACCGGGGAGCTCGCGAGTATGATGATCCCGGAGCACGGACGCGGTGTCTACCTCTACCGGAAGCGTGGTGCGCAGGCCATGCCGATGAAGTCGCACATCGGGAAGCACGTCGATCTGCACTGTCGGGCTTCCGGGAAGGCGATCCTCTCGAAACTCCCGACCGACCGCGTCGATGAGATCATCGACGAGACCGGCCTCGTCGCCCACACCGAGAGAACGATCACCGACCGCGACGAACTCGTGCGCGAACTGGAGACGGTCTCGCGTCAGGGCTACGCCGTGAACGACGGCGAGGTGCGGAAGGGGCTCCGGTGCATCGGGGCCCCGGTCACGAGAGACGGTGAGGTCGTCGGAGCCCTCAGCGTCTCGGGTCCGGTCGGTCGTATCCACGACGAACGCTTCGAGGAGGAGATCCCCGAGATGGTCAAGAACGCGGCGAACATCGTCGAGATTACCGTCTCCTACTCGTGAGCGAAGTGCGCGTCCAAGATTGTTGAACGGCAACGGACTCGGCTCCGGTCACGCTCCGCGAGCGACCCATCGCCGGTAGATTACACGCGTACGACTGTAATGGCCGGGAGACGACTCGACACGGTGGACACACACGAACAGTCGGATTTCTGGACGAAACACACGATATCGGTCGATTTTGGACACTACCCTGGACTCTACGCCCGAGACGTGTGGATAGCGTTCGATCCGACGATTACGGACGACAGCCCCGCGAGTCGAGACGACCGGCCTTCCCACTCACGGGCGGATCGACGTCCGCAGACACCATCTGTCGGCTGTCGTCGTGTGGCACCCCGAGGCACAGACGAAGCCGGAGCGATCGGGTCGTCCCGACAGGCGCAGGTCTGCGTTACACTCGTACTACTGTAACGCGAGGTCCGGGCGGAGGCGTCGTCGCCCCGAGAGGGAGTGTTACAACTGTAGCGCTGTAAGACGTGGTCGACTCGACCCTGCCGTTCCAAGCAGCGTCTGCACTGCACATCGTTCGACGCGAGAACCGTTCTTCACGTCGCGTAGACAGAGCCGAGACCACCACGTCTCACTCGGTCGGAGTCGGTGACGGCGAACGGGGAGTATCTGGCTCGGAGACCGTCCGTCACTGCGTCTCGCCCTCGTCGAGTCACGGGAGTCCGACCGGTGTCGCGGAGTCGCTGTTGTCGATCAAAGTATTAATCTAGTCACTACACACCGATCGCCGTTACATACAGAAAATGATTATTTAGGTGGCTACTGAAAACACTGTTGCGCGCTAGAACGCTGCTGGACCGTACAGAAGACACTTGCTAATTTCGTCGAAATAGTAATAATTCGGAGTATTTCTGAGCCGCCTGCACATCTTCGAAAGATACGATTTCGGATACGTTCCGCGAAGACGTGCGACAGACATTATAGGGTGGACGGTGAGCCACTGTGTATGGACCGCGACACGCTCAAGCAGGCGCTCGAAAACGCCGACCTCACTGGGTACGAGGCCGACGCGTATCTGACGCTCGTCGACCACGGTCGCCTCGCTGCCGTCGATGTCGCGAAGAAGTCGGGGGTGCCGACCTCACAGGTGTACGATACGCTTCGCTCGCTGGAGACGAAGGGGTTCGTCGAGACGATCGACCAGGACCGACTGCACGCGGAACCGTCCGACCCCGTCGATATCCTCACGCACCTGCGCGAACGGGGGGAGTTGTTCAGCGACGCCGCCGAGGAACTCGAGAACCGCTGGGAGGAACCGGACCTCACGGACCACCGGGTCGGGGTCGTCAAACACGCCGAGACGGTCCTCGAGCACGCCCGGTCGGAGATTCGCGACGCGGAGGTCGGGGTCGAAGTCGCGCTGACCGCCGACCAGTTCGACTCGCTCCAGACTGATCTGTACAAAGCGGCCAACCGTGGCGTCGTCGTCCACGTCGCCATCTACTACGAACCGGATCTCGAGCGCCGCGCGGCGTCCTGGGACCTCCCGAAGACGGGCCTGGAGATGCGCGTCGTCAACATTCCCGGCCCGTTTCTCGCCGTTCTCGACCGGCATCGGACGTTCTTCGCTCCCAACTCACGGGCCAAAGAGGACTACGGCATCCTCATCAACGACGACATCCTCTCCTTTATCAACCACTGGTACTTCCAGACCTGTCTCTGGTACGCCTGGGACCCGGTGTCGTCGACCCAGCAGACGCCGAAGACCTACATCAGTCTCAAGGAGTTCATCCGCGACATCACCCCACTGCACCACGACGGAGCGGACATCGCCGTGACCATCTCGGGGATCGACACGACGACACGCGAGTATCGCACCGTCACCGGGACACTCACCGACATCTACTACCCCGACGTGTTCGTCGACGAGACGCCGTCGCTCGAACGACTCTCGACGTACGCAATCGTGTGGATCGACACGGGCGACGACGTTCTGTCCGTCGGTGGCTGGGGGGCGGTCTACGAGGACATCGAGGCGCAAAAACTGACACTCGAGGCGGTCTCGTTCGACGGCGTCGCTCAGTCGTAGGTCGTCTCGACCGTCAGCGGGACCGTCTGCTCGCCGACGTGGACCGAGTACTCGCCGGCGTCCGGTTGTCGGGAGCCGTCCGCGCCGACCTGCCCGAACTCTGTCGCGGCGAGTTCGACCGCCACGGTCGCCGTCGCTCCGCCGTCGAGTGAGACGCGGTCGAAGCCACGAAGCTCCCGGACCGGCGTCACGCGTGCGCTCGCGTGATTCGTGACGTACACCTGTACCACGTCGCTGCCTGCGCGATCGCTGACGTTCTCGACGGGAACCTGCACCGTCGTCGTCTCGTGTGGGCCGATCGTGGACTCGCTCAGCGTCACGTCGCCGTACTCGAACTCGGCGTAGCTGAGGCCGTGACCGAACTCGAACAGTGGGTCGTACGACGACGGGTGTTCCTCCTGGCCGATCGGCGTGGGGTGCGGGAAGTGGTTGAACCGGGTCTGGAGGTGCCCGGTCGACTTCGGAATCGAGATGGGCAGGCGACCACTCGGCTCGTTTTCCCCGAACAGCGTCTCGGCGACGGCACGGCCGCCCATCGTGCCCGGATAGTACGCCAGCAGAATCGCGGGGACGTGCTCGGCCATCCAGTCGACGATGAGCGGCCGCCCGGTGACGAGCACGCCGACCGTCGGCGTCCCGGTTTCGTGGATCGCCTCGACGAGTTCGCGCTGGGCCGGCGGCAGGCTCAGCGAGTGGCGGTTCGGGAACTCGTCGGGGTCGGTCCCGGTGTCCACGCTCGGGCCGAACTCGTGGAGGTACCACGGTTCCCCGACCGCGACGACGGCGACGTCCGCGTCTTCGGCGGCGTCGACGGCGGCGTCGACGTCGAGTTCGTCGTTGATCGTCGCGCCCTGCTCGTAGCTGACGGTGCCCTCCGTGACTCCCTCGATGCCGTCTCGGATCGTGACGACGTCGGTGCCGTCGTCCTCCGGGACGCTCCAGCCACCGAGTTGGTGGACCACGTCGTCCGCGTTCGGACCGGTGACGAGGACGTCCGCGTCGTCGTCGAGTGGCAGCAGATCGTCGTTCTTCAGGAGCGTCATCGACTCCCGTGCCGCATCGAGCGACGCCTCGCGGTGGGTCTCGGAGCCGACGACGTCCTTCGCCTCGCTCTCGTCGACGAACGCGTCCTCGAACAGTCCGAGCCGGAACTTCTGTGAGAGGACGCGTCTGACGCTCTCGTCGACCACGCTCTCGGCGACTTCACCGTCTTCGACCAGCGAGACGAGGTTCTCGGCGTGGTCGATCGCGTCCACGGAGGCGATGTCGAGGCCGGCCTCGCGGGTCTGTCTGACCGACTCGCGGTGGTCTGTCGTGATCCTGTGGTCGTTGTGGAGCATCTTCACACCGCCCCAGTCCGAGACGATACTACCGTCGAAGCCGAGCGTGCCACGCAGCAGGTCCGTGAGGTACCGGCGCGACCCGTGTGACGGTTCGCCGTCGATGGCGTTGTAGGAGGGCATCACCGACTCGACGTCCTCGTCCAGCGTGTCGAGGAAGGAGGGGAGGAAGACGTTCCGGAGGAGGTACTCGGAGACTTCGACGGGCGCGGCGTCCTCGCCGCGTGCGGGTTCGCTGTACGCCGGGAAGTGTTTCGCCGTGGCGACCACCGACGACCGGTCCTCGATCCCGTCGCCCTGGTAGCCGCGGACCTTCGCGGCAGCGAGTTTCCCGCAGAGGTAGGGGCTCTCGCCGAAGGTCTCGAACGTTCGGCCCCAGCGTGGGTCGCGGGCGACGTCACACGTCGGCGAGTAGTTCTGGTGGGCACCGCTGCGTCTGACCTCGGTCGCCGTGATGCGCGCGGCTTCCTCTGTCGCCTGTTCGTCCCACATCGCGCCGACGCCGAGGCCGTTCGGGAACGCGGTCCCCTCGGCGACGTACGCGTGCCCGTGGACCGCGTCGACGTTGAACAACAGCGGGATACCCAGCCGAGTCTCGGAGAGGGCGACTTCCTGCAGGCGGTTCACGTCCTCGACGATCTCCTCGAGACGCATATCCACCGCACCGCCCCAGCCGAACGACGCGACGGCACCGACGCCGTGGTCTCTGATCTCGTCGGCGACGTCGTCGATAGACTTGAACCCGTCGAGGTGGCCGGCCCAGGTTCCGACGAGTTGGCCCACTTTCTCCTCCAGTGTCATCCGGTCGAGGAGGTCTTCGACGCGTTTCGCCGTGGCGGCAGTCTCGTCTCTATACAAGGGTTGCTTGCCACTAGTCTGCATACTTCGTAGAGTCTACCACTCGGATTTATAATTTTGGATGGTCGGACACCGCGACTAGTCGGCCGAGTCCGTGGTCGCGGTGACGACGATGCCCGACTTCGTCAGGCTGAGTCGCTGGTTCACAGAGACGTTCTCGTACTCGCGTTCGGTCCCGTCGGGCCAGCGGACGCGGAGCGTCACCGTCTCGTGGTCGGCGACGCCGACGTGTTCGACCCGGGAGTCCTGCGAGAGGTAGTCGACGTTGGCCGTCTGGGCGACCACCTGCTCGGTCTCGCCGGCCGTGACGGTGACGACCGCGCCGAGTGCCGTCGCCCCGCGCTCCGTCGTGACGCGGAACTGGACGCTGTTGCGGTCGGCGGTCCCCGCGTTGTCGTACACCACGAACGACGCGTCGTACGTGGCGACGACGAGTTCCTGTGCGCCGTCGTGATCGTAATCGAGCGTCGCGAGGCCGCGCCCGTCGGTCTCGCGCATGCCGTTGACGCTCTTGTTCACGCGCGTGAAGTTGCTCGCCTCCCCTCCCGACGCGCTCCGCGACTGGAACACCATCGGGTAGGTGTAGACCGGGTCCGTGCGGTTGATCCTGACGACGTGTTGGGTCGTGTGGACCAGATCGCGATCGCCGTCGTTGTCGAAGTCGGTCATGCTGGCCGCCCAGCCCCACCCGCCGTGGCGGACACCGAAGTCGTCTGCGGCGTCGCGGAACGTCCCGTCACCGCCGTTGACGAGGAGCGTGTTCCCCTTCGTCCGACTCGAGTGGATCACGAACTCGAGCAGTCGCTTCAGGCGGTCGTATCGCTCGTCGTCCATGTTCGCCTTCAGGCTGGGGAACCAGATGTTGGAGACGAACACGTCCGGTCGCCCGTCGCCGGTCACGTCTGCGACGTCCGACGACATCCCGTTGCGGGCAGTCGACCCGCCCAGCGATCGCCGGTCGAAGGTGCCGTCGCCCCGGTTGACGTACACCGTGTCGTTGTTGTAGTCGTTGGCGACGTGGATGTCCGGGCGGCCGTCGCCGGTGAAGTCGGCGAAACTCGCCGCCAGACTCCAGTGGTCGCCGTCGATGGCCTCGCTGTCGACGCGCCGGAACTCCCCGCCGACGTTCTCGTAGAGGTAGTTCGGGTTGCCGTTGTCGGACTCGATCGTCGTCCGGAGGTTGAAGTAGCCCGCCGGCTTGCGGTCGCGCCACGACCCGGACTGGTAGACGAACAGGTCCGTGTCGCCGTCGCCGTCGTAGTCTGCGGCGGTCGCCCCGAGCGGGTACGTCAGGTTCCCGAGGCCGTAGTCGGTCGGTTCGAAGGTCCCGCCGTCGTTGTGGAAGGCGTGGACGGTCCCCTCGCGGCCGAACAGGAACAGGTCGGGGTAGCCGTCGCGGTCGACGTCGACGAAGACAGCGCTCTTGATGTCGGCTTCGACCGACGGCAGGGCGTCGCTCCGGGTGAACTGTCCCCCGCGGTTCTCGAACAGCGTGGGGCCGTCTCCGCCGATGGCGAGGACGTCCGTCCACGAGTCGTCGTCCACGTCGGCGGTGTACACCCCGGAGTTCCCGCTCCCCACCCCGCTGCCGGTCGCCTCGTACTGGAGTCCCGAGTCGGCCGTGACGTCCTCGAACTGGATGCGTGGTGCTTCCGACTCCGAGGAGTCGCTACCGAAGTCGGGGGCCGCCGAACAGCCAGCGAGAACCAGGAGCAGTACCACCGCAACGGTCAGTAGCGTTCTGCCCATCGTCAGACCACCGGGAGCGCCCAGTCGTCACGCGTCGGGGCGAGATAGCTGCCGCGACGGAGCGTCTCCAGATAGTCCGTGATCCCGTGGTCCTCCGCCGGGAGGTCGTCGTCGTACTCGTCGGGGTTCATCGCCACGCGCGTCTCGACGAAGTCGGCCATCGTCTCCTGGATCGAGTTGAACTGGAAGCCCGCGCCGTCGGTCACGGTGTCGGCCACCCCTTCGGTCCGGCGGAGGATCTTCGCGTGGAAGTCGTCGTCGCGCGCCCGAGCGACTTTCTGTGTGTGCCCGATCTTTCCGTACTCCTCGGCGTCGTCTTCGATCCGATCGACGTCCTCCTCGGTGATCCCGCTGTCGCCGCCGAGTTTCTCCCCGACCGGACCGACCTCGTCGGAGGTGTGTGCCGGGCAGAACATCTCCTCTGTCCGTTCCTGGTGGGTCTGGTCGTACCAGCGGTCGAGGTCGATACGGAGCGTCGAGGAGGCGATGGTCGTCCCGCCCGCGAAGGGGCCGTCGTCGATGGTGACCCGGTCCTCCGGCGGGAGGTTGTCCCGGAAGCCGGACTTGAACCCCATCGAGAGCGGTGCGTCCTCCGGGATGTCCTCGTTGTCGAGTTTGTCGGCCGGCAGGCCCTTCCCGATGTAGCCGACGTGTCTGCCGGCCTTCGAGAAGACGCCCTCGAGCGTCGACTCGACGGGCAGCCCGTTCACCGTCTCCACCTCGCCGAACAACGCCGACTCCGCCGCCAGCAGGACGGAGCCGATGTCGCTGGTCATCATCAGGACCGCGTCGTAGCTGTCTGCGTGGGCAGGGTCCTCGCCGACAGACTCGAGGACAGTCTCTGGAGGCGTCAACCCCTCCGGGACGCTCGCGCCGACCTGCTCGAAGTACTTCGGTGCGTAGCCGATCATGAACAGGAGTCCACGGTTGAACGCCGCGCCCGCGTTACCGCCGGTCCCCCACTGGAACGCGCGGTCGAGGAGGGCGAGCGACTGTTCGACCTGTGTCCGTTCCGCGTCCGTGGGGGGAGCCGACCCCTCGTAGTCGAGACCGACGACGACGAGTTGCTGTGGCGGCACCGTGTTCCCGTGTGCGTCCCGGACGAGATACTCGCCCCACCGATGTTGGCCGTCGGGCACGGACTCGGGGTCGCCACGTGGGAACTCCGGTTCCGCCTCGGTGCTCGCCACCTGCTGACCGTCGCTGGCGAGTTTGTTCTGTTCTTGTTCGAGACACGCCGTGAGGGCGCTGGTCCCACCGATGGCCACCGCCGCACGAACGAAGCTTCGGCGAGGGAGGCCCTGCGACTCGTCTGGGCGCATTGCCTGTGGTAACGAATAACGATGGATAATTCTTTCGCTGATCTGTGAGCAGACGGCGATAGGACTCCGAACCGAGGCCGGTCGGGCCGTGGCCGCTAACGTGGATGATTGACCAAAATGTTTAATACACGGTAGCAGACAGTCTGTTCGTACGCATGTCAGGACCTACTGGCGACTATAGCGATATGATTAGCCGACGGCGTTTCGTCGAACTAACTGGTGTCTCCGGTGCAGCAGCCCTCGCCGGCTGTAGCGGTGGTGGTGGCGCCGGCACCAGCAGCGGGGACGAGAGCGAGAGCGAGGACGACGGATCTACCAGCACCGAGGGAGGGTCGAGTGTCTCCGACGCCACCCTGGTCGGGGCGACCAACAACGGCGTCCCGACGAACATGCACGTGAACCCGATGGGGACCCAGAACTACGACTGGATCGCCGGGAACCACCTCTTCGAGCGGTTCGCCGCCTACAACTTCGAGACGCAGGAGTTCGAACTGGCCGGCCTCGAGTCATGGTCCTTCGAGGGCGAGACGGTGACACTCACGATCCGCGACGACCTGACGTGGGACACCGGCGACGACGTCACCGCCGGCGACGTCATCACCCAGTTCCGACTGATGAAGAAGACCAACGCCACGCTCTGGGACTTCGCCGAGAGCGTCGAACAGGGCGAGGACGACAAGACGGTCGTCATCTCGCTCGAGCGACCGTCGAACCCGGAGATCATCAAGCACACGCTCGCGAACGGCGACCTGCGGATCCACGGCTACCAGCCGGTCTTCAACGAGTTCCTCGACAAGGAGGCCTCTGCGATCCAGCAGTTCCAGTGGGAGGAGGACATCCACGGCAACGGTCCCTTCAGCTACGAGTCGAAGAGCGATCAGGCGTGGACGCTCTCGCGCAACGAGGAGTTCCACAGCGCGGACAACGTCACGTTCACCGAGTACCAACTGCTGAACCGACAGGACAACACCGCACTCCAGCAGGGGCTGATGGGTCGTGAACTCGACGTCGTCACGAGTCTGTTCGCCCCGCCGAAGATCGTCGCGAACTTCCCGGACTCCGTCGAGGAGATCCCGCTTCCGGCGAAGTGGGGCTACGGGATCATGTTCAACCACGACGACCCCGTCTTCGGCAAGCGGAAGGTCCGCCAGGCAGTCGCACACGTCATCAACCGCCAACAGGTCGCCGAGAACGCCGGGCCGCGCACGAAAGACCCGGCACCGAAGATCACCGGTATCGCACCGAGCGACCAGGAGAGCTGGCTCGGCGACGCCTACGGCGACTTCGAGGGGTACGGCATGGACGCGACCCAGTCCGAGAAAGCCGCCTCGCTGCTTCGTGAGGCAGGCTACTCGAAGTCCGGCGGCACGTGGAAAGACGAGAACGGCGACACCATCGGCGGAAGCTACGTGACGCCGGCCGGGTGGACCGACTGGACGACGGCGACCAACACCGTCGTCGACCAGTTGAACTCCTTCGGCTTCGACTTCGAGATCAAGTCACTGCCCGGCGGAGACTACTTCGGGTCGTACATCGAGTCCAACTTCACGATGGGTGCGTTCTACTGGCTCCCCGGCGGCGCTCGCTCGTCGTTCCCGTACTTCCCGCTCCGCTGGCAGATGCGCATCCCGGACGTCGACGGCGGCCACAACTTCCCGAGCGGCGAACACACCGTCCCCGCGATGGACGGGTCGGGCGAGATGACCCTGAACCCGCTCGAAGAGATCCAGACCGTCGCGACCACGCAGGACGAGGGCGAGGTCTCCGAGACCGTCAAACGCGTCGCGTGGCACCACAACCAGAACATCCCGGTGCTCGGGCTGGTCGGCAAACTCGACCAGTCGTGGCTCACGGATGGCAACTGGAACGTCCCGTCGGAAGACGACCCCGCCCGTGGCGTCAAGTGGCCGTCCCACTGGCTCCCGAAGCAGGGCAAGCTGACCCCGAAGAACGAGTAAACACAGTACGCAATGGTCAACTACTACGTCCGCCGGACCGCCCGGGTGTTCGCCACGATCTTCCTCGTGGCGTCGCTCACCTTCGGGCTGATCCGGCTACTCCCCGGCGGTCCGTTCACCCAGTTGCGCGCGACACTCCTCCGGCAGGGCGTCCCTGCCGAGGAGGTAGACGCGAGAATCGCCAACCTGCAGAACATCCGGCCGGACGCCCCGCTGTACGAGCAGTACGCGAACTACATGCTCTCGCTCGCACAGGGGAACCTCGGGGAGTCTATCGCGCTCAACGAACCCGTCGTGGCGATCATCGCCAAGGCGGCACCGTGGACGATATTCGTGGTCCTGGTCTCGACGGTACTCGTCTTCGTGGTGGGTATCTTCCTCGGGTCACTCCAGGCGTACTGGGAAGGCTCCAAGTTCGACCAGGTGCTGTCGGGCATCTCCATCTCTCTGATGTCGGTGCCCTTCTACGTGGTCGCCGTCATCCTGCTGTACGTCTTCGCGTACCAGTTCGGCTGGCTCCCGACGGCTGGAACGGTCGGGACCAGCGTGGAACGTGAACTGAGCGTCCCGTTCCTGTTGAGTGCGCTGGAACACAGCATCCTGCCCATCGTCTCGTACACGCTCGGGGCCATCGGCGGGCAGGCGCTGGCGATGCGCGGGAACAGCATCCAGGTACTCGGCAACGACTACGTCCAGGTCGCTCGGTTGCGTGGTCTCTCGGACCGGCGGATCGCGACCCGGTACGTCGCCCGGAACGCCATCCTCCCGATGTACACGGGCTTTCTGCTCCTGCTCGGGTTCCGCCTGGGCGGGACCGTCATCTTAGAGCAGATCTTCTCGTACACGGGACTGGGCTACTACCTGTTCTCGTCGCTCACGTCCAACGACTACCCGCTGATGATGGGGACCTTCCTCGTCATCACCGTGGCACTGGTCCTCGGCGTCTACGTCGCCGACCTGACTTACAGCAAGATCGATCCGCGGATCAGCGCAGGAGACTCCGATGAAGCATACTGAAAGCGAGAACACGGGCGTCGACTGGCGAAGCGAGAGCACGTCGGCACCCGACGTGACGAGACGGGAGCGACTCCGCGAGGTGTACGAAGACGGGGTCCGGACGCCGTTGCTCGTCGCCTGGGCCGACTGGCGGACCCGGTTCGGACTCCTCATCGTCGGGGGGTACCTCGCGATGGCACTCGTCGCGGTGTTCGGTCTCTGGCGAGAACCCTCGACGAGTCAGGCACCGCGCTACCTGATGCTGTTCGAGAACATGAACTACCCCCTCGGCACGACCGCCTCGGGGACGGATCTGGCGGCGCTCATCATCTACTCGACGCCGGACATCCTGCTGATGATCACCGCCGGTGCCGTCTGGGCGACCGGCGTCGCCGTCGCCATCGGCACCATCGCCGGCTACAAGGGCGGGCAGGTCGATCAGGCGCTGATGTCCTTCTCGGACCTCGTGATGGCGATTCCGGGGCTCCCGCTGGTGATCATCCTGGCGGTGACGCTGAACCCGGAGAACCCGATTCTCCTGGGCGTCATCATCAACATCAGCTACTGGGCCGGCCTCGGTCGGTCCCTGCGTTCGCAGGTGCTCACCATCCGGCAGAACGACTACGTCGAGGCCTCCCGGACGATGGGCGTCAGTACGCCGCGCATCATCTGGAAGGACATCATCCCGAACCTCATGCCGTACGTGACGGTCAACTTCGTGTTCGCCGCACGCTACGTCATGTTCGCCTCGGTCGGGTTGTTCTTCCTCGGCGTCCTGCCGTACTCGAAGCAGAACTGGGGCGTCACCCTCAACTTCGCGTACAGCGGCGGGGCGCTGTTCTCCTGGAGTGCGGCCCACTGGTTGCTCGCACCGATGCTGGCGATCATGGGGCTCTCGCTGGGACTCATCCTGCTCGGACAGGGGATGGACCGCGTGTTCAACCCCCGCGTCCGGACTCGGATGGCCGGCGAATCGAAGTCGACGGCGTCCGACGACGAAGACACGGGCCTGACGGAGGTGCTCTAGATGGCATCAGATCAGACGACACGACGACGGGCAGAGGCGACGACGAGCGATCCGATCATCGAGATGCGCAACGCGAAGGTCACGTACGACGGGGGCGAGACGTTCGTCCTCGACGACGTGAGCCTCTCCGTCGAGCGCAACGAGGTGGTCGGCGTCGTCGGCGAGAGTGGGAGCGGGAAGTCGATGCTCGCGTCGGCGATGCTGGACGCGATTCCCGACCCCGGCCAACTCTCCGGCGAGATCATCTACAACAGAGCCGACGGCACCGAGATCGACATCCTCGAACTCAGTCAGGAGGAACTCCGGCAGTTCCGCTGGGAAGAGGTCGCGATGGTGTTCCAGGGTGCGATGAGTTCGTTCAACCCCACGATGAAGATCGGCGGGCACTTCCGCGAGACGCTGAAGGCCCACGACGCCCGTGTGACCGAAGGGATGGAGTTCGCACGCGAACTCCTCTCGGATCTGTATCTCGACCCGGAGCGCGTGCTCGACTCGTACCCGCACGAACTCTCCGGCGGGATGCAACAGCGCGCGCTCATCGCCCTGTCGCTCATCTTGGAGCCGAACGTCCTCGTGATGGACGAACCGACGGCCGCACTGGACCTGCTGATGCAGCGGTCGATCCTGATGCTCCTCCAGGAGTTACAGGAGAAGTACGACCTGACGATGGTGTTCATCACGCACGACCTGCCGCTGGTGGCCGCACTGGCCGACCGGATGGCCGTGATGTACGCCTTCGACCTCATCGAGGTCGCACCACGCGACCAACTCATCGGCAACTCCGGCCACCCGTACACGCGGGCACTGCTGAACTCGACGCCGAACCTCGACGCGCCACTCGAGGAGATGCGACCGATCGAGGGACAGAGTCCGGCACCGATCAACGTGCCGCCGGGCTGTTCGTACGCACCGCGCTGTCCGCTCGCGACGGAGGAGTGCCGGTCGTCGGACCCGCCGTTCTACGACGCGGGTTCGGACCACGAGGCGGCCTGTCACCACTGGGAAGACGCCAGAGAGACGATCGAGCTGAACTTCGAGGCGATCGAGCAGGACGCGGTCGGCGCGGAGACGGAGGAACGACGATGAGTCAGATCGACCACGCCGACGCGAGACGAGGTGACGACGCACCGCTCGTCTCCCTGGAGAACGTCGAAGTCCACTTCGAGGAGAGCCAGGGGATGTTCAACTTCTTCGACGACCCGGACGTCGTCAGAGCCGTCGACGGCATCTCGCTGGACATCGAGGAGAACGACGTCCTCGCCCTGGTCGGCGAGAGTGGCTGTGGGAAGTCGACGCTCGGCAAGACGTCCATCGGTCTCCAGCGGCCGACCGGTGGCACCGTCCGCTACCGGGGACAGGACATCTGGGCGGCCAACGACGGCCGGGGCGACGTCGACATCCCGTTCGAGGAGATCCGCTCCTCGCTCCAGATCATCCACCAGGACCCCGGTAGTTCGTTGAACCCGAACCAGCGGATCGTCGAGATCCTCTCACAGCCGATTCGCCAGACCCACCCCAACGTCGGCCGGAGCGAACGCCGCGAACGCATCTACTCGCTGCTCGAACGGGTCGGCATGAACCCGGCGGCGGACTTCGCCGACCGGTACCCCCACCAGCTGAGTGGCGGCGAGCAACAGCGCGTCGCGCTGTCGCGTGCGCTCCTGATGAACCCGGACCTCATCCTCGCCGACGAGGCGATCAGCGCACTCGACGTCTCCCTGCGCGTGGAGATGATGGACCTGATGCTCGACCTGCAGGACGACTTCGACACCTCGTTCGTGTTCATCTCGCACGACCTCTCGAACGCTCGCTACTTCGCTGAACACGGCAACGGCCGCATCGGTGTGATGTACCTGGGCGAACTCGTCGAGGTCGGGCCGGCCGAGCAACTCATCGAGGACCCGAAGCACCCGTACACGAACGTCCTGCGGTGGGCGACCCCGGACCTCGCGCTGCACGCGTCCGGGGCGAGCGACCCGCCGATGCGGAAGATCGACATCCCCGACCCGGTGAACCCACCGAGTGGCTGTCGGTTCCACACGCGCTGTCCGGAAGCCAGAGAGGCGTGCCGTGAGCAGTGTCCGTCGCTGGAGGGGTCCGGCGACCACCAGGCGGCGTGTTTCCGCAACCAACCGGACCACGAGTACTGGGACAGCGCCCCGCTCGACGACTGACGGTCAGTCGCCCGACGAGGGTGCGACGCCATGCGGCTCTCGCTGGAGACGGCATCCTTTTTGCGACGTGTCGAGTGGATCCGGTATGGCTACGAGTCCTGACAGTGTCGTCGTGACGGGCGCACTCGGCGGTGCGGGCCGGTGGGTCGTGGATCGACTCCTCGAAGACGGGATCGAGATCGTCGCAGTCGACCGCGAACTTCCGACGGGAGACCCCCCGGAGCGTGTCGACTTCCGCGCGCTGGACCTCGTCGACGCCGGGGAGACGATGGACCTCCTGCTGGACGTCGACCCCGACGCAGTCGTCCACCTCGCGGCGATTCCCGATCCACTGAACCACGCCGGCGAGCGCGTCTACCGGAACAACGTCCAGAGTACGTACAACGTGATGAACGCGGCCGGCCGTGTCGGTGCCGATCTGACGTGGACCTCCAGCGAGTCGGCCTACGGCTTCCCGTTCGCCGACGACCTGCGTTCGCCAGACTCACTCCCGATAGACGAGAGCCACCCGCTCCGGCCCGAGGACCCCTACGGTCTCTCGAAGGTGACCGGCGAGGAGACCGCGAAGGCAGTCGTCCGCCGGGACGGCATCTCCGCCGTCTCGATCCGGCCCTCGTGGGTCCAGTACCCCGGCGAGTACTTCGTCACCGACATCCGCGACGCCTTCGAGTTGGACGCACTGGCGGCGAACCCCACGGACGCCGTCGGCGGTGGGCCCGGCAACTTCTGGTCGTACGTCGACGTCCGGGACCTCGCCGACCAGATCGCGCGCTCCCTCCACGTCGATATCGACGGCCACGAGGCCGTCCACTGTCACGCCACCGACAACTACCTCGGCGTCGACACCGCCGATCTGTTCGAGGTGTTGCTGGGTGAGGTTCCCGAACCGTGTGACCTCTCCGGCGACGAGTCGGCGTTCTCGACGGCGAAGGCACGACGCCTCCTCGACTGGGAGCCAGCACACGGGTGGCGAACCGAGTCGGCGGTCGACGGGCCCGACTTCGGCGCACCGTAGCGTGACACGACGGCGGCCGGTCACCCGACGTGTTCCGCCTCCGGTGAACTTTTCACATCGACACCGGAAGACCGTACGTGGAGTACACGACACTCGGAGCGACCGGAACGGAAGTGAGTCGCATCTGTCTGGGCTGTATGAGCTTCGGCAGTGAGGAACCCTGGATGCTCGACGAGGAGGCGTCCCGCGAGATCATCGACCGCGCCGTCGAACTCGGGATCAACTTCTTCGACACCGCGAACGCCTACTCCGCCGGCGAGAGCGAGGAGATTCTCGGGCGCGCACTCGACGAGCGCGACCGCGCCGAACAGGTCGTCGCCACGAAGACGTTCTTCCCCGTCGGCGAGGACGGTCCCAACCAGAGTGGACTCTCCCGGAAGGCGATCGAGCAGGAACTCTCGGACTCGCTCGACCGACTGGGGATGGACACGGTCGACCTCCTGCAGATCCACCGCTGGGACGACGACACCCCTATCGAGAACACGCTCGGGGCGCTGGACGACGCGGTCCGCCGGGGTGAGGTGCGACACCTCGGCGCCTCCTCGATGTGGGCCTACCAACTCGCCGATGCGCTGGAGACCTCTCGCGCGCGCGGCCTCGAACGGTTCGTCTCGATGCAGAACCACTACCACCTCGCCTACCGCGAGGAGGAACGCGAGATGCTGCCGCTGTGTGAGAGGGAGGACGTCGGCGTCATCCCGTGGGGACCACTCGGGCAGGGGTATCTCACGCGCCCGCACGATGAGTTGGAGGCGACGACGCGCGGCGACCCGGCGAACCACCACAACCCCACGCCGGAGTACGACGCGGGCGGCGGGGAGGAGATCAACGAACGGGTCCAGGAACTGGCGGCCGACTACGGCGTCTCGATGGCGCAACTGTCGCTCGCGTGGCTCCTGCACAAAGAGTGGGTGACCGCACCCGTCGTCGGCACCACCAGCGTCGAACATCTCGAAGAGGCCGTCGAAGCGGTGGAGATCGACCTCGCCGACTCCGATATCGACTACCTCGAAGCCCCGTACGAACCGCAACCGATCATCGGCCACGAGTAGACGGCCGTCTCGTCACCGAACGATCCTGTCTCGCCGACTCCTACTCGTCGGCCGGTTCCGGCGTCAGTCGCCCCGACGCGACCATCGCTTCGAGCGGGTGGTCGTCCCCGTCTGCGGGCAGGTCGACGCGACCGGTTCGCCGTACCGACTCGTAGCCCGCGAAGATGATCTCGGCCGTGTTGAGGCCGATGCGTCCGCTCAGTGTCGGTTCGGTCCCGGTGTCGAGCCCGTCGACGACCGCCGTCACCGCCCGGTCCTGGAAGGCCGACCCGTACCGGTCCGTCTCTGCGCCGGTGGCGTGCATCGTCTCGCCGTCCACGTCGACTGCCCTGCGGTCGCTCCCGTGTGCGACCTCCAGCATCGGACCGTCCGTCACGTCGATCCGGATCTCGCCGTCAGTGCCGCGAAGGACGAAGGCGGCGTCGGCGAAGTCACTGCCCTCACCGCCCGAGAGCGTCCCGTAGACGCCGTTCTCGTAGCGCCACTGCGCCCACATCTGGTTCTCCTGGTGGGTCCCGAACCGGACGTCCTCATCGCGGTAGTCGAGTGCGGCCAGCACCCACTCCGCGCCGTGTTCGTCGGTGAACATCCCCGCGAGGTCGATGGTGTGGGCACCGGTGTCGTAGAAGTCACCCCAGGTGATCTCGACCCGCTGGAGGTCGCCGATCTCACCCGCGTCGAGGAGTCGCTTCGCCTCGACGAACGGCTTGCCGAACCGTCGCTGCCGATTGAACGTCACCTGCACGTCGCGTCGCCAACACTCTTGGACCATCGACCGCGCGTCCGCCCAGTTCGTCGCCATCGGCTTCTCACAGTGGACGGCGTCGACCGTACCGCTTCGCGCACACCCGACCACGACGTCGTGGTGGACTGCGGGCGGGACCGCGACGCTGGCGATGTCCGGGTCCAGTTCGGCCAGCATCTGCTCGTAGTCCTCGTAGACGGCCCTCTCCGGGAGGTCGAACGCGTCTGCGAACGCGGCAGCGTTCTCGGGGACGATGTCCGCGACCCCGACCACCTCACACCGGTCGTCGTTCTCGAACCCTTCGGCGTGTCGATACCCCATCGCGAACCCGTCGACCGACGGGTTCGACGGGTCCGGTCCAGCACCGATGATAGCGACGTCGTACGTGTTCATTGCTCGTCCCCACCGTCGTCGAAGCGGGTGAAAACCGTTACGCCCTGCGGAGCCGAGACGAGCGAGCGAGGCGTTCGGATCGGTGTCGCGGCCGCCCGACTGGGTGGCTCACCCCAATCTATTTACTGTCACTCGGTGAGAAAGTCGTATGGGTGGACACTACACGCGTCATCGGTTCGTCTCTCAGTTCGTCGGGCGGCCGTGGTGGATCACGGCGGTGGGCACGGCGAGTGTGGTCGCGTACGTGCTCGTGGTGTACTTCTTCGGACCGGCGCTGGCGTGGGGGAACAACATCGTCCTCCTCGGCGGGTTCGTCGGCGGACTCGTCGCCGGCTTCGGCCTCGGGACGAACAGCTACGACGGCATGGTCGCCGGCCTCCGGGCCGGGGCCTACGGGGTGGTGGTGCTGGCGCTCTTGGCCGTGGTCGCGCTGTTCGTCCTCTGGTACTCGGCGTCGCGTCAACTGTTCCTCTACTGGGCACCCTTCTACGGGGCCGTGAGTGTCGTCGCACTCGTTCCCGTGTACGGGTTCTCGGGTGTCGTCGGCGGAGCGCTCGGCGTCGTCGTCCGGCGCTGGGTCGTCCCCGACCACCTGAACCCGGACGCGTACTGAGGACACGGCTGGGAGGCCCTGGACTCAGTCGGTGACGACCGTGGTGAAGCCGTCGAAGTTGAGGATGACCGCCTGGGCGAAGTCTCCGAAGACGGCCTTTCCCGTCGGCGAACGGTCCGTCCCGACGATGAACACGTGGTCACAGTCGTGGTCCGTGGCCGCGTCGAGGACTCGCTGGGCGCGGGAGTCCGCCGAGTCGACCGACACCACGATCCGGACGTCGAGGCCTGCGGTCGACACCGTGGACTCGACGAACTCCCGTGCATCACCGGCGGCCCCCTCGACGACGCTTCGGTGGGTGTAGTCGGTGTTCTCCACTCGGCCGACCGACTCCAGCGTCGTCACGTCGGCATCGTACTCCGCCGCGTCGAGGTGCCAGAGGACGACGAGTTCGTCGTCGTCGCCAGCACAGTCGACCGCTTCGGTCAGCAGTTCGCGATGCGTCTCCGTCGCTCTGAGGCTCACGAGCGCGCGTTCCATCGACTAGTGCTCCACGGGTCGGCGAATAAGTGTATCGGAGGCACCTCCGTGTTCGGTCGGCAGGCGGGCCGTCCGCCGCCGACAGCGACCGCCCGTCGGACGGCGTGGCGAGTAGATCACAGACGCCCGGTCGGAGCCGCCCGTGACCGGGATATTAATGACCGTTCGTTCGCAGGTGAGGGTATGGGACTGAGAGAAGTTGCCGTAGACGGCGTCTGTGAACAGCGGAACCAGATTCCGCTGCTGCTCGCCGTCGTCCTCGTGATGGGGGTACTCCTCGCGTTCTCGTTTCTGTTTCTCGAACCGGGGACCGCCGGCTACGTCATCGCACTCGTCGACGCCATCCTCGTCGGGGGCTGTCTCGTCACGTTCGTCGGCGTCTACTGGTACTGTACGAAGCAGGCGATGGGGAGCTGATCGTCTCTCTCGGCCGTCTCGGCGTCCGGTGGCGTGAATCTCTCTCCCCGTCGCTCCGCGACGCGTGCGAGGGTGGCCCGACGGGCCGACTACTGCCGGAGGAACGCTGCCGTCTCCGCGGCGAACGCCGCCACCTCGTCGTGCGGATCCGTCTCCGCGGTGGCTTCGAGTGCGGCGACGGCGTCGGTCGCCCCGACGTAGCCGAGCGTTCGAATCGCGCGCGACCGGAGCACGGTCTCGTCCGCGTCGAGACACGCGACGATGGCGTCGGTGAACGGAGCGACCGCCGCCGGTCGCTCGCGGCCGACCGCGCCGAGGGTGTCGAGCGCCGCACCGCGAACGACCGGGTCCTCGTGGTCCAGCAGGTCGGCGACGCCCGCCACGTGGTCGACGACCGCCGTCGGTGTCGCTTCGGCGACCGCGACGACGACGTTGGCGAACAACTGGCGAGCGAGGCTCGCGTGCTGCTGTTCCTCCTGTTCGTGCTGTCGGATCGTCTGGCGAGTCTCCCGGTCGTCGACGGACTCGGCGATGGAGTCGTCGCCCGCGACGGTGAGTTGCTCGTCGAGAGCGTCGACCAGTACCCCCACGACCGACGTGCAGTACGCCGGGCGTTCGCGGCCGACGACCGCCAGTACCTGCGCCCCGGCCACCTGGACGCCTGCGAGGTCCGACTCGGCGAGCGACGCGGCTCGCTCGACGACGTCCTCGACGGCCGTCACGTCGGCCACCGCTACCTCGTAGAGTGCAGAGGCGGCCGACTGGACGACACCGGGATTGTCTGCCGTCAGCGCGTGCCCGAGTTCACCGACAAGCGGTCGAACCGCGTCGACGTCCGCCTCGACGAGTCGTTCACAGGCACGGGCCCCGCGCTGACGGACGTGTGCTCGTGACGACGTGAGCGCCGCCCGAATCTCGTCGGCGTCCAGCGCCTCGGGGAGGACGTCGTCCAGCACCACGTCTGCCAGCGGGGTATCGCTAGTCCCAGCCATGCCAGGTGCTCTCGGCCGACGGGAAAAATACGTACCGGTCGACCGGAGCCTCGACCCGCCTTCGCCGTCACCACTAGTGGTCTCCTCGTCGGCGGTCAGGTGGCCCCCTCGTAGCACAGGTCGACGAACTGTTCGAGCGGGAGCGCGACGGCGAGTCGTCGGAGTTCGACGTCCTCGGCGACCGCGCCGCGGCCGCCGACGCGGACCGCCTCCGCCCCGGCGTCCACGGTGACCGTCTTCATCCCGGCGAGGTCGGCGTAGGTCGGCCGGCCGTTCGATCCCGACGGGCCGTCCGGATACTCGATGTCGACGACGGTACCCGAGACGCGGCGGTGGGTGCCCGACGTCGTGTCGGTGCCGTCGACGACGACCGGAATCGGGAGCCCCGACCCCAGCAGTGGCTCGACGTCGCGGATGAACTCGATGATGTCGACGTAGGTGGTGAAGTCGGCGTAGTCGCGGACGAACAACGGTTCACTGCCGGCCCACCGCCCGGCGAGAAAGAACCAGTGGAAGATGTACGCGATGGACTCGCTGTTGAGTGTCACCACGTAGTCGTCGCTGGCAGTCGGATGGGGTGCCATCCAGACCGAGGTTCTGTCGACGATGACGAGAAACGGCGACGGGATGCGGTGTGCACGAAGCTCCGACACCGGTTGACACTGCACGGTCCCGAGGTTCGACGCCTGTTCGAGCGTGACGCGGACGACGACGTCGGACTCGCAGGCGTCGCGGAGCGCGGATCGAAGCTGGAAGTAGTTGGCCTCCGTGGTGACGACCTCGACCAGGTTCTCGGCCGCGCGGACGTCGGCCCGGATCTGGGCGATCGCCCCGCCGATACCGTTGTCCAGCAGGGTGAGGCTGTGTTCCTGGAAGTCGGACTGTTGCCACTCGTCTTCGATGTGGTCGGCGGTCTCTGCCAGCGTCTGGCCGGTCCGCCGGAGTTGATCGAGGATCTCCGTCGGATCGTCCGCTCTGGCGTGGCGCTTCCCGTCGCGCGTGAACGTCTCGACGTGTCCCTGTGCGTCGAGACTGGAGACGACGTCGTAGACGCGAGACCGCGGGACGGAACTCTCGGAGGCCAGCACGGTCAACGGCACCGAGTCGTACTCGACGAGCGTGGCGTACGTCTGTGCCTCGTACGCACTGAACCCGATCCGTTCCAGTTCCTCGACGGCGTCTTCTTTGCGCATGGGACGGAAGTCTATCACCTACGAACGTTCATGATGGTATTTCACTTTCGATCTCTGATTCGACGTATCCGCAGACAGCACAGAAATACTCCCGCAGGAAGGACGGTTCGGCTCGCGTCTGCAGAGCTGTCGCGCGGTCGCCACCCGCGGAGCTCAGAATCGACCGCGTGTGACGACGGTCTCGCCGCCGAACTCCGGCGATGTCGAGCTGACTTCTGTGGCGACCGAACGACGTGCGACGCCCTCGGATGGCCTGCGACGGTCAGGCGCCGTCTTCGACCTCGGTCGCCGTCGCGGACGTTGTGTTCCCCGCCGCGTCGGCGACGACCAGTTCGACCTCGTAGGTGTGCCCGTCGTTCTCCGCTTTGTTCGCACGCAGGTTCTGCTGGTCGGCCGCAGAGCCGCCACCGACGCCGATGGAGACGGTGTCCTCGATGGCCCCGTCCGTCGTGTCAGTCAACGTCAGATCGACCGTCGAGAGGTCAGTGTCGCTGTCGGAGACCGCCCAGTCCACGGTGAAGTCGGCGTGTGGGTCGTTCCCCGCGCTCTCGGCGACCGAGAGAGTGTCGACCGTCGGTCCGCCGGAACTGGTGGACTCGCTCTCGGTGACCGTCGTCGAGTCCGACGTGGTGTTGCCGGCCGCGTCGGTGACGGTCAGCCCGACCGTGTAGTCGTTGCCGGAGCCGTCGTCGCCGGGTGCGACGAGTCGAGTCGTCCCGCTGGCACTGGACCCACTGACACTGCTCGTGGCCGTGTCGTCGGTGGTGCCCGCCGTCTCGTCGGTGAGGGTGAGATCGACCGACGAGAGGTCGCCGTCCCCGTCCGAAACGCTCCACGAGACGTCGAACGCAGCGTCCGACGTACTGGTCTCGACTTCGCTGGCAGAGAGACTCTCCACGGTCGACGCAGAGCCCGAGCCACCACCGTCCCCGTCCGACGACGTGGCCATCGAGTTGGCCGGGACCGACAGCGAGGTGCCGTCGGAGAAGGTGACCGTCGTCGAACTGCTGGACGGGTTGTACGCGACGTACGTCTTCGAACTGCCGTCGTCGTAGACCGTCGTCAGCGGGTGGTCGGCCGTGATGGACTTGACCGCCGTCCCCATCGCGTCGGTGTTGTAGATCCAGTGGTAGGTGTGTGCGCGACTCTCGCCGAACTCGACCGGGTAGCTGTCCTTTCTGGCCGTCCAGAGGTTCTTCGCGTCGGCCACGTCCGAGAGCGCGCGGAACATCCAGTGGATATCGGGCCAGTACTGGAAACTGTCGCCGTCGGGGTCGTTGTTCACCAGTTCGGTGTAGTTCGCCTCGGCGGCGGGGACGTCCCAGCCGAGATACGACGACGAGGCGGCGAGCGGCAGGAAGTTGATCCCGTGGATCGCCTCCACGTCGGTGGTGAAGAACGTGTCGTACTTGTAGCCGTCTCCCCACACCATCGCCGCCGTGTCGTACGCCCAGTTCGACGGCTGGTTCGTGTCGTCCACGTCGAACCAGTACTCCTGGACTGCGTGGACTTCGGTGGTGTAGAGGAACACGCCCGCGTCGCGGAGGGCGGTGTCGCCGGTGTACTCGCCCCAGAGGATCATCGAGGCGTAGGCGTTGATCGCCTCGGAAGAGGACTCCTGGTTGTTCCCGTCGGCGAAGTCCGCGCCGCCGCCGTCGGCCCACGAATGCCCCTCGTAGGGGCTGAAGTTCCGCAGGAACGGGAACGAGTCCTTCGGGTTGCTGGCCGGCGACTGGGTGTTTGAGCGATCCGGTCGCTCCCAGTTGGCGAAGTCACGGACGAGGAGTCGGACCATCGACCCCCAGTTGGCGTCCTGCGCCCACGTTCGGTCGTTGCGGGCGATCTCCGCCGCGCCACGGACGTAGTAGCCGTAGTGGAAGTGGTGGTCGTTGATGTTCGCACCGGAGCCGAACGAGTCGTTGTACCCGACGAGGGTGCCCCAGTTCTGGTCGTAGTAGAACACGTCCTCCGAGCGAGTGCTTCCCTCCTGGCTGGCGTCGAGCCAGAGTTCGAGGTCGTCCCGCAGGCCCAGCGTGTTCTGGTCGCCGTTCAGGAAGTAGTCGGCCGCCGTGGTGTCGCCGACCTGTTCGGCGATGGGGATCAGTTCGGCCAGTCGACCGTAGTTCTTCCCGGTCCAGTAGGTGCCGTCGCCGGGGCTGTCCGGGCCTGTCTCGACGAGCGTCCTGTTGGACTCCTCCTCGTCGACGTAACTCGCCAGTTCCGCCGAGTCGTAGCTCCCCTCGTCGGGCAGGAACGGGAGCACGCCGGGGAAGGTGTAGGTGACCTGGAACGACGAGGTCCCGCTGATGGTTTTCATCGGCCCGCGTGCGGAGGTGTAGGTGTACGGCGTGAACGACGCCGAGGCGTACTTGTGCTGGTGGGGGAACAGCCCGAGGAACGACCCGGTCGCCCCACTCTCGGCTTTGTTCTCGGTCGTCACGTCGAACGTCGTCGTCACCTCGCCGGCCGACTGGTCGTACGACCACGACACCGTGGAGTCGCGGATGAAGTTGTAGGCGTAGGTCTCCAGTTCGGAGAGCGCGGTGCTGGTCGCTTCGGGGAGTGCGGCCACGGTGAGATAGCCGGCACCGTTCAGCGTGCTGGTGAGTTCGGTCGTCCCCTGTCCGGACCACGTCGCCCCGGACGGTGCGTACAGTCCGTAGGCGTGGCCGTCGATCTCGACGCCGAGGACGTTCCCGTCGTCGGCGAACACCGTCGGTGTCGAGGGGAAGGAGACGACCGCACCGCCGCCCTCGTACTCGGCGAAGACGTACGGCGACCCCTGTGAGATAGTCGTGGTGAGCGTCGTCGAGGTGCCGTCGCCCCACTTCGCCACCGTGTGCCAGTCGCCGTACCCGTCACAACGGGTGTCCGAGAACGACGACGTGGCCGAGTGGCCGATGGTCAGGTCGCGCGAGTCGTCCATCATGGCGACCCCGTCCGTGACACCCGACGACGTGATGTTCCAGTCGGTCGGGTTGCTCACGTCCAGGCCGGCACCGGAGGCGGTCGCCGCGATCGGGTGGGCGAACATCGGGTTGGAGTACTGGAACCAGAGAAGCGTACTCCACCAGTCGTTCGTCGGGATCGGGGCCGACACGTTCGCGGTGGTGTACTGCGTATCCTGTGGCGACCCCTCGCCGCTGGGCACGGTCGTCACGTAACTCCCGTTGCCGACACTCACCTCCTGTGCGCTGGCGAGCCCCGAGAGACTCGGGACGAGGCTGGTCGCGGCCGCCGCCCGCAGGAGGCCACGCTTGGTCAGCGGCAGTGTCCCGTCACCACCGTCCCCGTCCGTCTCCGGGGGTGTCTCTCCCGTTCGCTCGCGCTGTCTACCGTCGTCTGGTGTGTGCTCGTGCATAGTGACTGCTCCGCTCGTGTACCGGCAGATACACGAAACGACGTGCTAAATAAAGGCGTCTGTCGGCATATTCACTGTTACCACGTGAGTGGTGACAACGTTCATGAGAGATCGTGTCTCGGTGCGTAGAGTCGTCCGAACGGTCACCGTCGGAGCGGTCCGTGTCGACACGTAAATACACAAGCGAGTTACAACCGGAACGTATAGAAAAACACTTGTGTTTGGCACGCTACGACGAGACAATGCGTTACCGAACACTCTTAGAACGGCGCGTGGACGAGTGGGAGGACGGTTACGGCGTCGTCCAGATCGTCAACCCGGAGTCGACCGACGAGACCGAACTGCGGTTCTGCTACTACAAGAACGGGGAGTTCGTCAACCGCCCGCTGACGGTCGCGCCGAGTGCGGAGGTGGCAGAGCGAACCGCCGAGGTCGTCGGGACGATGGCGAGTATCGCCCGAACGTTCACCCCCGACGAGATCGAGTCACTCGTCGACGAACTGGGTGCAGACCGGGTCCTCGAACTGGCGGTCCTCATCGAGGAACTCGGCCGGGGCCGACTGCTCGAGATTCTGGAGGCACAGGGCGCGACCGACGAGTGAGGACACGAGCGTGTCCGACCGCCGAACTGCTCGGCTCACGCCGGCGTCGCCGATGCTACTATTACGTCTCTCTGCGTCGTCGTCGCATGCAGCGTTCAGTACACGGGTCGACTCCGGAGATCGCGGAGTCGGCGTTCGTCTCGGAGATGTCCTACACCGTGGGTGACGTGACGGTCGGCGAGCGATCGAGTCTCTGGCCGTTCGTCTGCCTGCGCGGTGACGACGGACCGACGGTCGTCGGCGAGGAGAGCAACGTCCAGGAGTTCACCATGCTCCACGGAGCCACGGTCGGCGACAGAGTGACCGTCGGACACGGGGTCGTCGTGGACTACGCCACCGTCGAGAGCGACTCGCTCGTCGGGATGTCGAGCACGATCCAGCGCGGCGCGGTGGTCGAATCCGAGTGTCTGGTGGCCGCGAACAGCCTCGTCACCGAGGGACAGACCATCCCGTCCGGACACCTCGCGTACGGTGCCCCGGCGGAGACCCGACCACTGGAGAGCGCACACCTCGACGAGATCGGCCGCATCCACGACCTCTACGTCGACCACGCAGCGACGTACAAGGAGGCGGGACTGGAGTGAGCGCGAGCACGCGCGCTTCCTCGCGCGCGGGGCCGCTGTAGTACGCGCGGCTTCCTCGCGCGCGGGGCCGCTGTAGTACGCGCGGCCCGGAAGCCGGCGGCGTTCGCACTTCGTGATACCGTCCCGATCGCGCGTCGACACTCCGCACTCACGCAAGCTATTTTACCCGCGTCTGTGAGTCACAGACGAGGACGACCATGTCAGCCGATCCCACACCGGATAGTGAGCGGATCGTCCACGAGCCCAGTCAGGAGTTCGTCGAATCTACCAACGTCTGGCAGTTCATGCAGACGTACGGTATCGAGGACCGCGAGGCCGTCATCGAGCGGACGACCACGGACCTCGACGGAGAGCCGGAGTCCGGCGTCGACTGGTTCTGGGACGAACTCGTCGACTACCTCGGTGTCGACTTCTTCGAGGACTACGACTCGGTCCGCGACGACACCGACGGGCCGCAGTTCACCGACTGGTATCCCGGCGGCGAGTTGAACATCGCGTACAACACGGTCGACCGGCACGCGGCCGTCGACAGCGAGACGCGGAACACGGTCGCCACCATCTGGGAGGGCGAGGACGGGGAGGTGCGGGAGGTCACGTACCACGAACTCCACCGGCAGGCGAACAAGGTCGCCAACGCCCTCGCGGAGCGAGACGTCGAGACGGGCGACCGCGTCGGGCTCTACATGCCGATGGTGCCCGAGGTCGTGAGCATCCTCTACGGCTGTTTCAAGATCGGTGCCGTCGCGGTCCCCATCTTCTCCGGCTTCGGCGTGGACGCGACCGCGACCCGGCTGGAGGACCCCGCCTGTGACGTGCTGTTCACCGCAGACGGCTTCTACCGGCGCGGGAGCGAGGTGACGCTGAAAGGTGCCGCAGACGAGGCGATCGAACAGGCCGACCACCACGTGGCCCACACCATCGTCTACGAACGGTTCGCGGACACCGACACCGTGGTCGACGTGCCGATGACCGAAGGCAGGGATCAGTTCTGGGACGCGGCCGTCGAGCCTCAGTCGGCCACGTTCGAGACCAAGTCGCTCCCCTCGGATCAGGAGTCGATGTTGCTCTACTCGTCGGGCACCACCGGCAAACCGAAGGGGATCGTCCACACCCACGCGGGCGGGCTGTTGCAACCGGCCAAAGAGATCCACTTCGGCTTCGATCAACAGCCCGGCGACCGGTTCTTCTGGATGAGCGACATCGGCTGGATGATGGGGCCGTGGACGCTGATCGGGAACCACGCTTTCGGCGGGACCGTGTTCGTCTACGAGGGCGCGCCGGACTACCCCGACCCCGACCGCTTCTGGGCGATGATCGATCGCCACTCGCTGACACAGTTCGGCATCTCGCCGACGGCGATCCGCGCCCTGCGAAAGCAGGGCGACGAGTGGCTGGACGGCCACGACCTCTCCTCGCTCCGCCTGCTCGGGTCGACCGGCGAACCCTGGGACGCGGAGTCGTGGCTGTGGTTCTACGAGCACGTCGGCGGCGGGGACACGCCGATCATCAACATCTCGGGCGGCACGGAGATCTGCGGCTGTTTCCTGATGCCGATGCCGAACCAGTCACTCAAGCCCTGTTCGCTCGGCGGTCCCGGTCTCGGGATGGACGTCGACATCGTGAACTCGGCGGGCGAGTCGGTCGCCGACAGTCACGAACGCGGCTTCCTCGTCGCCCGCGACTCCTGTCCCTCGATGACGAAATCGCTGTGGGACGGCGACGAGCGTTACCTCGAGGAGTATTGGTCGACCTTCGCGGACCCGCCGTTGTGGGACCACGGCGACTGGGCCCAGAAAGACGAAGACGGCCTGTGGTTCCTCCACGGGCGGGCCGACGACGCGCTGAACGTCGCCGGTCGGAAGGTCGGCCCCGCCGAAGTCGAAGGTGCCGCGATGGAACACACAGAGGTCAACCAGGTCGCCGCCGTCGGCGTCCCGGACGACACGACCGGCACCGCCGTCGTCACCTACGTCGTCACCGAAGCGGGTGTCACCGAGTCGGACGACCTGCGGGCGGCGATCCGCGCGATGATCGGCGACCAACTCGGCAAACCGTTCCGGCCCCGCGAGGTGCTGTTCGTTGACGAGTTCCCGAAGACGCAGTCCGGGAAGGTCGTCCGGCGTGCCGTGCAGGCCACCTACACGGGCGAGGAACTCGGCGATCTGAGCAGTATCGAGAACCCCGAGGCGCTGGACCGCCTCGCAGACGCACGCTGAATCGGCTAGCGTCGTCTTACCGTTCGAAGCAAAGCGGGCGGCTCTCAGGGGTCGCTCGGCGGCACCGCGACCACCGGACAGGACGCCGACAGCAGCACGTCCTGTGCGGTCGACCCGAAGATCAGCTTCCCCGTCGGGCTCCGTTTGCGGAAGCCGAGCACGATGCCGTCGGCGTCGATCTCCGCGGCCTGCTCCAGAATCTCCGCCGAGGCGTCGCCCGACTCGACGGCGGTCGTTATCTCTCCGACGGCCGGTTCCAGCGTCGCTCTCGCCGTCTCGAACAGGTCCTCCGCATTGTCCAGCGCCTTCGCGTACCACCCGTCCGGTTTGTCACGGCCGCCTCGCGAGAGACTGGTCTTCTTCTCGGTGTACTCGACGACGTGCAGCAGTCGCACGTCGACCCCTTCGTGTGCCTCCGCGACGTAGGAGGCGATCACCTCGGCGTGGTTCTCGTCTTTCAGCGCGACGAGGAGCGTTCGGGCCATCGGTCACTGGCTCCGTTCGGCGTACGGCGTGATGCCGGCGGCGTCCATCTGTGCCCTGAATCGCTCGCGTCGGGCCGTCCGCTCCTGCTCGGACATCCGCTCTCGCGTCCAGATCTCGCCGCTGGTGTCCTGGTGGACCTCGACGCTGTCCACGTCGGCGAGTGCCCCGACTCGCTCGCGTATCTCGTCGTTGATGTCGAGGAAGTAGGTGCACCGCTGGGAGGTCAACAGGAGCGTGATCTCCACGTCGCCGTCGTCGATGGCGATGTCCTCGAGCAGTCCGAGGTCGACGATGTTGACCGGGTGTTCGCTCATACAACTGCAGGGGTCGAGCACCTCGAGGAGCTCGTCACGGATGGCCGTCTTCAGATCGTCGTCGAACGAGTGGTCCGGTGTGATTGAACTCGACATGGTCAGTCGTCTGCGGGGGCGGCGGTGTCGGTTCCGTAGGTCGACCACGGCGCTGCCGGGAAGTCGCCGGTCTCCTCGCGCTCCTGGCGGAGTTGGTCCCACCGGTCGCCCTCGATGTCCTTCTTCACCTGCTCGGGGTCCTTGTCGAGGAGTCGGAGCGCGTTGCCGCCCAGGATCTTCTCTTTGTCCTCCTCGGTGACCTCGGGGTAGTCCTCACCCTCGATGAGTTCCTCGGGCATCTCGAAGTTCCAGATCCCCTCGATGGGTGGCTGTGGGTGAAGCGCCGTCGCCCCGCCGGCGTAGACGATGCGGTCCGGACCGGCCCAGTAGAGCATCTCGCCGAGTGCGCGCGCGAACTTCTTCGGTCGGGTGTTCACGAGACAGGCCGTGTTCTCGAGGTTGGCGTAGACGTTGTCGTGGCTCGCCATCGCCAGCACCGTCTCCTCGACGAACGAGAAGCCGGCGTGGATGATCTCGAAGTTGAGGTCCGGGAACGAGTTCGCGGCGTCTTCCACGTCGCCCGGCTGGAAGTACCGCACCGGGGCCGTGGCAAAGGGGATGAACTTGTGGATGGCGAGGGTGTCCACCTCGCTGTCGGCGATGCGTTCGAGCAGCGGCCAGACCGCGTTCTCCGTCAACTGGAGCGAGAGGTCGTTGCCGTTCTGGTAGCGGGCCGGGTAGAACTTGATCCCCTCGACGCCGTCGCGCGCGGCGTACTCTTCGATCTGGTCGCCCGCGTCGTCCTCCAGCGGGTTGATGTCGACGTACATCGAGACGCGCTCGGGGTTCTGTTCCATGAACTCGAACCCCTTCTCCCGGGAGACGTAGCCGTCGTGGAAGTAGTCGTCCAAGGGGAGCGAGTGATAGACGGAGTAGTCGATCTGGCTCTCCAAGAAGAGGAGTCGAGCGAGTTCCTCTGGCTGGTGGTCTCGGTAGAAGACCTCCTCGGAGGGGACGTAGCCCTCGGGCAGGAGTTTCTCCCCGAGTTGAAACGTCTCGTCGTCCCAGCGCTGTGCGTGCGGATGCTTGTGGTTCTCGGGTGTGTGGTTGAAACAGTGTGAGACCGAGTCAACCACCAACGCGCCACTGTCCAGCATATCACGTGGACCATATCCAGAGACCTTAATAAATATTTGGGTGAGTGTCGACGCAGATGGATACATATACTGTATCGAGAGTGACGACGACACGGGCCGACCGCCGGGCTCCGATCGGAGACGTCGAATTACGGGTCTCGAATCGTCTGTCTCGAATCGAGAGTCCCGGATCGTCTGTCTCGAATCGTGAGTCCCGGATCGTCTGTCTCGGGTCGTGAGACCCGGATCGTATATGCCGAATCGTCTGTCTCGGGTCGTGAACGACCCTAACATTCTTACCACACTACGTCAATCGTCGGCTTGATCATGACGTTCGATCAGCCACCAGTGCGGGCACCAGACTCACCAGTACGGTCACCGCGTACACGATGTCGCAGGCAGGCGTGCCGAACCGTGGCGAGACCACAGTCGACCTCGGTCCTGGAGCCATGAGCGACAGACTGGCAGGTCGGGTCGCGGTCGTGACCGGCGCGTCCTCTGGCAACGGGCGGGCGATCGCCCGCCGCTTCGCGGAGGAGGGCGCGAAAGTGACCGTCGCCGACGTGCGCGAGGAACCACGTCTCGGGGGCACGCCGACGCACGAACTCGTCACCGAGGCGGGCGGCGACGCACTGTTCGTCGAGACGGACGTGAGTAGCGTCGCCGACCTCCGGCACGTCGTCGACGAGACGGTCTCGGCGTTCGGGTCGCTCGACGTGATGGTGAACAACGCGGGCGTCGAGAGACAGTTGCCCGTCGGCGAGGCGACCGAGGACGACTACGCGTGGCTGATGGAGATCAACCTGAAGGGAGTCTACTTCGGCTGTCAGGTCGCCATCGAGGAGATGCAGTCGCAGGACGACGGTGGCGTCGTCGTCAACATGTCCTCGATCGCCGGCCTCCGGGGACTGGCGAACTCCTCGCTGTACTGTACCTCGAAGGGCGGGGTGACGAACCTCACACGCCAACTCGCGGTCGAACAGGGCGAACACGGCATCCGGGTGAACGCGCTCAACCCCGGCTTCATCGAGACGGCGATGACGATGGAGGACGGCGAGACCGCAGACGGCATCCTCGACCAGACGCCGCTGGGGCGGGCGGGCCAACCTGAGGAGGTCGCCGACGCCGCGGTGTTCCTCGCGAGCGACGAGTCCTCGTTCGTCACGGGCCACAACCTCGTTCTCGACGGGGGTTTCACGGCCTGACGGTAGGAACGCTTATTGTTCGGTGCGACTGTGTGGCACACATGCTGTCCGTAGAGGGACCCCTCCTCAGCGTCGACGTGGGCGCTCGGGAGACGACGACGGAGCGAATCGACCCGGTACTGGACTCGTTTATCGGCGGTCGGGGTGTCGCGACGAAACTCGCACACGACCGACTCCCGTTCGACGCCGACCCCTTCGGCCCGGCGAACGCGCTGTACTTCACGACCGGCCCGATGCAGACGTCGACGATGAGTTTCACCGGCCGGATGAACTGTACCGGCCTCTCGCCACAGACCGGCGGCCTGCTCTCGTCGAACGCCGGCGGCTTCATGTCGCGGAACTTCGCCGACACCGGCTACGCGGCCGTCGAGGTGACGGGGACGAGCGACGAACTGCTCGTCGTCCACGTCTCCGACGAGGGCGTCGAGTTCGAACCGGTCCCGGATCTCGCGGGCGCGACCGTCCCCGAGACGACCGACTACGTCGAGTCCGAACACGGCCTCGAATCCGACCACGTCGCCTGTATCGGTCCCGCCGGCGAGAACCGGGTGCGCTTCGCCTCGCTCATGACCAGCGAGTCGCGGGCGTTCGGCCGTGGCGGCCTCGGCGCGGTCCTCGGCTCGAAGAACGTGAAGGCCATCACCTTCGCGGGGGACTCCCGCCGGGAGGTCGAGGTTCCGGCGATGCAGATGGACATCCACCGCGAGGCCGCCACCTCCGATCACATCATGAAACAACAGGGGACGACGAGCGTCACGTCGCTGGCGAACGAGGTGTCCGCGCTCCCGACGCGGTACTTCTCCGAGTTGCAGTTCGAGGGTGTCGACGGGATCAACGGCGACCGGGTCGGCGAGAAGAAGTACAAGAAGGGGACCTGCTCGCAGTGTGCGTTCGCGTGTAAACTCCCCACCAAAGACGAGGAGCGCGGCGTCGAGACGGAAGGCCCGGAGTACGAGACGGTGATGAGCTTCGGGTCGAACTGCGGGGTGGACGACATCGTCGACGTGATGCAGTCGAACGAACTCTGTGACCGGTACGGACTGGACACCATCTCGTGTGGGAACACCGTCGCCGCGTACCTCGCGCACGAAGACGCGTTCGGCGACGCCGAGTTGATCCACGAGATCGTCGAGCAGATCGCCCACCGCGAGGGGGTCGGCGACACGCTCGCCGAGGGGATCGACCGGTTCCACGAGGAACTCGGCGTCGAGAACTGGACCGTGAAGGGGCTGGACTTCGCGGCGCACGACGGCCGGACGCTCAACGGACAGGGGCTGAGCTACGCCATCGCCAACCGGGGGGCAGACCACATGTTCACCACGCTGTACGCGTGGGAGTACCCCCTCGTCGACAGCAGCGAGGCGCTGGACCCGACCGGCCTGGAGGGGAAGGCACCCCACGTCGTCAAACAGGAGAACGCCCGGGCGCTGGAGGACTGCGGTGTCGTCTGTCGGTTCTCGCGGAGCTTCATGACGCCCGAACGGTTCGAGGGACTGTTCGGAGCCGACTACGAGGACCTGCTCGCAGTCGGGTCGCGGGTCGTCGAACTCGAACGCCACTTCAACAACAAGCGGGGCTTCGACCGGGCCGACGACACGCTCCCGTACGAGTTGCCCGGGTTCGACGCGGCACTGGACGCGTACTACGCACAGCGCGACTGGAACGCCGACGGGACCGTCCCCGACGCCGCCGTCGGCGACGACCCGGTGTCGGCGGACTGACTGGACTGAGAGGTTCGTTCTCGCGTCAGCTATCGAATCGAAAAGAGAGTGTCTCCTCGTCGGGTATCGAGTGGACGGGATAGTATCTCGTCGCCGGAGTCGAGTCGAAGAGCCACGAGTCGTTCTCACCGTCGGCTATCGCGCCGTCGAGATCGTCTCACAGGACAGACGAGCGGTGGGTTCGCCCCGAGAGACGGCCGGGGGTGAGTCCCCGTCTCGTCACTTCACCACGTCGATCTTGTCGCGGTCGATGGACAGTGCCACTGCTGCGACGACGACGAGACCGAGGATGATCTCCTGGACGAACGAGTCGATGCCGAGCAGGTTCATCCCGTTGTTCAGTACCGCGATGACGAGCACACCGAGGATGGTCCGGTGGGGGCCGCCGACGCCGCCGGTCAACGCAGTCCCGCCCATGACGATGGCGGCGATGCTGGGGAGCAGGAGACCGCTCCCGATGTTCGGCGAGGCCGACGAGATGCGGAGTGTCAACAGGACGCCGGCGATGCCACAGAGGAGTCCCGACAGCACGAAGGGGTAGATCTTGTAGCGGTCGACCTTCGCGCCGGCCAACTCGACGACACGCTCGTTCTCGCCGAGCGCGAAGCAGTACCGGCCGAACTTCGTCCGGAACGCGAGGACGATGGTGCCCACGTAGACGAGTAGGCCCCACAGCACGAGGTTGGGGATGCCGAAGACGTCCCCGTTCGAGATGAGACGGATACCGGGGTCCCGGAAGGTGATCGTCGACCCGCCGGTGATGATCTTCCCGACGCCGGCCATCACCGAGAGCGTCCCGAGCGTGACGAGGAACGAGGGTACCTTGAGTTTCGTGAAGACGACGCCGTTGAACAGGCCGGCGAGCATCCCGACGCCGATGGCGAGTGGGATAGCGAGCAGGCCGAGGCCGAACTGTGCGATCAGGACCACGGTCACGACGCCCGTCAACAACACGACCGACTCGACCGACAGGTCGATGCTCTGCTGGAGGATGGGGAAGGTCCCCGCCAGCGCCACAAGCAGGAGCGTGATGGCGTTCTTCGCGACGTTGTCGAGCAGGTTGGCCTCGGTGAAGAACCGCTCCGTGGTGAGGGTGAAGATGATCATCAGCCCGAACAGCATGACGAACGGGCCGAGATCCTGTATCCAGTCTTGAACGGTGCGTTGCTCTCGTTGTTCGGTGATCCACTCGCTGACGCTGCTTGTACTCATCGTTAGATCATCTCCTGTATCAGGTCCTCTTCGGTCGGTTTGTTCCCCGGCGAGGCGTCGAACGGGTCGCCGACGAACTCGCCTTTGGCCATCACGGCGATCCGGTTCGACATGCCGATGACCTCCGGCAACTCGTCGCCGATGAAGACGATAGAGACCCCCCGGTCGGTCAGTTCACGGCAGAGCCGGTACACCTCCTCTTTGGCACCGACGTCGATCCCCCGCGTCACGTTGTCCATCACGAGCACCGGGGTCTCCTGTGCCAGCCACCGGGCGATGACGACCTTCTGCTGGTTCCCGCCGCTCAGCCCGTGAACTAGCGCCTTGGGACCCGGCGTCTTGATCGCCAGTTCCTCGATGGCGTCGAGGGTCGCCTCGGCTTCGGCGTCCAGGTCGAGGATGGGCAGGGTACCGTTCATGTCCCGGACCATCGCCAGCGAGGTGTTGACCAGCACCGACTGGTAGAGCAACAACCCTTCGGACTTCCGGTCTTTCGGGATGTAGCCGACGCCCGCGTCGACCATGTCCGAGACCGTCGGGTTCTCCAGGGTGGTGTCGCCGACCGAGATCGATCCTTCGGTCACGTCGAGATCGCCGGCGAGCAGGCGACCGAAGCGCTGTTTGCCCGACCCCTCGACGCCGACGATGCCGAATATCTCGCCTTCACGGAGCGAAAAGGAGATCGGGCCGACCGTCTCCTCGTGGGCGACCGAGTCCATGCGCATCGCCGTCGCGCCGAGATCGGCCTCGCGTCGCTGGTCGGGGACGCGGTAGTACTCGTCGGCGGTCTCCCGACCGACCATCGCCTGTTGCAACGTGTCCGTGGTGGCCTCGGCCGCCGTGGTTGCGTCGACGAGTTCCCCGTCCTTGAGGACGTAGATGCGGTCGGAGATCTGCAACACCTCGTCGAGTTCGTGCGAGACGAAGACGAACGTCGCCCGGTCGCGCAGGTCGTTCACGAGATCGAACAGGATCTCTCGACCGCTCTCCTCCAACCCGGCCGTCGGCTCGTCGAGCAGGATGACGGGGTTCTCGGACTTCTGTGAGACGTGGAACGCTTTCGCGATCTCGAGCATCTGGCGCTCGTTGAACGTGTAGTTGCGGACGCGCTCGTCGACGTCGATGTTGATGCCGAGTTCGTCGACGAACGCCTGTGCCTCCTCGCGCATCTGTTCTTTCTCGAGGACTCCGAACCGCTCCATCTCACGCCCGAGGTAGAGGTTCTCGTACCCCCGCATGGTCGTGATGACGTCCTGTTCCTGGTGGACGAGCGAGACGCCGTAGTTCGCCGCCTGACGCGGGTTCGTGAACTCGACGGCCTCCCCGTCGACGTACAGTTGCCCCTCGTCGGCCTGCAACACGCCGGTCAGGATGTTCAGGAGCGTACTCTTGCCCGCGCCGTTCTCCCCGACCAGGCCGACGACCTCGCCGTGGTCGACCGCCAGCGAGACGCCGTCGAGCGCCTGGACGTGCCGGAACGACTTCGAGACGCCCTCGACCCGGAAACTGTGCTCGTCACTGTCGGTCTGGCCGGGCCGGGCGTCCGTCGCGTCGGTGTGTAGTTCTGATGCCATGGGAGGTTGTGGTGAGACTTACTTGAGCGGGTTCGACTGGAATCGGTCACTGTACAACTGGGTCGTCTCCTCCTGGGTGGCGTCGTCGGTGTAGACGCCCGGCAGGCTGTAGTTGTTCGGCTTGTCGCCGTCCTGCCAGTCGAGGACCTCCTTCATGTCCGCGAGGTTCATCGGCTGCATGTCGATCTGGGGGTCCCAGGCGTCCTCGCCGGACTCGACGACGGACATCTTCATCCAGTCGTATGGCGTCTCGCCCGAGAAGATGGCGTCGTTGTAGTCGGCGGCGTCCACGACCGGAAGCCGGTCGATCACGTCGGTCCACTCGTCGGGGTTCTTGACGCAGACCGGCGCGTTGAACGACATCATCTTCTCTGCGGGGCTGAGCGTGTGCCCGTTGATGTAGTCGTGGCACTTCGCGACCGACCAACCGGCCTGCCACGGGCCCATCCCCGAGACGGTGCCGGTCATCCGGTCCTCGGCGATGGCCGCGAGTCCGGGTTCGCTGGCGTCGATGCCGACGACGGGGACGTCGATGTCGTTCTCCTCGAGGATGGTGAGCCCGCCCAACGCGACGGCGTCGTTCTGACCGAAGAACCCGTCGATGTCGTCGCCGAACTGCGAGACCTTGTCGTTCATGACGCTGCGGGCGTCCGAGCGGATGAAGTTGCCCGGCTGGCGCGGCCCCGCCATCTCGATGTCGGGGTACTCCTCCAGTGCCAAGTCGACACCCTTGTTCCGGCCGATGTTGGGGGCCGTGCCGCGGTTCCCCTCGATGTGGACGAAGGTTCCGCTCCCGCCCATCGCCTCGAACAGCATCTTCGCGCCAGAGTAGGCGTGGTTGACGAAGTGAGGCGTGAAGAACGTCACGTACTCCTCGCCGGCGTCCTGCGGGACGAACCAGTCGGCGATGGTGACCGCGAGGACACCCGGAATTTCGCCCTCGACCAGCGTCTCCGCCAACGTGATCGCGGCGGCGTTGGTGTAGGTCTGGCCGGCGATGAAGTCCGCGTTGTTCGACACCGCCGTGTCGAACTGCTGTTGCTGGGTCTGGACCTCGCCGTTGTTCGTCTGGACGTTCGGCTCGTAGCCGAAGGCCTCGCACGCCTCGAGGTAGCCCTTCTCCCAACTGAGCCAGTAGGAGTTCTGCCGGTTGGCGATAGAGCCCATCGACGTGAGAGAGCCGCCGCCGCCGTCGGTCCCGTCGCTTCCACCGCTACCGTCGTCACCGCCGCCACCATCTCCGCCGCCGCCACCGTTACCCGTACAACCCGCGAGAGCGCCGAGTCCCGCGAGCGCACCAGCGCCCGCTGTCTGTCCGATGAACGTCCGTCGAGACGTCCTGTTATCTCTTGTCATGCTAACCTGTACATTCCCGTGGAGAGAGCACTATCATAAATGTTTGTGTTTTTTGGGAACACCGAGATCGATATGTTACACTCGTCTTTCGCCGGGCGACAGGGTCAGTACATCACCTTCCCGGCCGAGACGTTGATGTCCTGTCCGGTGATCTGTCGGGAGTCCTCCGAACAGAGGTACGCGACCGTGTTGGCGACGGTCTCTCTGTCCACGAGTTCACGGCGCGCGCTCTCGTCTCTGACCTCCTGTTCCACCTCCCGTGGGCTCCGGTCGTCCATCTCCGCTTGCTGTTCGAACACGCGCTGGATGCGTGGGCCGTCGACCGACCCCGGACAGACCGCGTTGACGTTGATGTCGTGACGACCGACCTCGGCGGCGAGCGTCCGGGTGAAGCCGATGATCCCCATCTTGGCGGTGGCGTACGGTGTGCGGTTCACGAGCGGTCGCTTCCCGGTCACCGACGCGATGTTGACGATGCGGCCGTAGCCGGCCTCCTTCATCGCGGGGAGCACCTCGCGGCACATGTAGAAGCCGCCACGGAGGTTGACGTTCAGGGTCTGGTCCCACTCGTCCGGGGAGACGTCCTCGCAGGCGGCCGTCGGGCCGGCGATGCCGGCGTTGTTGACCAGCATCTCGACGCTCCCGAACCGCGCGAGGGTCTGGTCGATACAGTCCCGGACGCTGTCGAAGTTCGAGATGTCGGTCCGGATCGGGAGCGCCTCCTGCCCGGCGGCCTCGACCGCGTCGACGCTCCCCTGTATCCGGTCGGTGTCGATGTCGGCGACGACGACGTCAGCCCCGCGCTCGGCGAGTTCCGTACAGATGGCCCGGCCGATGCCACGGCTCCCCCCGGTGACGATGGCTGTGCCAGTGGTTGGCATGACCGAACCTGTGCGCTAATAGTATAAAAAAATACCTCAGTCTTCGAGTTCAGTTCGTCGTCAGGGTGACCACCTATCTTTAAATATACCGCCGGACCACTGCGTCGTATGCCCTACGAAGGCTTCGAGGACTACTTCCAGAAGAAGGTGATTCTCAGCGTCGCCACCACCGGTGGACTCCACGGCAAGGAGGCGAACCCGAACCTCCCGACACAACCGGAGGAGGTCGCCGAGGACATCGCCGCCTGCGAGGAGGCGGGGGCGTCGATGGTCCACCTGCACGCCCGCGACGAGAACCACGAGGACACCAAAGACGTCGCCCGGTTCCAGGCGCTCAGAGACGCCATCGAGGCGCACTGTGACGACATCATCGTCAACTTCACGACCGGCGGTGGTGGGATCTACCCCCGCGAGGAACGCATCGCGCCCGTCCTGGAGACCGAGCCACGGCCGGAGGTCGCGACCATCGACGTCGGCCCGATGAACTTCGGACAGACCCGGACGGCTATCAACCCCCGCGAGATGAGCGAGGAGTACGCCGAGCGGATGCGCGACGCCGGCGTCAAACCCGAGATAGAGGTGTTCAACCAGGGCCACATCCCGGAGTTCGAGCACCTGATCGAGGAGGACCTCCTCGATGCCCCCTACTGGGCGACGGTCATCCTGGGGATGCAGACCGGGACGCCGCCGCACCCGCGAAACCTGGTGAACTTCGTCGACAACCTCCCGCCGGAGACCGAGTGGCAGGCGCTGGCGGTCGGTCGCTACCAACTTCCTCTGACGACGATGGCGATGCTCATGGGTGGACACGTCCGCGTCGGCATGGAGGACAACGTCTACTACCGCAAGGGGGAGTTGGCAGAGAGCAACGCCCAACTCGTCCGGCGGACCGCCCGCATCGCCGACGAACTCGACCGACCCATCGCGTCGACTGCGGAGGCGCGAGAGATGCTGGGCCTCTGAGGCTCCGCGTTCGCTCCCCGATACCCCGATTTTTCGGCGGCGTTCGACCGTCTTCCGAGCCACGCGTCGCGGTTCGCCCCTCCCGAACTATATGTACCGAGGAGTCCCGAGAGTCGGGTCTCCTCCCGAGCAGTATTTAGTATCACGGTCGTCGGTGACAGTCCGATTCGGCACACGCGAATTTTATATACCGGTGGCGAGAGAGCCACGTATGGGGAACGATCACACGCCACGGACGCTGAAGACGACCGAGACGACGCTCGCGGTCATCGAGGCGCTGAAATCGCTCGACGGCGCTCGTGTCTCCGAACTCGCGGCGGAACTCGAGATGGCACCGAGTACGGTCCACGCCCACCTCGCGACACTCGAAGCGTCCGAGTACGTCGCCAAGGAGGGCGACAGCTACCACCTGGGACTCGAGTTCCTGCCGTTGGGCAACTACGTGGGGTACCGGAAACGGGCCTACCGGACGGCCGAGAACTACGCCAGACGACTCGCAGACGAGACGGAACTCCGTGCCGTCTTCATGGTCGAAGAACACTGCTGGGGCGTCTACCTGTTCACGTTCTCCGGTCGGCACGCGGTGTGGACGTACTCGACGGTCGGCAAGAAGGTCCCGCTCCACGTGACTGCGGCGGGCAAGGCGATTCTCTCGAAACTCCCCCGCAGTCGGGTCGAGACCATCGTCGAGAACCGTGGACTGGAACCGGAGACGGAGAACTCCATCACGGACCGGGAGACGCTCTTCGAGGAACTGGCCCTGATCGACGAACGCGGCTACTCGCTGAACCACGAGGAACAACTCGAGGGGGTGAAGGCGGTCGGGGTCCCGGTGACCGACGGCAACGACCGGATCATCGGTGCGTTCAGCGTCGCCAGCCCCGCGAACCGACTCGACGAGACCGAGTTCGAGGAGGAACTGCCGAGCACCATCCTCGGCATCGCCAACGAGTTCGAACTGGAACACACGCTGACGTGAGTCGACGAGTAGCCTTTTGCCGTCGGTCCCCGACTGTCGAGGTATGAGCGAGTCAGGAGACGAGACGGGACCCGGACACGGCCGGCCGGACACCGACAGCAAGGTCGGCAGGGTCATCGCGGAGTACGACCTCTCGGGGACCGCCGAGTGGCTCGAAGCGGCCTGGGTCGGTGACGGACGAGAGCGCCGGAGTCTCCGTGATCTCGCCGACGAGTTCAACCGACGCGCCCTCGAGGCGGCGATGCGAGACGCCGGCATGGACCCGGTTCCGGTCGAAGTAGAGAGCGCGTACACGACGCTGACGGACGACGAGACGAGTAGCGGTGCCCGAGTCGAACTGCGGAACCGGCTGGAGTGGGAGGGCGTCGACCTCGACACCGTGGAGGCCGACTTCGTCACCCACCAGGCAGTCCACACGTTCCTCCGGAAGTACCGGGGAGTCGAACGCGGAACCCCCGAGGCGGACCCGGAGAAAGCACGGGAGACGATCGGGAAACTCCGTGGCCGGACGGAGGCGGTGACGACGAACGTCGTGGAGCGACTCGCCGACCGCGGCGCACTCTCCGTCGGCTCCGTCGACGCACTCGTGGACGTGCAGGTCGTCTGTCGGGACTGTGAGAGCCAGTATCAGGTCGAAGAACTGATCGACAGAGGCGGGTGCGACTGCTAGTGTCGGCCACGCCCGTTACAGACGTATTGGCGTAACGCCGACACTCGGGTAGCCATGACAGACATACGTCTGTAATGGGCGGCGTCCGATCGGCAGAACCGTTATGTACCCGACTCGTGGACAGTAGGTAATGACCGGTCCCGAACTCAGCGACGGACACGTTCGACTCACGGCGCGGAACATCGGTGGTATCGAAGAGACGTCGGTCTCACTGACGCCGGGGGTGAACGTGCTGACCGGTCGAAACGCGACGAATCGGACGTCGTTCCTTCGGGCGATCATGGGTGCGCTCGGCAGCGACGGGGTCTCGCTCAAGGCCGACGCGGCGGACGGAGAGGTGTCGCTGTCGGTAGCCGGCGAGACCTACACGAGACGGCTCCGCCGCGAGAACGGCAGCGTCGTCACGAGCGGTGACGGCTACCTCGCAGACCCCGAACTCGCCGACCTGTTCGCGTTCCTCCTGGAGACGAACGAGGCACGACAGGCCGTCGTCCGTGACGAGGACCTCAGGGCGGTCCTCATGCGACCGGTCGACACCGAGGCGATCCGTGCCGAGATCGCGACGCTCCAGTCGGACAAGCGTGACGTGGAGGCCCGTCTCGAAGAACTCGACGACCTGAAGCGGGACCTCCCGACCCTCGAGAACCGCCGGTCCACGCTCGAATCGGAGATCGTGGACCGACGCGAGGCGCTCGACGCGAAGGAGCGAGAGATCGAGGCGGCGAACACCGGCGTCGAGGAGAGTCGCTCGAAGCAGGCGACGCTCGACGACCGACTCGACGACCTCACGGAGGCCCGGTCGGACCTGGAGTCTGTCCGGTTCCGGATCGGATCACAGGAGGAGAGCCTCGAAGCCTTACGGACCGAACTCGACGAACTCGAGGGGAGCGACCCGGACCTGACGACCGCCGACGCGGCAGACGTCACGGCGGTCGAGACGGAGATCGACGACCTGCGGAGCCGGCAACAACGACTCGACGCGACGGTCACCGAACTCCAGAGTATCGTGAGCTTCAACGAGGAGATGCTGGACGGCGACTCCGACCTGCTGGACGACTCCCTGGACCGCGAGACGGACACCGAGGGTGCCGTGACCGACCGACTCGTCGGGACCGACGCCCTGGTCTGCTGGACGTGTGGGACGACCGTCGAGCGGACTGCCATCGAGGAGACGGTAGAGAGACTCCGGACGCTCCGGCGTGAACTGCTCGACGAACGGGGGGACGTGACGGACCGGCTTCGGGACCGCCAGATGGAGCGGGACCGACTCACCGAACAACGCAAGCGGCGACGGGAACTGGAGCGCCGCCACGACCAACTCGTCGCGGAGATCGACGAGCGTGAGGCGCAGTTGGCGTCGCTCAGAGACCGGCGAGCAGAACTGAGTGACACGGTCGAGAGACTCGAAGCGGCGGTCGACGAGATCCCCGAGCAGGACTACAGCGAGGTCCTCGCCCTCCACAAGGAGGCGAACCGACTCGAATTCGAGATTCAGCAACTGACGGACGACCTCGCGGAAGTCGAAAAGCGCATCACGGAGGTGGAAGCCGAACTCGCCGAGCGTGAGGATCTCGACGCACGGAGAGCGGAGATCACGGAGCAACTGGCCGACCGCAGGACGAAGGTCGAACAGATAGAGGCACACGCCGTCGAGCAGTTCAACGAGCACATGGACGCCATCCTCGGTCTCCTCGAGTACGAGAACCTCCAGCGAATCTGGATCGAGCGGCGACAGACCGAAGTGAAGGAGGGTCGCCGAAAGGCAATCAAGCGCGTCTTCGACCTGCACGTGATTCGCCAGAGCGAGGACGGCACGGCGTACGAGGACACCATCGACCACCTCAGCGAGAGCGAACGGGAAGTAACTGGACTGGTGTTCGCGCTCGCGGGCTACCGGGTCCACGAGGTCCACGAGGAGGTGCCGTTCATGCTGCTGGACTCCCTGGAGGCGATCGACGCCGGACGCATCGCCGCGCTCGTCGACTACTTCTCGGAGTTCGCCCCCCACCTCGTCGTGGCGCTCCTCCCCGAAGACGCCGCGGCACTCGACGACTCGTACCACCGCGTCGAGTCGATCTAATAGACGGGGACGCTGGCCCGGTCCCGTCGTCACGCTCTATCGGAGACCGATCGGCCGCGATCGCTACGGAAACGAATTCGCTCGATAGCCCGTCCCTGTCAGTCGAATCCGCGACGGTACGGTGGTACGCAGTGGCGTTACTGGACTCACCGGAGATTCGGGAGAACACCATTCACTGTTTGGCCAGATGTACCGACGAGAGATTCGTAACCCGTGCCGCTTGTATCCACAAGCGATTGAGCCTGCGAGACGCCTGAAGTGCCTGTATTCCGGGGTTCTGCCTGTAGAGTTCGCTAGGTCGTTCGGTCCACCGGGAGCGTGGCCGCCTTCGAGGGCGAGCCACGCCCTGCAGACGGGGAACTCTGAATCGTATTCCGGGCCTGAGGACTCGTGACATACGGTCAGGGCCAGTCGTTTCCGATTCGAAGACTCACTAGATCCCGACACCCGGTGCGCTCGGTACGCCACCCACTTCTCGAACGCGTCCCGTCGCCCCGTGGGTGAAACATCGCGTCCGGTGCTGGGACGTCTTCACAGCGACCACGGGCCTCGTCCGGCCCTTCGGAAGCGGGGCGAATCTCCGACTGGACGGTAGTCAGCTGTCCTCGGTGAAGCTCTCTACGTCGGGGTCGAACTGCGTGACCTCCTGTTCGATGCGTTCCCGCTCGAAGTAGAGGAGTTCGACGGCGAACACGACGGTGGCGATGCCGAGCACCATGTAGAACGTGTAGCGCTCCCGGACGTAGAGGTTGTACAGCATCAGCGAGAAGAACACCAGTGCGCCGAGCGTTCCGACTGCGGGAACAGCGGCGTTCACTTCGTCGGTAACACGCTGGCGCCACGCGAGGTAGCTCATCGCGCCGAACACTAGGATAAACGCCAGCGAGGCGAATGAGGTGATCGCCCCGAGACTTCCGTACCACGTGAAGGCTGCGGTGATCGCCCCGAGGACCAGCACCGTTCGTTCGGGAAGTCCCTCTGCGGCCGCGTCACCGATCTGGTCGGGGAGCAGGTCGTTGCTGAGCATCCCCTTCGCGAAGTGGGTTGACGAGAACAGCGTCGCGTTGATGACACTGCCCGTCGAGAACAGCGCCGAGAGCGCGAGTACGACGCCACCGACCCCCGCCAGTCCGTACGGTTGCATCATCGTCGAGGCGGCGTCCTTCAGTGCGACGTGGGGGTACGACTCCAGCGTCTGGGTAACGAGGTTCACCGTCACCACCCCCACGAGAACGTAGATGGCGACCGCGACGGGGATCGAGACGCAGACCGCCTTCCTGATCGTCTCCACCGGGTCGGCGATGCTCTCCTGATCGTGAGACTGTTGAGCACGTTGTACGAGTAGCCCGCGCACGTGGCGAGGCACCGGAGATGAGAAACGCCAGCCAGATGGCGGAACTGGTGATGCCCGCCACGACACCGAGAACGGCGTAGATGCCGCCCCCGATCATCCCGCCGAGTGCCATCGAGACACCTTCTTTCAGGCCGAGACTCTCAGCCATGGCTATCTCTCTTCATCCGATTCACTCTCCCCACGAGGATAGCCACCAACGATGGGAGAACACGCTGGATGAATATTACGGCAAGCCGAGCGCCCGGCCGGTGTCGGTCGGTGGAGTCCGCTCGCCATCCCCCGGTTCGAGGGATGGACCGACTGTGCTCGCAGGTACTCACCGTCTCTCGTATCTGGATCAATGAGCGGGCACCGACGGGACACCTCCGACCGTGTGAACGGACGTGTCGACAGGAGAGCACGATGGGACGACCCTCCACTCGACGATTCTGGGACAGACTGAGTTCGTCCCAAATCGCGGTGGATCAGCGTCTCACAGTAAGGAGGATAGCCCAGGGTCCAGTGTTGGGACAGACTTAAACTGTCCCAAAATCGAGGAGATCGACCTGCCGCGAGGTTCGTCTCTCGAAAACGTGCAGGTCAGGCGAACGTCGGAAAGTCGTCGTCCGCGTCGTCCATGTTGACGTTCACCTCGATGACGTTCGCGGTGTTGATCACCTGGTCGACGATGTCGTCGTGATATTCCGGTTCTTTCATCCGCCGAACCGGACCGGAGACGCTGACTGAGCCCAGAACCCGGTCGTGGCGGTCACAGATCGGGGCCCCTATGGCCTGGAGTCCCGTGACCTCCTCCTCGTCGTTGAGGGCGTAGCCACGTTCCCGGACCGCTTCGAGTGCTGCAAACAGGTCCCCACGCTCCGTGATCGTCTCGTCCGTCTTCGCCGGGAGGCCGTACCGGTCGACGATCCACTCGACGCGCTCCCGTGGCAGTTGTGAAAGGATGGCCTTGCCCGTCGCCGAAAAGTGGAGGTAGTCTGCCCGTTGGAGTTTGTTCACCTGATAGCTGTCGCCGACCGCCTTGTCCCCGCTGACCTTGTAGAGGTTCACCCCGAGGCCGTGTTGTTCCGTGGCGAGGTGCGCGAACTCGCCGGTCTCAGCAGCGAGGGTGTCCAGTTCCGGCTTCCCGATTTGGTACAGGGTGTTCTGGTTCCGGACGTACTCGCCCAGTAGCAGAAACTGCAGGGAGAGTCGGTAGGTGTCCCCCTCCTTGACGACGAACTTCTCCGCACGGAGGGTGCTCAGGTAGTTGTACGCGACGCTCTTCGAGATGTCGAGATGGTCTGCGAGTTCGGTCACGCCGGCGCCGTCGAGTCGTTTCAGTGCCTGCACGACGTCGAGGGCACGCGAGACCGTCTGGAGAGTCCGTGGCGACCCGGGCGTCTCGTCTGTCGTCATACGTACTACTCACACGGAGCGCACAAGGATGTTCGCATTTCACAAACAACGAGTAGGTGACGATGACCGAAAGAGGACTCGAGCGACGAGCCACAGTGTTCTCGAAGAAGCGACGCAGTTCGTGTTCGATGCGCCACGAAGAGCGACGATACGACGTTCTCGTTTCACTGACGGTGAGTGTGTCGTGTTGACACGAGCCACTAACCGTCGACTACGAGTTCGTGAGCGTAGCGAGAGACCGCGCCAGCACCTGCGTCACGGCCGCACAGTCGGCCCAGTCGGTCCACTCGCGGGGGTTGTGTGAGATGCCGTCCTCCGAGGGTGCAAACAGGAGCGCGGCGTCCGTCACGCTGCCGACGTGCATCGTGTCGTGCCCAGCACCGGAGTGGAGGTCGAGCGAGTTGACCCCCGCCGCCTCGCCGGCTTCCCGGACGACAGCACGGAGACGGGGGCTCATCTCGACGGGTCGGCGGTCCCAAGCGTGGTCCAGACTGGTCTCGACCGGGCGCTCACGTTCGAGTCGTGTGAGGCTCTCCCGTGCGGCGTCCGTCAGCGCCTCGATGGTCCCATAGTCGACGTCCCGGACGTCGACGGTCAGGTCGACTGCACCGGCGACGACGTTCGGGGCGTTCGGAGAGACGTTCAATCGACCGACCGTGGCGACGGCCGTCTCGTTCCTGTCTGTCCGGGCCGCCGGTGCCGCCTCGACGTCCAGGAGGAACTCCCCGGCAGCAGCCAGCGCGTCGGCGCGGGTCGTCATCGACGTGGTGCCGGCGTGGTCCGCCTCGCCCCTGATCTCGACGTGACACCGCGTCAGGCCGACGATGCTGGAGACGATACCGACCTGTGCGCCGGCGTCCGTGAGTCGTTCCGACTGCTCGATGTGAACTTCGAGCCACGAGTCCCACTCGCCGGCGTCGATTCGCCCGTCGCCCCGGAAGCCGATGTCGGCGAGTGCGTCTCCCAGCGGCACGCCGTCCGCGTCCTCGATGGCGAGTGCCTCCTCGACGGAGAGTTCGCCGACGGCCACCCCGGAACCGATCAGCCCACCGCCGAACCGCTGACCCTCCTCCTCGGTGAACGAGACGACGTCGATCGGCCGGGCCGGTTCGACGCCCGCCTCCTGGAGCGTCCGGACGGCTTCGAGGCCGGCGTAGACGCCGAGTGGGCCGTCGAAGATACCGCCCTCGGGGACTGAGTCGAGGTGACTCCCCGTCGCGACAGCCGGTGCGTCCGGATCAGCACTGTCCGGACACCAGCGCCCGACGATGGTGCCGACCGCGTCTGTCCGAACCGTGAGGCCGGCGTCGCGGAGTCGTTCACAGAAGAACTCCCGTGCCCGTCGATCCGCATCTGTCCCCGTCAACACCGTTCGGCCACGCCCTGCCGGCGACGGTACGGCGCCGAACTCAGCCGTGGCTTCGAGGTCACTCCGCAGTCGCGCTTGGTTTACGTCCATGCGATACCGTGGCAGACGTGATCGCCCCTATTTGATTCTATGGGACGCAGCCAGCCAGACAACAACGCGCATGAACTATTTTTGGGAGATCGGCTAACAATCGAACGGGTGGAAACCCACACAACCCGAATACTTATCACAGGGGAGCGGAACCATATCAGCGTATGCAACGCAATAGCAAGGGGTCTTCCCCCCCGAGTAGCTACAGCTCAAAGCGTCGTGCGTTCCTCGGCGCGATCGGCGTGACCGGTGTCACGGCGCTCGCTGGCTGTACCGGCGGCGGGGCCGACTCGACGGAGACCGCAGGCGGCGGCGGTGGCGGCTCCGACGAGACGGCGACAGCGGCGCCCGGAAACGCGAAGATGGGCGGCACGCTCCAGTGGGGCGGTGCCGTTCCCGTCCAGGGGTTAGACCCTCACATCGACACCTCGGCGGCGTCGAAGCGGGTCCTCGAGAACATCTACGAGGAACTGGTCCGCCTGCAGGACGACTACACGATCGAACCCCACCTCGCCACCTCCCTGGAACAGTCCGAGAACAACACCCTGCTGTCGATGGACCTCCGCGAGGGCGTCACCTTCCACGACGGCTCGGAGATGACCTCGGAAGACGTGCTGGCGACGTACGAGCGTGTCCAGAACGGTGACTTCCTCGCGACCGGCTTCTTCGAGATGGTGGAGGAGCTTCGGGCACCAGACGACTACACCTTCGAGATCAAACTCACCCAGCCGTTCGCGCCGTTCATCGCGAAGATGGCGACTGCGGAACTCGCCATCATGCCGGCGGAGAACGCCGCGAAGGACATGGTCGAAGACCCGATCGGAACGGGTCCGTATCAGTTCGAGAGCCGGGAGGTCGAGACCTCGTTCACGATGACCCGGTACGAGGACTACTGGGGAGCCAGCGACGAGGACGGCCCCTTCATCGACGAGATCGTCAAGAGCGAGATCCCCGACCCGAGCGTCAGGCTCCAGTCCTTCTCGGCGGGCGAGTACGACTTCATCAACGGCATCGCGCCGAAGGACGCCTCGCAGGTCCAGAACGACTCCAGCGTCCGGTTCGAGACGCAGTTCCCGAAGTCGCTGGTCTACCTCGGACTCAACTGCGACCGGGCACCGTTCGACAACCGGGACGCTCGGCTCGCACTCGATTACGCCATCGACAAGGAGAAAGTCGCCGAGGCGGCGCTGTACGGCACCGGCCAGACGACTGCCTCCCCGGCGACACCCGGCAGCCCCTACGTCAACCCCGACGTCTCGCCGCGTGAACGCGACCTCGACAGGGCACAGGAACATCTCGACGCGGCCGGCATGTCGGACGGCTACTCGGCGACGTTCAAGATCCCGCAGTCGTACCCGACGCAGGTGCAGGGTGCGGAGGTGATCGCCGCCGACGCCGCCGAGGTGGGCATCGACCTCCAGATCCAGCAGATCACGTGGAGTACCTGGCTCTCGGACGTCTACTCGAACCGCGACTTCCAGGCGACGACCAGTTCGTACCTCGCGCTGTGGTACCCTGACGTGTCGTTCTATAAGTTCCTCCACCCCAACGGGGCGTTCTTCTTCACCGGCTGGGAGAACGAGGAGTACAACAGTCTCGTCGAGGAGGCCCGCACTATCTACGACGAGGACGAACGGGCGGACCTCTACCACCAGGCGACCGAGATCCTCCACGAGGACCGGTCCGGTCACCTGCTCCTGTGGTGGCAGCCCAGCATCTACGCCGCACAGCCCGCGTACAAGGGGCCGGTCGGCGCACCTGACGGGTCGACGCTCCAGTTCCACGACAACTGGCTGGACCGCTAAACACCCCTCTCACATCGATGTACAACTACGTCTTGCGCCGTCTCGGGTTCATGACCGTGACGCTGTTTTTCGTCACGCTGATCGCCTTCGCCGTGACGAACATCCTCCCCGGCGACGTGGCGCTGTTGATCCTCGGGCCGAACGCCACGGAGGAGTCGCTTCAGGCACTCCAGGCACAACTGGGCCTCAACCGCCCGCTGTACGTCCAGTACTTCGACTGGGTGTTCGGCCTGCTCCAGGGGGACATGGGCGAGTCGCTCCGGTTCGGCGAACCGGTGGCCGCACTCGTCGCCGAGCGACTGCCACGGTCGCTGTTGCTGGCCGTCTCGGCCACGCTCGTCGCGGTGTTGCTCTCGATCCCACTCGGCGTGTACGCCGCAGTCAACCAGAACGAGGCACCCGACATCTCGGCGTCGATGCTCGCGTTCGTCGGCATCTCGATGCCAATCTTCCTGTGGGGGCTGGTGTTCATCCTCCTGTTCGCCGTGTGGTTCAACTTCTTCCCCACCGGCGGCTACGTGCCGCCGAGTGAAGACCCGGTGGCGACGCTCACCCACCTCGTGTTGCCGGCCGGGGCGATGGGGTTCGCCTTGACCGCGTACATCATGCGGATGACGCGGTCGTCGATGATCGAGGTGCTCGGCGAGGAGTACATCAACCTCGCCCGGGCCAAGGGAATGAGCCAGCGGATCATCGTGTTGCGACACGCGCTGAAGAACGCCGTCATCCCGGTCATCACGGTCATCGCGTTCCAGTTCAGCTACGCCTTCGGCGGCGTGGTCGTCCTGGAGGAGGTGTTCTTCTGGCCGGGCATCGGTCGGCTGACCCTGACCGCCATCCAGAGCCGCGACATCCCCCTCATCCAGGGGTGCATCATCGTCGTCGCACTGATATACATGTTCTCGAACTTCGCGGCCGACCTGTTGTACGCCTACTTCGACCCACGCATCCGATACGGAGGTGATGACTGATGGCGGCCGAGACGCCCGAAGCACCCGAGACCGGCGGCACACTGAGTGACGCCCAGCGGGAGCGCATCGGTCGGTTCGTCCGGAAGTTCCGGAACAACACGAAGGCGATGCTCGGCCTGACCATCGTGGTCCTGCTCGTCCTCGTCGCGATCTTCGCGCCGCTCATCGCGCCGTATCCGGTCGCAGAGACCAACATCCCCGACCGGAGCCAGCCCCCGTCGCTCGACCACCCGTTCGGGACCGACGACCTGGGCCGTGACGTGTTCAGCCGGGTCGTCATGGGGAGTCGTATCTCTCTGTACGTCGGCTTCGGCGCCATCTCGGCAGCGCTCGTCGTCGGTGCCATCCTCGGCGTGATCGCCGGCTACGCCGGCGGGTTGACCGACGAACTCGTGATGCGATTGATGGACGCCGCGATGGCGTTCCCGCCGGTGTTACTGGCGCTGACCCTGCTCGTCGTGCTGGGACCGGAGTTGAGTAACGTCATCATCGCGCTGGCGTTCGTCTACACGCCGTACATCGCCCGCGTCTCACGGAGTGCGGCACTCGCCGAACGCAACGAGTCGTACGTCGAGGCCGCCGTCGCACGCGGCGAGAGCAGTTCTCGAATCGTCTTCAGCGAGGTGTTCCCCAACTGCACCGCGCCGATGCTTGTCCAGGGATCGCTCAACATCTCCTTCGCCATTCTCGCGGAGGCGAGTCTCTCGTTCCTGGGGCTCGGCGCACAGCCCCCACGACCGTCGTGGGGCTTGATGATCAACACCGGTCGGGGGTTCATGGAGACCGCCCCGTGGATGTTGCTGTTCCCGGCACTGGCTATCGGTATCGCCGTGGTCGGCTTCAACATGCTCGGTGACGGCCTGCGCGACGTTCTCGATCCGAAGGTGGAGGCGATCGAATGAGCGACCGGACCGAGGCCACGGAAGACGGACCGCTGCTCGACGTGCGTGACCTGCGGACGGTGTTCCGCACCGAGGAGGGTCCCGTCGTCGCGACGAACGAGGTGTCCTTCGAACTCGATCACGGCGAGACGATGGGCCTCGTCGGCGAGTCCGGCGCAGGCAAGTCGGTGACGGCGCGGTCGCTCATGCGACTCATCGACTCGCCGGGAGAGATCACCGGCGGCGAAGTCCTGTTCAACGGGGAAGACCTACTCTCGCTGTCGGACCAGGAGATGCGCGACGTGCGGGGCAACCGCATCGCGATGATCCCACAGGATCCGATGTCGTCGCTGAACCCGGTGATGACGGTCGGCGAGCAGATCGCCGAGACCATCCGTCGCCACCAGGGTGTCTCGAAGAGCGCCGCCCGGATGAAGGCGGTCGAGGCGATGGACGACGTCGGCATCCCCGACGCGGAGGAACGGGTCGACGACTACCCCCACGAGTTCTCGGGCGGGATGCGCCAGCGCGTCCTCGTCGCCATCGGCTTCTCCTGTGAGCCGGATCTCATCATCGCGGACGAACCGACGACCGCACTCGACGTGACGACGCAGGCGAAGATTCTCGAACTGCTGAACGACATGCAACAGCGGGAGGGGACGGCGGTCCTGATGATCACGCACAACCTCGGGGTCGTCGCACAGACGTGTGACCACGTCGGCGTCATGTACGCCGGGAACCTCGTGGAGACGGCGCCGCTGCGTGACCTGTTCGACCGGCCGCGCCACCCCTACACGCGGGCGCTCATCGACTCTATCCCCGAGGTCGAGACGACCTACGACGAACTCCCGACGCTCGCGGGGTCGATGCCGGATCTGTCGGCGCTTCCCGCGGGCTGTAACTTCGCCCCTCGGTGTCCGCACGCCACCGAGGCGTGTCGGACCGGTGGCGACCCGCCCCTCGAGAGCGTCGACGGCGACGAGTCGCGTGCGGCCTGTCTCCACGCCGCGGACCTCGACCTCTCGGAGGCCGCGACACCCGACCGCGCCGGCGGGCGCGGCGGCGTCGACCGGAGTGGCGACCCGCTGTTCGAGGTGCGGGGCCTGAAGAAGCACTTCGCGGCCGGCGACGGTACCTTCGGGAACATCACCCTCACGCGGAGCGACGGGGGGCTGCCGACCATCGAACGCCGGTACGTCAAAGCGGTCGACGGCATCGACTTCGACGTCTACCCCGGCGAGACGGTCGGACTCGTCGGCGAGTCAGGCTGTGGCAAGTCGACAGTCGCTCGGACTGCGCTTCGACTCATCGAACCGACCGCTGGCGAAGTGTACTTCGAAGGCCAACCGTTACACGAACTCGACGACACCGAGGTCCGGAGTCTCCGCCGCGAGATGCAGATGATCTTCCAGGACCCGGGGAGTTCGCTCAACCCTCGCAAGACGGTCGGTCGCATCGTCGGCCGGGCGATGGAGAAACACGGCATCGCCACCGGCGAGGAGAAGCGACGACGGGTCGGCGAACTGCTCGAACGCGTCGGCCTCTCGGCGGAGGCCGCCTCGAAGTACCCCCACGAGTTCTCCGGCGGACAGCAACAGCGCGTCGCCATCGCCCACGCACTGGCCGTCGAACCGAAACTCATCGTCTGTGACGAACCGGTCTCGGCACTCGACGTGAGCGTGCAGGCACAGATCCTGAACCTGCTCAACGACATCCAGGCCGAGCGTGGACTCGCGTACTTGTTCATCTCGCACAACATCGGCGTCGTGCGGCACAGCTGTGACCGGGTCGCGGTGATGTACCTCGGCCAGATCGCCGAGTTCGGGACGGTCGATCAGGTGTTCTCGCCGCCGTTCCACCCGTACACCGAGAGCCTGCTCTCGGCAGTGCCGGCGGCGAACCCACGCCGGCGACCCGACCGGATCCTCCTGGAGGGGAGCGTCCCGTCGCCGATCGACCCGCCGAGTGGCTGTCCGTTCCAGACACGGTGTCCGAAGAAGATCGGCGGGGTGTGCGAGACGGACGTGCCGGCGCTCGAAGACATGGGCGACGGCCACCACATCTCGTGTCACCTCTCCGCCGAGGAGATGAGCGAGCGCGACTCGTTCATCGACCGGGCGGACCCGCAGGCAGGCGAGGCCGAGTCGGACTGACCTGCTCGCTCTCGCCGTCCGTCGGTTTACGGACGCAATCGCGTCGACGTGTCGTCACGCTCAGCGCTCTACGTCGGGCCTCAGTACTTGACGTCGAACGCCAGTATCTCCGGGGGGTAGTCGCCGTCGAAGGCGTCGTCGGCCCCCGCCTGCAGTCGGTCACCCTCACCGCGTGCAGCGGTCAGGAGGCCACGGAGGTCGGAGACGGGCGTCTCCGAGTAGTCGACTCTGAGGTTGTGAGAGAACCGCGACTCCGGGGCGGCGACGAGCAGTGCCGCGCTGAGTTCGCCACGGTCGTCGCCGCCGGCGGCGGTTCCGGCTTCGAGTGCCGAGACCAGTCGGTCCGGCACGTCGCCCGTCGCAGTCTCGTAGGCTGTCGCCGTCGCCTCGAGGACCTCGGCCCCTGCGAGCATGTTCCCTGCGACCGTGTAGTCGTCGCCGATGCGACTCCCACACCACGGGACACAGGCGTCGCCGGTGAACGCGTAGTCGCTGGTCGCGCCGACGCCGTGGACCTGTCGATACGCGTCGTACTCGTCCTCGCTCACCAAATCGGTGAGTACCGTCTCCAGCGATTCGCCGTCGTCGGCACGGGAGACGCCTTCGCGCCCGTAGCGTGCGTTCGTGTACGACTGTGTGACGACTGCGGCGCTGTCGCTGACGTACGGACACGTCGCGCCGACGGCGACCGTGCCGGTGGTGACGGCCGCCCCGTAGGTGTTCGTCGCCCGGTCACGCACCGCGATCGAGAAAGTGCCCGGTACTCGCTGTGTCATAGCCACAGTCGGGCAACCAGCTACAAAGCAGTACGCCTCGGGGTGGCCCTCGAGGACGAGAGATCGCCCCGGTCAGGCGACCGTCTCCTCGGTATCCGAGACGACTGCCCACTCGTCCGGGGAGACAGTGTGGCCGTCGAACACGCCAGCCTCGGGGTAAGCAGTCGTCACAAGGAACTCGGTCCGGTCAGTCAGATACTCGACGAGCGTGTGGACGTGGTCGCTGTCGAGGCCGCCGAGTTCGTCGAGCAGTAGACACGGGACCTGCTCGGCCACGTCGAACGCCTCGTAACCGGCGAGTGCGGCGATGAACCCGAGTAGTTCGACCTCTCCCTCCGAGAGCCGTTCCACGGAGATCTCGCGGCCGTCCCGCGCGACGACCAGTTCCAGTTTCTCGGTCCGCCCCGTGTCGGGGTCGGTGTGTCGGTCCAGCCGTGCGGTCTCGAAACTCGGCTCGAAGGCGTCTACGACGTCCTCGAGTGCCGTGTCGAACGCACTCCGTGCGGCTTCGATGGTTCGTTCACGCCGCGAGCGGAGCGATTCGATCTCGGTGCCGAGTCGGTCGATCCGCGCTTCGATGGCCGTTCGCTCGTCCGCCTGTCGCTCTAACTCTGCGATCCGGTCGTTGACGGTCTCCAGTTTCGTCTCGAGTCGAACGACGTCCGCCTCCAGCGTCTGGCGACGCTCGTCGGTCGTCTCGACGGCCGCTTCGAGGGCCTCGATATCGGCTTCGAGTTCTTCGCGTCGCTCGCGACTCGCCGCGAGATCCGCCTGACGTTCGTCCAGTCGGGACTGCAGCGTCGAGATCTGACGCTCCAGTTCGGCACGGCGGTCACGTCGTTCCTCGATTCTATCGCGGCGCGCTTCGAGGGCTTCCGTCTCCTCGCGGAGTTCGGTTGCTCGCTCACGCCGGTCGGCGACGACCTCGGCGAGATCGGCGAGCCGTGATTCGACCGCTTCGCGGGTGGTCTCGGTGTCACAGACCCAGCAACTCACCACGTCACCGGTCACCTGCCGGTCGATCTCTGAGACGAGGTCCAGTTGGTCACGGTCGAGAACCTGTCTGTTCGCGTTGTACAGGGTCTGAAGCGTGTCGGTCTCTCGTTCGAGCGTCGAGAGGCGGTCGCGCTTTGCCGCGAGTCGCTCCCGAAGGTCCGGTTCCTCGTCGACCTCGATCTCCGCCACCTCGGCGCGTTTCTCGGCCAGTTCCGATTCGATGGACTCGACCTGTCGTTCCTGTCGGTCGATCCGTTGCTGTGTGCGTTCGGAGGAGGTCCGCGCTTCCTCGAGTGCCTCGCGTGCGTCCGGGTCGCTAGTTTCTCCTCCTTCGTCGTCCAGATCGGCCAGTTCGGCCCGCTTTCCCGACAACTCCCGCTCCAGTCGCTCGGCGCGTGACCGTTCCTTTCGGAGTTCCGCGGTCGCTTCGGTCACGCGGTCCAGTTCGCTCTCCGCACGGCGGCGCTCGGCTCTCAGTTCCGCGACCTGTGCGTCCAGGTCTTCGGCGTCGAGGGGCCGCGTCAGCAGCGGTGTGAGGTCCTCGCCCGCTCTGACTGCCCGACGGATCTCATTGTGTTCGTCGAAGAAGGCGAACAGTTCAGCACAGATCCGGTTCGGCCGCTCGGTGAGGTACGTCTCGCCGCCCCGGGCGACGCCGTCGTCGGTCGCACGCAGGTCCACCTCGTACGTCTCGCCCCCGTCGGTCGTGAGTCTCACGTGGCCCTGCGTCTCGCCGTCGGTCAGGACATTCGGCGTGACCTCCCCGCCCAGCACGGTCCTGAGAGCCGTCACCAGCGAGGTCTTGCCCTGCCAGTTGCCGGCCTGCACGGCGTTCGTCCCGGGGTGGAGTTCGGTCGTTCCGGCCCGAATCCCGGCGACGTTCCGGATGTCGAGGTGCCACATGTGCGTGTCGACAGCCACGGAGTACGGCGGTATAAATGTCCCTCGTCGATCGGGGAGGATGGCCGTGCGCGAGCGACTGTGTCTCTGCGCTCACGGCAGGTCGATTCGGTGACGCCGCTCACTCGTCTACCGTGGCGACGATACGTACCCGTCCGAGTACCCCACCAGCCTCACTCTCCCGACTGGTCGGGACTCGCCCCGAGGTGGTCGGCACAGACGTACCCCCGGTCGAGGGCGGTGTCGAGTTTGACCCGCGTCGCACACTGTGGACACCCGAGCAGAATCGGCGTCGTCAGTTCTGCGTCGGCCGCACCCGGGAGTCGGTCGTCGTCGTCCAACGACGCCAGTGCGGTCTCGACGCGGTCTTGGAACGACGAACGGGCGTACGCGACCGCGTCGTCTTCCCACCGCCCGTCGGTGGCGCCGCTCGTGGCGGCTTTGCTGGCTTCCAGACAGGTCTTTAGATGTCGGTCGAGCGTACTCTTGCCGATGCAGTCGCTCGCGAGCACCTCGGGGTCGATGCCGTCCGCCTCCAGGTCGGCGACGACGGCTGCCCGTTCGTGGGCGGCCACGTCGTCGCCGACGACCGCCTCGTACTCGGCGTCGATGCGGACGTCCGTGTCCGAGCGGTCGTGTCTTCGGTAGACCGTCCGCAGGATCTGTTTGTTCAACCAGGCCGTGAGCGGCCGGACGCCGGTCGGTTCCTGCCGCCCCGTCCCGGTCCACTTGGCCACGAGATACTCGTCGTGGTCGCCGTCGAACTGGCGCGGCGCCCGGAGGTCGTACTCGTCGACGACCCGGTCGACCTTACAGCAGTAGTCCTCTCCCATGCCGGTCTCTGCGCTTTCGTCCGTCCCCCACCCCTTTACCGTTTGCCGTCCTACGGGGGGACTGACGACGCAATCTGTCGTCCGCCAGACTCTCGTCCGACTCTCGATTTGGATCACAGGGCAGTTGACGTTGTGGGACTATGTCGGTTGGGACGTTCGAAAATCAGGTTCATATTCTCGAATAGAAATAAACTATACTGATGTCTGAACAGTTTTTTGCGAATATACACACGAACTTTCGGCGAGTTCTACGAATGTAAGACGATATACTGGAAATAGATGAAATACGTTGATAAATAGCACAGTGAACAGACTGACGCTAAAGACAGCTTATCTTTCTACGTTTGTCTATTCTCATGTCACGGTTGTCGTTCTATTGCGTCAGGTGGTCCGGCGACTCCGGTGAACCGAGCGGTCGCTCCCTCTGTGGAGCGTACCGAAGACGGCCGACCTGCGCAGCCGACGCCGACCCGGGTGAAGCTACAAGCCACAGTCTCTCGAACAGGTCACTGGACCATGGAGTTCACACGCGACGAGTCGCTCGCGCGACTCAGGGCGACGGTGGAATCGGGCGAGCCGATCATCGGGGCGGGCGCGGGCACCGGTATCTCGGCGAAGTTCGCCGAACGCGGCGGCGTCGACCTGCTCATCATCTACAACTCCGGGCGCTACCGGATGAACGGCCGGGGGTCGCTGGCAGGGCTGTTGCCCTACGGCGACGCCAACGAGATCGTCGTCGAGATGGGTCACGAGGTCCTTCCGGTCGTCGAGGACACACCCGTCCTCGCGGGCGTGAACGGCACGGACCCCTTCCGACAGATGGACGTCTTTATCGAGGATCTGCAGCGCCGGGGCTTCTCGGGCGTCCAGAACTTCCCGACGGTCGGCCTGATCGACGAGGACAGCGGGTTCCGCCAGAACCTCGAAGAGACCGGGATGGGCTACGACAAGGAGGTCGAGATGATCCGGGAGGCGAGCGAACAGGGAATGTTGACCTGTCCGTACGTCTTCAGCGAGGCGCAAGCCGAGGAGATGGCCGAGGCCGGCGCGGACGTGATCGTCTCGCACATGGGGCTGACGACCTCCGGCGACATCGGTGCGGAGACCTCGCTCGACCTGGAGACCGCCGCAGCGCGCGTGCAGGCACACCACGACGCCGCGAAAGCAGTGAACGAAGACGTGCTGGTCATCTGTCACGGTGGCCCCATCGCGTGGCCGGACGACGCCGAGTACGTCCTGAACAACACCGAGGGCGTCGTCGGCTTCTTCGGCGCGTCGAGTATCGAACGACTCCCGACCGAGGAGGCGATCCAGAATCAGGCACAGGAGTTCAAAGAGATCGACTTCTGAGGCGGGGACGAGGGCCGACCCTGATCGGGAGCGTCCAGCCTCACGCCTCCGAGACGCTCGCGTCGGTGCCGAACCAGGTTCGGCGGTGGACGAGCACCGCGACGACGACGAGGGGCACGACGCCGACGGCGATTCCCAGCAGCCCCTCGCCGCTGATCAGGATCACCTGGCCGGCGACGAACCCCTCGACGTTCGTGTAGACGTTGCCGAGCACCAGCGGATTGAGCAGGTTCCACGTCAGGTGGAGTGCCACCGGCGGCAACACGCTCCCGTTCGAGAGAAAGTACGAGTACGAGGCGGGAAACGCGGCGACGGTGAACACCGCCCCCATCTGGATGGCAGCGACGGTCAGTGGATCGCCGAGACCGGTCGCCTGCGCGCCGAAGTACAGCGCCGGGAAGTGGTACAGCGCCCAGACGACCCCCACCGAGGCCGTGGCCGCGACCGGGCCGATTCTGTCACTGAGTTCCGGGAGGAGGTACCCCCGCCACCCCAATTCCTCGCCGTAGGTGACGACGCCGACGATCAGCAGGAAGACGGGAAACAGGAACACCGGGCCGCTGTACGCGAACACGCCACCGCCGGGATCGTAACTGCCGAGTCCCGTCGCGAGTGCGACACCGGCGGCGGTAGCGATGAAGACGACGGGGAACGCGACCGCGAACACCGCCGACCGAAGCGTCGTCCCTCGGAGCGAACCGACCACCGTCTGCCGGACAGAGCGGCCCTGAAGCCGGCGGAGGACGATGGCCGTCAGTGCCGGCGTGACCATGATCGGGACGGTGGTCGCGTTGGAGACGGTGTCGCTGATCGTCACGGCGGCGACGATCACGCTCACGGCGAGCGTCACGACGACGAACGCGGCGACGTGCGCGCTGGGCACGCCGTGGACACCGCCCGACGTCTCCTCCACTGTCATCGCGCGACCCCACTGTCGTCCTGTCGTCGGTCGTGGCAGACTCGTGTGTGATTCCCGAGGACCATTCGGTGAATCCTCCAGGGACGGTACTCACTGGCCCGGTATTAAATCCGGTGCCGGGGATGAGCCGGCACGGCCCGTCCTCAGGGCAGTTCGCCGGCCGGCACGATCTCACACTCCGGCAGGTCCCGTAACTGTTCCTCGGGACCGGGCGGCGCGTACACCGCCAGCAGGAGCAGTGGCTCCCAGCCGGTGTTGACCGTCCCGTGCGGGACGCCCTCGGGGACGTGGAGCATGTCCCCCGCCGTGATCTCGCGGGTCTCCTCGCCGATCTCCTGTTCACCCTCCCCGCGGATGACGTACAGCATCTCGTCGCTCTCGGGGTGGGTGTGACGCTCGTGGCCCTTTCCGGGTTCGAGCTTGACGACGCCGCAACTCATGCGATCGGACCCGGTCACGTCGGGTGTCGACTGCCACTTCAACACGCCCCAGTCGAACACCTGACTCTCTACGTCTTCCGGCGAGACGAACCGTTTGTCGTCGGACATGAGCGAGCGTTCGACGGTTACGTACATATTCTTTCGTGTGAGATTCACGCCGCCACAGCGACAGTCGGCCCGCGACAGCAGACCCGCGACCACAAACCGCCACCGCCGGCGACTCGCCGGCACTGCCGATTCTCACGAACGTTTATCACGAATCTCGACAGACACGTCACCGTCATGGCCGTCGTCATCGTCGGAACACTCGACACGAAAGGCGCAGAGATCGGGTTCGCCCGGGACGTCATCGAGGCACAGGGGATCGACACACATCTCGTCGACGTCGGCGTCGTGGGCGAACCGACGATCAGTCCGGATACGCCAGCCAGCGCGGTCGCTACGGCGGCGGGGACGACACTCGACGAGTTGCGCGAGAGTGGGGACCGAGGGGCGGCGATGGAGGCGATGGGCGAGGGGGCGCAGGCGGTGGCAGAGCGTCTCCACGAGGAGGGCGACCTGGACGGCATACTGGGGCTCGGCGGGTCTGGCAACACCTCCATCGCCACGACAGCCATGCGTGCCCTGCCGGTCGGCGTCCCGAAGTTCATGGTCTCCACGATGGCGTCTGGCGACACCGAACCGTACGTCGGGTCGCGGGACATCGCCATGCTGTACTCGGTCGCCGACATCGAGGGACTGAATCAACTATCCCGGACGGTGATCGCCAACGCGGCGCTGGCGATGGTCGGGATGGTGGCGAACGATCCCGAGGTGGAAATCGCGGAGAAGCCGACCATCGGGATGACGATGTTCGGAGTCACGACACCCTGCGTGAAGACTGCGCGCGCGTACCTCGAAGACAGAGGCTACGAGACGATCGTCTTCCACGCCACCGGCACCGGCGGGCGGGCGATGGAGCAACTGGTCCGGGAAGGGATCATCGACGGCGTCCTCGACGTGACGACGACCGAGTGGGCCGACGAACTCGTCGGCGGGGTGCTGAACGCCGGACCGAAGCGACTCGACGCCGCGGGCGAACTGGGGATCCCACAGGTCGTCTCGACCGGCGCACTCGACATGGTGAACTTCGGCCCACGCGACTCGGTGCCCGAGGAGTTCGAGGGGCGGCAGTTCCACGTCCACAACCCGCAGGTGACGCTGATGCGGACGACACCCGAGGAGACCGCCGAACTCGGGCGAATCATCGCGGAGAAGCTGAACGCCGCGACCGGCCCGACCGCGCTGGCGCTTCCACTGGGCGGTGTCTCGCTACTCGACGTAGAGGGCGAGGACTTCTACGACCCCGAGGCGGACGCGGCGCTGTTCGACGCACTCCGCGAGCATCTGAGAGCGGACGTGGAACTACTGGAGTTGGAGACGGCGATCAACGACGAGGCGTTCGCCGAGGCGATCGCGGAGAAGCTGGACGAGTACATGCGGTCGGCCGGCCTCGCGCCCGAGACTGCCGGCGATTGAGATCGGGACGGCCTCGGCGTCCGACCGACGCCCCACGCGGACGATCCGCAGGTCTCCGGTGACACCAGTGCACGCTCTTGCAAGCTCAAGTCGTAACCCGACGGGTCCGCTCGGCTGTACGCATGGACTCGATTCCACCGATCGACACCGAAGACGAAGGTAAACCAGTGTACGACACCGACGGGACGAGAGTCGGCATCGTCACGCACGTCGCGGGCACCGAGGTCGCCGTCGACCCCGACCCCAGACTCACGGATACCGTCGCGGCGAAACTCGGCTGGTCGTTCATGCTCGACGGCAGCGACGACTCGTATCCGATCAGCCTGACCAGCATCGAGTCGGTCGAAGACGACCGGATCGTCGTCGGGGGGAAGGGCTCGTGACGCCGGCGCTCCCGCTCGCGGTGACCGCGCTCCCACTCCAGATCGGACTTACCGGCGACTTCCTCTGGCTGGGCATCGTCTTCGTCGTCATCGCCCTCGCGGCCGGGCTAGCCGGCTTTCGGGGACTCGCCGGGCTCTCGATGAGCGCCGCCCGACTGTTCGTCTTCCTGTTTCTGGTTCTCGCGGTCGTCGCGTTCCTGCTGTAGGCGGCGACCGTCGGCGAGCGTTCTCCGTCGCTCCTCGACGAGCGCCGGCAGTGGCACTGTCCCGCGCCCAGTGTCGTTACCACTTCCATACGACGGGGACCAGCTATATCACCTCGTCTGAAGACCTCTCGCGCATGGCCACGATAGTACGAGGGACGATCCCCGCAGACGAGTTCGCGCTGAGTCGGGCCGTCACGTCGGTCCCCGGCCTGGAACTGGAGATCGAACGGGTCGTCGACGCCGGCGGGGAGCGGGTGATGCCGCTGTTGTGGGTTCGCGGTGCGACCCGAGAGCGCGTCGAGTCGGCACTCGACGCGGATCCGTCGACCGAGCGGACGGAACTCCTCGCGGACCTGGACGACGAGTGGCTCTACCGGATGGAGTGGGTCGACCACGTCGAACTCCTCCTCCGAATGATCACCACCCACGACGCGACCGTGTTGGACGCCTACGGCAAGGGTGACCGCTGGCAACTGCGGGTGATCTACCCCGACCGCGACGAACTGTCGGCGATGCAGGCATTCTGCACGGACCACGGACTCTCCTTCTCGGTCGAGAGCGTCCGCGAGATGGACGGGGTCCCCGCCGGCCGGTACGGCTTGACGACGGAGCAGTTCGCGGCGTTGACCACCGCCGCCGAGCGGGGACTGTTCGCGGTCCCGCGCCGGACGACGCTCGGCGAACTCGCCGAGGAGTTCGACGTGTCACACCAGGCGATGTCCGAGCGGGTGCGGCGGGCGACAGGCGCGCTCGTCGAGGACACGCTCCTCATCGGGATGACCGACGACGGGTGATCGACCCGGCACACGCAAGCACCAGCGACACCCGGGTCGCGCTCCCACGGGCCACCGTGTCCGACAAACCGACACTCGCCAGCTACGACGACTGGACGACCGACCACGAGGAGATACGGGACTGGGTCGAGGCGCGGGACGGCCGCCCGGCCGTGCTCCGCGACCCCGACGCCGACGACCTGACGTTCGTCTTCGGTGATCCCGACCGCGCGATCGCGTCGCCCGTCGAGTGGGAGCGGTTCTTCGACCGGTTCGAGCGTCGTGACCGCCTGTTCGCGTACCGCGAGGACGACGACCCGGCGGACGCGTACGCGCTCCTCGACCGCGCACGACTGGACCCCTCTCGTCTCGAGGAGGGTGCGACCGACCGCGACGACTCGGTGTCGAGGTCCTGACCGAGCGACGACCGCGACCAAACACTGATACTCGTCGGCGGAGTCGGTCGAAGCGACAGCACAGCAGTCTGCCCGAACAGCGCGTGCCGAGACTCCCACTCTCAGATGAAGGCCGCTCCTCCGATCCCACGACTCGCCGACGCTCCCGACGACGTGTTCGAGACGGGCCACCTCTGGCTCCTCGAACACGTGGTCGGCGACCACCTCCGGTTCCGACTCCAGCCGTCGGGCCAGATCCAGTTCGGCGATCGAACCCGCGTCTTCGACGCCGGCGATCCGCCGACGGCGTACGAACACGCCGTGAGTCACGTCCGAGAACGGTTGGACCGGGACCGACTCAGGCAGGCACTCGACGACCCGAGTTCGGTCGTCTTCTACGGCGAGGCGATGCACGCGGCCGGTGTCGACTACGACTGGGAGCGCACGCCGTCGTTTCTCGGGGACGACGTGTGGTCGGCCGACCGCGAGCGATTCCGGCCGCCCGACGCGACCGAACAGATCTTCGAGCAGGTGGGACTGCACCCGGTGAACGCGGTGGAGAAAGAGCGGAACGGGCGGGACTTCGACCCCGAGTCGTACGCGTTCCCGCAGTCGGCGTGGTACGACGGCCCGGTGGCGGGTGTCGTCGTCCGAAACAAGCGCGGTGGGCGGGCACTGCTCCGGAATCCGGCGGTCGAGACGGACCGTAAGGTCGCGCCGGTCGACGGATCGCCGGCCGAGGTCGCGACGGAGGTCGCCCCCACGGCTCGCTTCGACCGCCTCTCTGCGCGACTCGCCGACGAAGACCGAGCGGTGACCTTTCAGTCGTTGTACGACCTGACGCTGGAGACCGTGCTTCGCGCGAACCACGAGCGACTGACCCACTCACAGAGTACGGTCGACCTGGGCGCGTTTCGTGGAGCACTCGCGGCCCGAACGCGGGCGTATCTGGCGGAGACCGGGTAACAACGACTATGTGGCAGACCGTCATTCGACAGACACGACCACTGCGGTCGCGTGACCGACAGTGCGAGAGAGGTGTCCGAAGACGATGGCCGAACCAACACACGACACGGAACCGGTGTCCGACTCGGGGATCAGCGCGTGGATCGACCGCCACAGACTCGTCGCGTTTCTCGCGGTCGCGTACGCCTTCACGTGGACCGTCCAGGGTGTCGTCCTCGCAAGCGGACTCGAAGCCTCGTGGACCCAGTCGATCCTGATCGGCTTCGGCGGCTTCGGCCCCGCGGTCGCCGCAGGTGTGGTCGTCCGGGCAAGTGGCGGCAGTCTGCGCACGTGGATCGGCCAGTTCCTCCGGTGGCGGATCGGCCTCCGGTGGTGGGCGCCTGCGCTCGGACTGCCACTCCTGCTGCTCGCTGGCGGCGTCGCGCTGTTCGTCGCGTTCGGTGGACCGATCGACCTCGGGGGCGTCCCCTCGCCGGCCATCTACCTGTTCGTGCTGGCGTGGGGCACCGTCTGGGGCGGCGGTCAGGAGGAACTCGGCTGGCGGGGGTTCATGCTCCCGCTCCTGCAAGAGCGGTACAGCGCACTGGCCGCCAGCGGGGTCGTCGGTCTCGCGTGGGCCGGCTGGCACCTCCCGCTGTTTCTCAACCCGGCGACGACACAGGGCGGGTGGCCGCTCTCCCAGCAACTGCTGTGGATCGTCTCGATCCTCGCCGGGTCGGTGCTCTGGACGTGGATGTACAACGGGACCGGCGGGAGCGTCCTCGCGGTCGCGGTGTTCCACGCCGGCGTCAACGGGATGGGTGTCCTCCACCCCGCCGACCTCGACGCGATGGCTCCGGGCGGCGTCCCGGACGGGGCGCTGACGCTTCTCGCGGAGATCTCGGGGATGCTCCCACTGCTCGCGGTCGCGGTGCTACTGATCGCGGTCTACGGCCCGAAGCGACTGGCGAATCGGGGAGTCCCCGGTCGGGAGGCGGTCGGTCTCGGCTCGGAGACGTGAGAAGCAAGCACACGAGGGGCGGGCGGTCGCGTCGCCGGCTTCCGTTTCGCGGGCCCGCCTCGGTGCGTACGCCCTCGGGAGCGCCTCAGTCCTCGGTCTCGTACGGGTCGCCGACTGCGGCGGGCATCCGGGTGTAGCCGACCAGCGTCAGGACGACCAGCACCGCCGCGTAGGGGAACAGGCCGGTGAGGCTGCCGGGCACCGGAACCCCGATCGTCTGGAACTGGATCTGCAACATCTCCATCGCGCCGAACAGTAGCGAGGCGAGCGCCGCCCCGACCGGGTTGTAGTTGCCGAACAGGTACGCGACGATGGCGATCCAGCCGCGTCCGTCGACCATCGTCACGCCGGTCCCGGTGAAGCCGCTCCCGAAGCCGATCGAGAGGACGGCCCCGCCGAAGCCGGCCATCACCGCCGAGAAGACGACAGTGACGAACCGGACCCGGTTCACGTCCACGCCGGCGGTGTCCAGCGCCTCGGGGTTCTCGCCGGCCGCCTGCACCCAGTAGCCGAACCGGGTGCGGTAGAGGACGACCCACGCGAGCACGACGACCGCGACCGCGATCCACAGCAGCGGGGAGGCGTCGAAGAACAGCCGACCGACGAGTGGCCAGTCGGCCGCGACCGGCACCGCCACGTCGTCGATGTTCGCGATGGAGGGGCTGGAGACGCCGCCCCAGACGACGATCGCGGTGAAGGGGCCGAAGCCGAGTCCGACGAACCAGACGGCGAGGCCGGCGACGATCTGATCCGCCTGCAACCGAACCGTCAAGACCGCGAAGAGCACGCCCAACAGGGCACAGACGACCAGCGTCCCGAGCAAGCCGAGCCACAGTGCAGTCTGGCTCACGTCACCGCCCCCGGCGACGATCCACGCGAGCGCCGCCGCGAGCAGCGCGCCGAAGATCATGAACCCTTCCAAGCCGATGTTGAAGACGCCGCTCTTCTCGGCGTAGAGTCCACCGACTGCGGCGAGTGCGATCGGTGTCGCCGCCTGCAGTGTGCGTTCGAGGTAGCCGACGGTCACCAGTCGGGCCAGCGGGAGGTCGAAGCCGACTGCCGCGAGCAGACCCACGAGGAGTGCGAGTCCCGCGACGCCGAGGCCGACGCGGTTCCGGGCGGTGTAGTCGGCGAGACTCACTCGCGGTCACCTCCGAGCCCCGTGTACCGACCGGCCATCCGGAACAGTTCCGGCGTCGCCACGAACAGGACGATCAGTCCAACGACGCCCTCGACCAGTTCCGGCGGGATGTCGAGCGTGAAGCCGATGTACTGTCGTCCGGCGTCGAGTCCGCCGAACAGCAAGCCCGCCGGGATCACCCCGATCGGGTTGTTCGCGGCGAGCAGGCTCACCGCGATGGCGTCGAAGCCGAACGTCGGGAAGGAGTTCGGGTCGCTGTAGTAGCCGAGGATCATCACCGCGAACAGCGCACCCGCCAGTCCGGCGACCATCCCGGAGAGCGTCATCGTCGCCACGACCGTCCGCTTCGGATCGACCCCGGAGAAGGCCGCCGCCCGCTGCTGGTGGCCGCTCGTCACGAGATCGTAGCCGAACCGCGTCCGGGTCAACACGACCGCGACGACGACGACCGTCAGGAGACCGACCAGCAGACCCAGCACCGAGAAGGTCGCGCTGTCGAACACCAGCGACGGGAGACCGACGTAGTCGGGGAACGGTTCGGTGTTCGGCGCGGAGGTGCCCGGCGGCCGGAGGTAGCCGTCGATCAGGAAGAAGACGACGCCCGACGCGATGAAGTTCAGCATGATCGTCGTGATGACCTCGTTGGCGTCCGCGTACGCCTTCATCAGACCGGGAAGAGCCGCGTACGCGCCGCCGGCGATCACCGCCGCCACGCTACCGAGGAACATGAGCAGGACGCCGCCGAGTGTGCCGGCCGGCAGAAGCGGTGCGGCCCACAGGATCGCCAGCGTCGCGGCGAAGCCGCCGACGACGAACTGCCCCTGGACACCGATGTTGAACACGCCTGCCCGAAAGGCGACCGCGACGGCGACGCCGGTGAGGATGAGCATCGTCGACTGCCGGAGCGTGAACGCGACGTTCGACGCGCTCCCGACGGCTCCGTAGACGAGCGCCCCGACGAAGGTAGCCGGGTCGTAGCCGGTGGCCGCGACGATCACCGAGCCGAGCGCGAGCGCGAGCACCGTCGAGCCGACCGCGATGGCGATCCGTTCCACTGCGGTCGCTCGTGCCATCCGGTCTGCGAGTCGGCCGAGTAGCGTCCGGAGTGAGCCGAGGTCTGCGGCGCTCACCGCCCATCACCTCGTTCTGTCGGCACGTCTGCCGGCGAACCGGTGGCACGCCCGCCGGTCTCGTCGTCGCCGGCCGTCGTCACCTCGTTCGTGATCGACTGCCCCGCCATCAGCAGGCCGAGGTCCTCTTCTGTCACCTCGTTCGGGTCGACGACCGCGACGAACTCACCCTCGTACAGCACGGCGATACGGTCCGACAGTTGCTGGATCTCGTCGAGTTTCGAGGAGACGAGGAGGATACCGACGCCGGCGTCACGCATCTCCCGCAGTCGGCCGTGGATGAACTCGATCGACCCGATGTCGACGCCCCGAGTCGGGTGGGCCGCGACGAGGAGGCTCGGGTCGTGTTCGAGTTCGCGTCCGACGAGGAACTTCTGCTGGTTCCCGCCCGAGAGCGATTCGGCTCGGACGTCGGCGTCGTCCGGGTTGACGTCGTACTCCGTCACGATAGATTCGGCGTGATCGCGGACCGCTCCCCAGTCGACGAACCCCCCGGAGACGAACGGCTCGACGGTCTGGTTGCCGAGCAACGCGTTCCGGACGAGATCGTAGTCCAGCACGAGACCCTCGACGAGTCGGTCTTCGGGCACGTACGCGATGCCTGCCTCGATCCGGTCACGACGACTCGCAGTCGTCACGTCGCTCCCGTCGAAGCCGACTCTGCCCTCGTCTGCCGACCTGAGTCCCGTGATCGCCTCGACCAGTTCGCGTTGCCCGTTCCCCTCGACGCCGGCGACGCCGAGAATCTCGCCCCGTCGTACGGTGAGGTCCACGCCGCGAACCTGCGCGAGTCCTCGGTCGTCGTGGACCACGAGGTCGGACACGTCGAGAATGGGCTCGCCGGGCGTCGTCGTCCGGGGTTCTGACTCGAACAACACGTCTCGACCGACCATCATCCGGGCGAGTTCCTGCCGGGTCGTCGCGTCCCCGTCGACCGTCCCGACCGCCTTTCCGTCACGGAGGACCGTGATCTCGTCGGCGACCGCCATCGCCTCCTCCAGTTTGTGCGTGATGAAGACGAGCGACCGCCCCCGGTCGGTCAGTTCGGCCATCACCTCGAACAGCGACTCGACCTCCTGTGGTGTCAACACCGCCGTCGGTTCGTCGAGGATCAGCGTGTCGGCTCCCCGGTAGAGGCTCTTGACGATCTCGACGCGCTGGTGGACGCCGATCCCGAGTTCCTCGATGCGGGTGTCCAGATGCTCGTCCACGTCGAAGCCGTAGGTGTCACAGATCGCTTCGACGTCCGTCCTCGCGCTCTCGGTGTCGACGAACCCCCGGTCGGTCGGTTCGTGGCCGAGGACGACGTTCTGCAGGACGGTCATCGTGTCGACCAACTGAAAGTGCTGGTGGATCATCCCGACACCCGCGTCGATGGCGTCGCGTGGCGAGTGGAACTCGCGTGGGGTGCCGTCCACGACGACCCGGCCCTCGTCGGGAGAGTACAGACCGTAGAGGACACTCATCAGGGTCGTCTTCCCGGCTCCGTTCTCGCCGACGAGCGCGTGGACACTCCCCGCCTCGACGGTCAGGCCGACCCCGTCGTTGGCGACCACGTCGCCGAACCGTTTCGTGATGCCCTCCAGTCTGACGGCGGGCGGTGGCTCGTCAGCCATGCTCGGCGGACCGGCAGGCGGCCCTTCCGCCGACGATTCGGGGTGGAGACGGACAGCCCACCATCAGTTCTGACACCCGGAGGCGGTGCAGGGCACGGTCACGTCGCCGTTCAGGATCGCCTCCTTCGCGTCTTCGACGTTCTCCGAGACCGCGTCGGGGAGTTCCGGACCGATTGCCTGGCCGAGCACGAGGTCGACCGCCTCGGCGTCCAACCCGAGGACGTTCCGACCCTGCACCGACGACCAGTTGTCCTGGACGACCGCCTCGGCCACCTGGAAGGTGCCGCGGTTGATGTACTTCACCGCCGAGCCCATGATGACGTCCTGGTACTCGGGGAGCGTCACCGACTGGTCGGCGTCGACGCCGACGGCGAACTGGTCGGTCTCCTGGGCGGCCTGGAAGACACCCTGCCCGGCGGCGGCGGCCGCGTGGTAGACGATGTCCACGCCGGAGTCGTACTGGGAGGTGGCGATGTCGTTGGCGGTCCCGGTGTCGGAGTAGTTGCCGATGTACCCGACGCTGACCTCCACGTCCTCGTTCACGAACTTCGCGCCCTGTCGGTAGGCGCGCTCGAAGGCGTTGATGAGCGAGCCGTCGGTCCCGCCGACGAAGCCGACCTGCGGGTTCCCCGGTTTCGTGGCGCTCCCGTCGTAGCTGAACTCCCGCGTCGTCATCGTCCCGGCGAGCACGCCCGCGAGGTAGGACATCTGGTGGTTGGCCCAGACGTAGCCCGCGACGTTGGGCTGGTCGATGGAGTCGTTGATGAGCATCCACCGCTGGTCCGGGTACTGGCTCGCGTTGGACTGCAGCGCCTGCGTGTGGTTGAACCCGACCATGACGATCAGGTCGTAGTCCGGGTTGCTGCTCTCTGCCAACCGCGACTGGACCGTCCCGTAGTTCGACTGGTTCGTCTCCTCGACCTGCTGGATCTCGATGCTGTACTCCTCGGCCGCGTTCTGGAGGCCCTCCAGTGCGAGGTCGTTGAACGCCCGGTCGCCGAACCCGGCCGGACTGGAGATGATGGCGACGTTCGTCGTCTCGCCGCCGCCGTCCATGTCGCCCTCGGTCGTCTCGGTGTCTCCGTCGCCGCCTCCGTCGTCGGTCTCGTCTGTCCCGGTCGTCGTGTCGCCGCCGTCGCCGCCGTTTCCGCCGAGACAGCCCGCGAGGAGACCGGCCGCCGTGAGTGTCCCCCCGGCCCGGAGGAGCCGCCGCCGTCGAAGCTGTGCAGTGGTCCGGTCGTCGTCCGTCGTCGTGTCTGCCGTGTCGTCTGTGCCAGTCATGCTACCAATCCGACCGGTTCGTGACCACATATCATAAATAATCGTGTGCAATACGGTGCGGTAGCCGGTGATATTTTTCGCCGTCACGGCTGAGAACAGCGGTCAGGGCCGACGCAGTCACCCGTCGGCCTCGGTCGCTCGCAGGGGTGGGTCACTCGCCAGTCTCGGTCACTCGACTCGCAGCGTGACGACCAGGAGTGGCAGCCCTACCGGGTCTCCCGCGTCAGGCGTCGGAGTCGCCGATCTCCCGGTCGACGACCGCCAGCACGGTCTCGTACAGATCGGCCAGACTCTCCTCTGTGCCCGACTCGAACAGTTTGAACGCCTTCCCGACCGGGTTGACCGTCAGTGCCCCGTCCGCGTCGGCGGTCGTGATCTGGAGGACCACACCGGTAGTGGCGATGTCGTCGTCGGTGCCCCACTCGACCGTGACCGGTAACTCGCGTTCGAGGCCGTGGCGCATCACCTCGCCGGCGAGTGCGCCGACCGCGAGCAGTGCCTCGCGGGGGACGTACCCCTCGTGTGTCGCGTCGCGGTCGGCGACGGGCCGCAGTTCGTCGAGGACGAACTCGTCGAGTCGTGCCAGCGTGCCGGTGTCGGTGCGGTCGACTCGCAGGTCCGCGTGACGGGTCAGCAGGTCCGCGCCCAGGTCGGCGTACCGGGGGGCCGACTCGGCCGAGAAGGCCGGTCCGTCCTCGACCTCGCGCCGGGCGTCGAGAGCGAACGCGGCGCGGGGGTGGGAGTCCGTGAGATACGTCACCGCCGGCGGTGGTGCTGTAGCCGAGACGACGTGGAGTCCGTCGAGGTCGTCGTCGGCCATCAGGTAGCGTGCGAGCGAGACGACCGCCTGTGTGTCCGGCTCGTCCCACTGGCCGACGTAGACGACGCCGGTGTACATCTCGGTCGGGGTGTAGAAGAGGAACAGTTTCCCCACGCCCGCGACCGGGTTCTCGGGCATCGAGTTGAGCAGGTCGCCCGCCGTCACACGGTAGCCGGCGTCGTCGAACGTCGCCAGTGTGCGTTCGTGTGCCGTGTCGAGGTCCATCCCGGCGTCGAATGGGACAGTCGGGAACGGCGACTCGCCGTCGTTTGCTCGGTGGTCGTCGGTCGCGTCGCTGTCGACTGCATCGGTCGTCTCGGACGTTGTGTCGCCCGAGTCGACTGAGCCAGCCGAATCGAGATCGAGTTCCAGTCCCGGTTCCTCGTCCTCGGTGTCGTCGACTCGGTCACGTATCTGCTCGGCGGTTCGGGCGAACTGTGGGTCGCTCCGGAGTGCGACGTCCGCGACGTGAAACGGCGAGACAGCGACGCTGGTCGACCCCGCCGGGATCACCACCCGAACGTCGTCTCGTCGGACCCACTCGCCGTCGAACTGCCGGACGAGTACCTCGCCGAAGTAGCTCCCGAGGTGCAGGCTCGGCCCCTCCGGAAGACCGTCTCTGTCGCTCTCCGTGGCGGCGTCCGCGTCGCCGTCGGAGCCGGTCGAATCGACCGTAGTCACGTACTCGTCGAGTCGGTCGAGTGACGCGAGGCTGAAGTCGAACTCGTGTTCCGGGGTGTCGGCCGCGAACGTCTCGGCGACGTCCACGATGTCCGTGTCGGTGTCTGCCGAGTCGTCGGCCGCCCCGCCGGTCCACCGGTCGCCATCCGACGAACCGCCCTCCCGGCCGAACAGGCCGGCGAGGTAGTCGAACAGACCCATACCCCTACCTCTGACACTTCTGTGATAAATCGGCCGGTCCGACTCGGGCGACTCCCGAGGCTCGACCGGTGTCCGGTCTACCCGGCGTCTCGTCTGTCGCCGACCGGGACGCGACTCGCTGTCGGTCACGAACCTATGAGGCGTGGAGAGCTCTCACTACGCGAGCATGATCGTCGAAGAAGGCGAGACACGACGCTCTCGCCGATCACCGGAGGCGGAACAGTTATCTGAATAGCTGTTCAGATATTCAGATATGAACTCGAGCAGCGACTCGTCCAGAGACCGGCTCACCCGGTTCATCACTGCACGGGAGGGCTCGTGTTGTGACGGGCAGGCGGCCGCGCGACTCGACAGGCTCCGGTCGTACAGAGACGGCGGGCCGACCGACACGACCGCCGACCTCCGTGCGCTGAAGACGCTCGGGGACGGGACACGCCACACCATCGTCAGACTCCTCGCGGCTGCCGACCGAGAGCTCTGTGTCTGTGAGATCGAGCCGGTCGTGGACGTGTCGGACAGCGCAGTCAGCCACGCGCTGTCGGACCTCCACGACGCCGGACTGGTCATGCGCCGACAGTCCGGCACCTGGCGGTACTACGCGCCGACCGAGCGTGCCGAGGCGCTGCTGGATACCCTCGACGCGACGCGGGAGGGGGAGCGATGACCGACACGACACCGGAAAACGACGGTGACAAGAGCTCACGGTCGAGCGACGGTTCCGGTCCCGAGGCACAGCGCCAGCGTCGTGCCGTCAGAGAGCGATACGCCGCTATCGCGGGCGGTCGAGACGACGGGACAGACGGCGACAGGAGCGACACGGTGGAGACCGACGACGCTGGGTGTTGTTCGACTGGCCCCACGTGTTGCGGTGATGCGACCGACGCGACCACCGACGACACCGACGCGGAGTGCGCACCCGGATCACCGAGCGGTGTGGACGAGACGGCAGCGCGACTCGGCTACTCCGCCGACGAGATCGACAGCGTCGGCGACGGCGCGAACCTCGGCCTCGGCTGTGGCAACCCGCAGGCCATCGCCGCACTCCAGCCGGGTGAGACGGTGCTCGACCTCGGATCGGGCGCGGGGTTCGACTGCTTCCTCGCGGCGGACGCGGTCGGTCCCGCCGGCCGGGTGATCGGCGTGGACATGACACCGGAGATGGTCGAGCGAGCCAGGAAGAACGCCCGACAGCAAGCCGGCGACGTCGTCGAGTTCCGACTCGGCGAGATCGAACACCTGCCGGTCGCCGACGACTCCGTCGACGCCGTCATCTCGAACTGCGTGGTGAACCTCTCGCCCGACAAAGCACAGGTGTTCCGCGATGCGTTTCGCGTCCTCCGGTCGGGTGGTCGTCTCGCCATCTCCGACGTGGTCCGAACCGCACCGGTTCCCGAGGACCGCCGGGCCGATCCGGATTCGGTCGCTGGCTGTACCGCAGGTGCCGCGTCCATCTCGGAGTTGGAGACGATGCTGACCGACGCCGGCTTCGAGGCTGTCGGAGTCGACCCGGTCGCAGGAAGCGATCAGTTCATCCGCGAGTGGGACCCGGAGCGCGACCCGAGTGAGTACCTCACCTCGGCTCGGATCACCGGACAGAAGCCCCCTACGGCGTGACTCGGGGATCGAGTTCGTAGACGACTTCGACGCGCTCCGAGACGCTGATCGGGGCAGACAGAACGTCGGTGTCCGGCAGTGCCGACATCGCGTCCGCGACGAGACCGTCCAGCCCCGGACTCACGACGTGGGAACGGCGAGTCTCGGTCAGACGAACGGCAGTCCCGGCGACGGGTAGATGCTGACGACGCCGAGGTAGAGCGTGACCAGGACGCCCACGAGGACGACCGTCCGGAGCGACCAGAGCCACACGGTCGCCAGTCGCGCGCCACCGTCGGTGCCCTTCTGGAGTTCGTCGACGGCCTGCGGCCCGTAGATCCAGCCGACGAAGACGACCGCCAGCAGGACCGATGTCGGGAGCAACACCTTGTACGCGAGCGTGTCGAACCAGCCGAGCCACGCCGTCCGCCACGCCGAGAGCGTCCCCAGCAGGAACAGCCCAGTCCCGAACGCGGCCGCGACGACCGGCCGGCGACCGCCGTACGTGTCCACGACGTAGGAGGTGGCGACCTCCAGCAGACTGATCGCCGAGGAGAGCGCCGCGACGAGGACGACCCCGAAGAAGACGACGCCGAGTGCCCGCCCCGCGAGGCCCAGCGAGGCGAAGGCGTCCGCGACGGAGACGAACAGCGCGCCGGGACCGCCGCCTGCCGCCGAGTCGGGGACGGTGCCGAACTGGACGAACAGCAGGGGGACGACGACGAGTCCGGCGAGCAGTCCGACGGCCGAGTTCAGGCCCACGATGATCCCGCCGTCGGTCACCAGGTTGTCGTCGTCGCCGAGGTAGGAGGCGTAGGTGATCATCGCGCCCATGCCGAGCGACAGCGAGAAGAACGCCTGGCCGACCGCGAAGGGGACAATGTCCGCGAGGTTCGCGGCGAGGTAGTCGATGTCCGGCGAGAGGTAGTAGCCGTAGGCTGGCCCACTCCCGTCGAGCGTGACGGCGTAGACGGCGAGTCCGACGAGGATGACGACGATGGAGGGGACCATCAGTCGCGTGGCCGCCTCGATCCCGTCCTCCACGCCGAACGCGACGATCCCGACCGTGATCGCCATGAACAGGCCGTGGAAGGCGATGGCGTTCGGCCCGGTCGCGACGCTCCCGAAGTAGGCGGCCGTGTCGGTGAGGTACGCGCCGGTCGCGCTCCCGATGGTGTACTGGATGACCCACCCGCCGACGACGCTGTAGTACGACAGGATCCACATCCCGGTCAACAGACCCAGTGCGCCGACCGCTGTCCACGCGGGGTGGTCGAGTTTGCGGAACGCCGCCACGGCGTTCAGGTTGGCCCGTCGGCCGATCACGAACTCCCCGAGGATCGCCGGGAGGCCGATCAGGACGGCCGCGAGCAGGTAGACGAGGACGAACGCGGCCCCACCGTTCGTCGACGTCTTGAACGGGAACTGCCAGATGTTGCCCAGTCCCACTGCACTCCCGACCGCCGCGAGGATGAACCCGGCCCTCGTGGCCCACGTCTCTCGTTGTGTCACGCCGGCGGTAATCCGACAGGAATCAAAAGATCGTCGATTCGAGTGCCACGTTCACCGTCTTTAATCGACGAATAGTGACTCTCGGAGCGAACGTATCGATGAATGTCACGAAACAGGCGGCCCGGCGGGCGGCGTTCAGAAGTACTTGTGCGCGTCGTGGCCGTACTCCTCGGGTGGCGTCGAGACGACGCCCTCGTCGTGGAGCGTCGTGAAGAAGGTCGCGTCGGAGTGGTAGTACTCGTCGAACACAGACCGAGCAGTGACGTGTAGCAGCGGCGGGAGTGCCGGGTCGTCGCGTTCGACGAACAGCGCGACGTTGAAGCTGTTCAGGCCGAGGTCGGCGTAGTACGACAGCACGTTCACCAGTCCGCGAGCGAAGTCCTCGGTGACGTCACCCGAGGGGTCGGGGAGACCGGCGTGGATGCCCGCGGCGACGCCCGTCAGGTGGTAGTGGTGTTTCGGCGCGAAGGGAGCCAGCCAGTGGACGTTGCCGGTCTCGGCCAGGTATCGGTCGCCGCCACGCTCCTGTACGGCGAGTGCCGACCAGTACACCTCGTCGTGTGCCTCGTAGTAGTCGCGGGCGGCCTCGGCGACCCGGCGCTGTTCGTTCGTGCCACGGTCGTCCACGACCGTCTGGAGGTGTGGGTGGACGAGACTCGCGCCCGCCGGCCGCAGGTAGTTCATGTTGATCGACGCGAATCGCGCCTCGTCGTCGTGCTGGAACACGTCGTGGACGTACTGGAACGCGGCACACAGGCCGTCGGCGAACTGCGACGCGGTGAACTCGCCGATGGGCACGTGGTGGTCCTCCGTCAGTGCGACCACGTTCGAGTGTGCACAGTACGGGTTCAGGTTCGGGAAGGAGGTCGCCTCGCCGCGTCGCCCGCGGTCGACGCCCATCCAGTCGGGGTAGGTCGGCGTCGCCTCCTCAACCGTGCCCGGACAGAAGAAACACCCCTCGTCGTCGAGTATCGAGTCGGCGACACGCGCCTCCTCCGGCATCGGGAAGTTCTCCGGGACGACCCGCGCGGTCCGACCCGTCAGTGGGTCGACTCGGACTTCGGTCTCGACGGTCGTCTCCGCGAAGTCTTCGAGTGGGCTGTGGAACGTCGCCGTCTGGGTGTCTCGCTCGAACTCGATGGCCATACGTGACCTTCGACGTGTCTCCGCAAAAGTGTACGCCGACCTCACGGAATCCGGAGGTGTCGGCAGCCGGGACGGGGCCGAGATTCGCGGTCAGATCGCGGTCGGGACGATCAGTGCGGGCGAGGCCCACGAGGCGGTGAGGTAGACACCCTTCCCCCCGTCGACGACGTTCATCAGCGCGAGTTCTGCAGCGACGTAGGCTGCGGTGACTGCCAAGACCGGGGCGAGTGTCCCGCCGGAGGCCGCGATGGCCGACCCGCCGAGGGTCATGAACGCCGCGACGACGTTGCCGGCCTCGTTGAAGTCCTGCATCGCCGCTTCGGGGATTCTGAACTGGTAGCCCCACCAGTAGGCTCTCGCGGTGATGAGTTGGTTCTCGCCGGCCGCCGACGGTTCGCCGAACAGTTGCGCGCCGACGGCCCCGGACACTTCGTACTGGAAGTCGGTGGGGTCGAGGTCGGTACCCGGGAGGTCGAGGCTCTCAGCGGTCGCTACCGGGTCGATTCGCCGGAGGTTCGCCTCGATGTTCTCGATCAACTGCTGTTGCAGGTCGGGGTGCTCCCGGAGGCGCTCCTCCATCGCACCGGATATCACGTCGAACTGTCCACCCTTCTCCCTTCGTGCTGTCGCCATGAGACTCTCCACTGCTGTCACTCGTAGTGCAGTTACGCTCGGGTCCCAGTGAGGTACCCGAGTCGTACCGCTGGAATGGTTCAGCGACCCCCGGATACGACTCGAACGGGCGTAACCACGTATGGCACGAAACCCGACAGAACCGTCGTTTCGAAGGCCATGGCGTGTGAATTCTGAGAATCGAGTGCTGCGGGAGAGGGACGGGAGACAGCCCCCGAGTTCCGACCGCCGAAATCCAGCCAGCCACTGTCTGACACACAGAAATTCAGTTCTGCGATCAGTTATCTCCCCGTCCGACCTCCCGACTGCTGATGACCAACGCCACCGATCGACAGCAGACCGCCGACAACCGCACGACCGCCGACAACCACACGACCGCCGACAACCACACGACCGCCGACAACCACACGACCGCCGACAACCACACGACCGCCGACAACCACACGACAGGCCGGAGGGCCTTCCTCGCGGCCGGCGGTGCCGTCGCACTGACTGCCCTCGCGGGTTGTCTCGGTCGGACTGTGCAATTCGGCCTCGACGCCGACACCGTCACCGAATCGACCGGCAGGTCGATCCCGGCCGGCACAGTCCGCGACGTTCGCGTCAGCAACAGTGTGGGCCGCGTCGAGATTCACGGCGTCGAAACAGAGACCGTCGACGTGAAACTCGTCAAACGCTCTCGTGACGGCCAGCGCGGGCTGGACGCCATCTCGGCCAGCGTCGATCTCTCGGCGGATGGGCTGCTCGCGGTCTCGACCGCCCTCGCAGACCGTGACTGGACCGGTCGGTCGATGCCGACCGTGGACGTGACGATCACCGTTCCGTCGGGGAGCGAAGCCCCGACCGTCTCGGCCGTCGAGACGATGCTCGGTGACATCGACCTGCGGGGGACCCGCGGTGACGCCCGACTCGCGAGCGAGCTCGGAGCGATCCGCGCCTCCGGAGTCCAGGGGTTCCTCACACTCCGCACCGAGGCGGGTGACGTCGAAGTGAACGACGTGGTCGGTATCGACGAGGCGTCGACCGATCTCGGTCGGCTGAAACTCGATCTGCTCGGGGTGCGCGGGAACGTCGACATCGGGACGAACCTCGGGGAGATCGTCCTCGGGGTCGCCGACGACCTCGATCTCGATCTCGACGCCGCCGGTTCGGCAGTCGACTCCGACCTCCAGTTGTTCGACCGCCGATCCGGCGTCGGCCGACTCTCCGGCCGACTGAACGCCGGTGGTCGTCGACTCCGCGTCGTCAGCGACCTCGGGTCGGTCTCCCTGCGGGCGATCCGGCGGGCCTGAGACACCACACCCTGTTTTCAGCCTGCTCCGAAAACACCCGCACATGACCACCTGGGACGAACGCTTCGCGTCCGGATCGTATCCGAGCGACCCCGAACCGTCACCGGTCCTCCGGCGGTACGTCGAGACGTTTCCAGAGGGCCGCGCGCTGGACGTGGCGACCGGAACGGGCCGGAACGCGCTGTTTCTCGCCGAACACGGCTACGAGGTCGACGGCCTGGACCAGTCGCGTGAAGGGTTGCGGATCGCCCGCGAGACCGCCGAGGACCGTGGAATCGAGGAGCAGACGCAGTGGATTCAGGGCGACGTGGCGAGCTACGAGTTCCCCGAGTCGGCCTACGACGTGGTGACGATCAGTTTCTACCGACCGATGGACCGCCTGCCCGACATCAAGGCGGCGCTCAGGCCGGGGGGCGTGCTGTTCGTCCAGCACCACATGCGGTCGCCCGAGGCGGCGGCCTACGAGGTCGGGCCGAGCACCGACCGCTACCGGTTCGCCGCGAACGAACTGCTCCACGCCTGTCTGGACCTGACGGTCCTGCACTACAGCGAGACGACCGAGAGCCGCGGCGACGGGCGCCAGGCACAGCACGCACAGGTCGTCGCCCGGAACGCACACGGGAGTCGCCAGGCCGCCCCCGCCGTCGATCCGTGAGCACCGCGTCGAGCCGAGACGAGGGGGGCGATCCCCTCAACCGTCGGCCGCGGTGGACACCGGTTCGAGGGCGGGGGTGAACTCGTAGACGTGGCCGTCGTCGACGGAGACCGTGTTTCGCGCCATCACCGGCCCCGGAGGGGGCGAACAGCAAAACTCCACCTCCGGTCGACCCTCACCGGTCGGCGAGGAACCGCCGGACGCTCGCCGCCGGGTCGAAGCCGACGCCCGCCGACCGGTCGACCGCGAATCCACGACGCTCGCCGAGGCTCCGGAGGGCGTTCGTCAGCGCAGCCATCTCGACCGGTGCGTGGATGCGGTACGCGTACGGCGGTCCGGTCGCGGTGTCGACGGCGACCTTCGGTCGGGCGACGGCCCGCCCGTCGTAGAGTCGCACGCGCCGGAGGTCGGCGTACGGGATTCGGTGGGTGCGGTCGGCCTCGGCGACCAGTCCCTCGACCCCGTCGGCCCGGTAACGGTCGACGGCCCGCTCTGCCACGTCGTGGGTCCGCCCGCGGGCGATGCCGAACAGCGGGGTCAGATGCCCGTACTCGGGGACAACGAGTGCGTCGTCGGTGAACAGCAGGTCGGCCATTCGGAGCGGGAACGCGCCGGTCATCGTGAAGTGCACGTGGACGTGGACCGCGGTCACGGGCGGTCACCGCCCGGAGTGTGAGACGTGGAGTCGTCGGGCGACGACTCGTCGGCGGTCTCTCCGTCGACTCTCCTCCCGCCCAGCCCGCGGTTGAGAAACAGCAGGCCACCGGCGAGAAACAGCAGGCCCCGCAGGTCACCGCCGATGGTGAGAAAGACGCCGACTGCGACGCCCACGACGCCGACGGCGACGGCGACCCGGCCGACCGACGCGGCGTCGGCGTCGAGCCACACCTCCCCGGCGTAGGTCACGACCATCGCCGAGAGGACGCCCGCGACGACGACCGACCGGAGTGTCGAGGCGGCGAGCGTCGAGCGCACGAGGAGGACGGCGGCGAGTCCCCCACCGTAGATCCACAGTCGACGGTCGACGAGCACCGCGAAGAGGCCACGCATCTCAGTGGAGCGGCCCCGACGCCTCCTCGACGGCGTCGACCGTCCCCCGAGTCCGGCGTTTCCCCCGGATCGAGGTGACGACGACCAGCGTCTGGACGACTCCATACACCACGAAGAGGAGGTAGCCGCCGGGGCCGCTCCCCACGACGCTCGCGGTGGTGGCGAACGTCGACAGGCCGAGTTGCCCGGCGAGCACCGACCCGATCAGGAGGACGCTGAAGTAGCCGAAGAAGCCGCTGGCCCACCACAGCGTGGCGACCCGCACCCACCCCGGCTGGGTGTGTTCCGGCAGGCGCGTCGTGTTGACCACGAGCAGGAGGGCGCTGTACGGCCACATCATCACCCCCGACATCGCCGCGGCGATGACGAGCAGGCCGAACGGCTGCTCGATGGGGATGGGCAGCGACAGGATGACGATCCCCCAGAGGATGAAGACGGTCAACAGCCCCCAGAAGATGCGGGGGAGGCTCCACCCGGCCTGCCTGCCGTGGAGTTCGTAGATGACGTCCGCACTGTTCCTGACGAACGATTCGACGATGGCGTACTCGGTCGTCAGCAGTGCCAAAAAGAGCGTCGCGAAGATGAGTCCACCACCGAGCGGGCTCACCTGCGGGACGACCCCCTCCGCCCACATCGTCACGCCGTCGTCGGCGGTGCCGAGTGCGTACTCGGCGGCGACGGCCATCATCATCGTCGCCACGACCAGCAACCCGACGACGAACGTCAAGAGGTGTTCGAGCTGTGCGAGTCGCCACCACCCGCGCCACCGGCGGAGATTCGTCACCGTCGGTAGGAAGGTGAAGCCGTCGCGCTGGACGGGTTCGGGGTCGTCGCCGACGACCGGGTTCTTCACCCGCCCCTGGTAGCGCCCCATCGCGTACCCCTTCTCGCGGACCCAGAGGCTCTGTGAGAGGTTGAGGTAGCCGCCGGCCCCGGCGTACGCCAGGCCGCCGAGGAAGACGGCGATGTCGCTGCCCGGCGGGAGGGTGCCGACGCTGGCGATGCCGCCGGGGACCTTCGCCAGTTCGTTGACCGACCCGAGGGCGACGAACAGCGCGACCGCGAACAGCGAGGACATCGAGACGAGGACGATCTGGGTCCGCTCGACGACGTTGTACATCAGCGGGGTCACCTGGTAGGAGAGCCAGATGAGGACCATGATGAAGATGCCGAACAGCTTCCAGGCGACGAGGTCGCCGAGCGGATAGCTGACGGCCAGCGTCTCGAAGCCGAGGCCGGTCGCGCCCACCTTCGCGGCGCTGGCGGCCCACCCCGGCCAGCCGAGACTGACGAAGCCGAGGACGAGAAAGCAGAGCGGCCAGAAGCGGTGGAGTCGCTCGAACGCGCGGAAGACGGACTCGCCGGTCGCCAGCGTCCACCGCTGGATCTCGGTGTTGAGGAAGAACTGCGTGAACACCCCGACGAAGAACGCCCAGTAGAGCGCCCAACCGTGCTGGGCGATGAGCACCGGCCAGAACAACGTCTCGCCGCTCCCGAGCGACGCGCCGAGCATGATCGCCGACGGCCCGACCACGTGCGAGAGCTTCGGGACCCGGGGGAGGTCGAGCATCCGATACCGACCGTCGTCACCGTTGTCGGGGAAGGCGGTGCTGTCGGGAGCGAGGTCGAGGTTGTCGTAGGCCGTCGGCATGTAGGAACTGCCTCGGTACTCGCGGCCCTCCTCGGCGCTCGTGTACACCTCGCCGTCGCGGGTGCCGTCGCTCATCCCCTCAGTCACCTCGGGGCCGTGTCACTGGTAACCACGTAGTGGCTCTCACGGCACACCGTATTATAACGTTTCGTCATTTCCCACCGCAGGATCGGCCGACGGCACCAGCGTCGGCACGGAGGTCGGAGACTCGCAGGTCGCCGTCAGCCGCCGAGGAAGTGCCAGACGTGCCCCCGTTCTTTCGGGGGGTCCACACCCGGGAGTTCCGCGAGGGCCGGCTGGAGGGCGTTCCACCAGCCCTCTGCCGTCTCGTACTCCGCGGGGTGTTCCGGGAACACGTCCTGGAGGAAGTCAGACTTCTTCGCCTCCGGATACTCCTGGATGTACTCGTAGGCCGCGAGAAGCGCCTCCTCTCGGGCACGGAGCGTCTTGCCCGTCCCTGGGAGGTCCACGTCGTCGATGGGGAGCGACGCGAGCGGGTCCGGTTCGTCGGTCGCCGGTGGCTCGTCGGACACCATCGGGACCCACCAGACACGACTTCGGGAGCCGACCTTCCGGGTCTCCAGTCGCCCCTCCTCTACCAACTCGTTCAACTTGTTGTGCGCAGTGCGCCGCGAACAGCCGACCGCGTCCATGATGTCGGTCGCCGTCAACGGCCGCGCACGATCCGACCGCTCCTCGAACACCGCGAGCACCGCGCGAACCGGGACCTTCCCGGCGTTCGCGGCGTCGTCGTCTCGCTCGCGTCGAGGACTCATACGTCGACAGTAGTGACACACGATGGATAAGCGTTGTCGTGGAGCCTGTCGACGACCCGTGAGACCCCCCGCGCTGGCCAGTTGCGCGTCGACGACGCGCTCACGTTCGGTGCAGTCGTGTGTGCCACGTCGGTTCAGTCGTGTGCAGGTGTCGACCGTTCCCGCGTGACCGATACACGTTCACACAACTGCATCCGTGGTGTGCACACGACTGTAAGAGAGTACCCGAACGACACAGAAACTCGTTCAGTCGAGTGTACCGTGCTACTGGGGATGAGCGAAGAGAACGGGTGAATTCGGCCTAGTTAGAAAGTATCGATGGGAGACGAGTCGAACCACTCCTCGTCGAGTATGGGACGAGCACTATCATCACGATAGTACACCCAAGATATAAGTGGTGCCAGTGTAGCCATATTTTCATGCCAGACAAGGCTGGCAGTGGTTGGCAAGCAGGCATCGATCGACGGACCTACCTCACGACGGCTGGCACGGCCGCACTCGTGGGCTTCGCAGGCTGTACCGGCGGCGGTGGCACGGACACCGAAGCCAGCGGCGGCGACGGCGGCGGGGACTCCAGTGACACCGACAGCGGGGGCGACTCCGGTGGCAGTGGCTCGAACACCATCCCGGTCGGCAACCTCTCCCCGTTCAGCGGCGGGCTGGGGTGGATCGGTCCGAACTCCCGACGCGCAGTCGAGACGGCGCTCGAGGGCGAGGGTGGCGTGAACGAGGCGACGATCGACGGCAAGACCGTCGAGATCATCGAACAGGACAGCGAGACGAAGCCACAGCCGGCCATCTCCGGGTTCAAGACGCTCGACAGTCAGGGCGTGATGACGATGGTCGGGCCGTCGAGTACGGTGACGCCGAGCCTCGTCGAACCGGCGAAGAACGCCGGTCTCTCGTTCGTCTCCCCGATGACGGGGACGATCCAACTCGACGACATCGGTGGGGAGTACATCTGGCGGACGGTCCCCTCCGACAGCATCGGCGCGCGAGCACAGGCGAAGTACGCCTACGAGGAACTGGAACACCGGACGATGGCACTGGCCTACAAGAACGACAAGGGCTCACAGTCGTTCTCGAAGGCGTCCGGGGAGCACTTCAGCTTCCTCGGCGGCGAGATCGCCACCGAAGTGGCCCTGGACCCCACGGCGAGTTCCTACCGCAGCGAGGTCCAGAAGCTCCAGGACTCCGACGCGGAGGTCGTCTCGATGACGGCGGCGACCGAGGTGACGGGGCTGTTCATCAAGAACTACGTCGAGGCCGGGGCCGACGAGGACTTCGAACTCCTGCTCGGCAACGACGTGCTGACGCCCGACTTCATCGAGGAGATGGGCGCGGACGTGATGGAGGGGATGGTCGGCCAGGCACCCGCACCGGGCCCCGCCTACGACCAGTTCGCCGAACAGCACGAGTCGATCCACGGCAAGGCACCCGGCGCGTTCGCCGCCGCGGCGTACGACGCGATGAACCTCATCGGCCTGGCGTTCGTCAAGGAGGGCGAGGCGAACCGCGAGGCGGTCCCGAACCACCTCGGTGACCTCGGGAAGCCGCCGGGGACGAAGGTGTCGACGTTCGCCGAGGGGAAGGAGGCGCTGAACGCCGGCGAGGAGATCGACTACGTCGGCGCGTCGAACCCGCAGAACTTCGACGACACCGGCGACCCACTCGGGCCGTTCTCCGTGCTGCAGGCGACGGGCGGCGAGTGGTCCGAGGTGACGACCTACTCCGCCGAGCAGTTGAGTCAGAACTGATCGCGTCTCCGGCCGCGTCTGCGGTCGGCCGCCTCCGCTCGCTATCCATATCATGTGCGCACACACCACGATACGACGACGTACCGACGCTCGACCAGCCGCGCTCAGGAGGGGGTCGTAGTGGCGTACGCGACGCTCCTGGTCACGGTCGGCATCATCGCCGCCATCTACGCCCTGCTGGCCATCGGGCTGAACATCCACTGGGGCGACACGGGCCTGCTGAACTTCGCGCACGCCGGCTTCTTCGCCGTCGGCGCGTACACGACGACCATCCTGACGACCCCCGCCGGCTCCGGCTTGTTGGCCGAACGAGCCGTCGGGTTCGACCTGCCGGTCGTCGTCGGTGTCGTCGCCGCCACGGTGCTCGCCGGCGCGGTGGGCGTCGTCATCGCGCTCACGAGCGTCAGACTGGAGGGCGACTACCTCGCCATGGTCACGCTGTCGGGCGCCGAGATGATCCGGCTCGTCATCACGAACGAGTCGTGGCTCACCAGCGGCGCACAGGGTATCAATGGTATCCCCCGACCGGCGTCGGGGGCGTTCCCCCTCGAGGCGGGCGGCGTCGTCGTCGGCTACGACCTGTTCTATCTCGGCTTGACACTCGCCATCCTGGGAGCGACGTTCCTGCTCTTCCGGCGACTCTCGACGAGCCCCTTCGGGCGCGTCCTCCACGCGATCCGGGAGGACGAGGACGTCCCCCGGGCACTCGGCAAGCGGACGCCGATGTTCAAGCTGAAGTCGTTCGGCCTCGGCGCGGGCATCGCGGGGCTGGCGGGTGCGCTGTGGGCGCACTTCTTCTTCGCCATCAACCCGACGATGTTCCTGCCGTCGCTGACGTTCAGCGTCTGGGCCGCGGTTATCATCGGCGGAGCGGGCAGTTACGTCGGTGCCATCGCGGGGACGGTCTTCCTCGTCGGGATCCGGCAGGTGACGCGGTTCCTACCGTCGAACATCCCCCTCAGCAGCGAGATTCCCTTCGTTCGACTCATCGTGATCGGCGCGGCACTGATCGTCGTCCTCTACTACCGCCCGCAGGGGCTGTTCGGGGATCGAGAACGCATGGCCGCGGGCCAGTCGATGGAGGGTGAGTGATGGCGGCCTTCGACCTCCAGTTCGTCTGGTTCGGGCTGGTGTCGGGCAGTCTCATCGCGCTTGGTGCGCTGGGGCTGACGCTCATCTTCGGCATCCTCGACTTCATCAACATCGCGTACGGCGAGTACATGGCACTGGGTGCGTTCGTCGCCTTCGGGCTGAACGACCAACTCGGCCTCCCCGTCGCGGTGTCGGGTGCACTGGCGGTGCTGGCGGTCGGTCCCCTCGCCGTGACGCTCGACAAGGCCGTCTTCCAGCACTTCCGCGACCGCTCTGCGATCGTGCTGCTGGTCGTCTCCATCGGTCTCTCCTTTATCCTGCGGAACCTGATCCGGATCGTCTGGGGGTCGGGGAGCAAGCGGTTCGACGTCCCCATCGAGGAGGCACCCACCTACTTCGGCGTCCAGATCCTCGGCGATCAGGTCGCCATCGTCGGCCTCTCGTTGCTCGTTCTCGGAGGCGTGTTCGTCCTCCTCCAGCGGACCGACATCGGCATCGCCATGCGGGCCGCGTCGGACGACGCCGACCTCGCGCGCATCCGTGGCGTCGACACCGAGCGACTCGTGTTGTACGTCTGGCTGGTCGGGGGCGTCGTCGCCGGCATCGCCGGTGTGATGCTCGGCCTCGACGGCCAACTCCGGCCGACGATGGGCTTTCTCGCGCTGATCCCCATCTTCGCGGCGGTCATCCTCGGGGGGATCGGCGACCCCGTCGGCGCGGTCGTCGGCGGCTACGTCATCGGCCTCCTCCAGGAGTTGAGCGTCGTCGTCATCCCGGCGGAGTACAAGCCACTGGTCGGACTGGTCGTGCTCGTGGTCGGTCTCCTGACCCGGCCCGACGGCCTGTTCGGGGAGGCGACCCGATGAGCGACCCTATCCTGCGCGTCGAGGACCTGTACAAGTCCTTCGGGGGCCTGGTCGCGGTCGACGATGCCTCCTTCGAGGTCGAACGCGGCACCGTGGTCGGACTCATCGGCCCGAACGGAGCGGGCAAGTCGACGACGTTCAACCTCGTCACGGGCTTCTACGACGCCGACGGCGGGACGGTCGAACTCGACGGCGAGGACGTGACCGACCTCCCGCCCGAGGCGCGGGCGACCCGGGGTATGATCCGGACCTTCCAGATCTCGCGTGAACTGACTGGCATGACCGTCCGGCAGAACGTCCGCCTCGGCGGGCAGGACCACGACGGCGAGAACGTCGTGCAGGCGCTCGCGGGCACCGCGAGCGACCGCGAGGCGGAGATCGCCGACCGGTCGGAGGAGATCCTCAAGCAACTCGAACTGTGGGATCTGCGCGACGAGTACGCGGGCAACCTCTCGGGTGGCCAGCGCAAACTGCTGGAACTCGGCCGGGCACTGATGGCCGACCCGGACGTCCTGCTGCTCGACGAACCGATGGCCGGCGTCAACCCGAGTCTCTCAGACGAGATCATCGAGATGATCGAGGAGATGAAGCGGAACGGGCTGACGGTGCTGATCGTCGAACACGACATCGACATGATCATGGACATCAGCGACACGGTGGTCGGGATGCACCAGGGGCGAGTGCTGACGAGCGGGTCACCCGAGGAGGTACAGAACGACGACGACCTCCTCGAAGCGTATCTCGGAGGTGAGGTCTGATGTTGCTCGACGCACGCGACCTCGTCTCGGGGTACGGCGACGCGATCATCGTCGACGGCGCGAGCCTGCAGATGGAAGACGGCGAGATGGTGACGATCATCGGGCCGAACGGCGCCGGGAAGTCGACGTTCCTCAAGACAATCGTCGGCCTCCTGCGGGTCCGCGAGGGGCGGGTGGTCTTCGAGGACGAGGACATCACCGGCATCGCCGCCGACGAGGCCATCGAACACGGCATCTGTTTCGTCCCACAGACGGAGAACGTCTTCCCGAACCTCACCGTCCGGGAGAACCTGAAGATGGGCGGCTGGTCGCTGACGGCCGAGGACGACTTCGAGGCCCGCGTCCAGGCGGTGTACGACCGGTTCCCGGAACTCGCCGACCGCGAGGATACGCCGGTCCAGAACCTCTCCGGCGGCCAACAACAGATGGTGGCGATGGGGGCGGGGCTGATGGTCGACCCCGATCTGCTCATCCTCGACGAACCCTCCGCGGGCCTCGCGCCGCAACTCGTCGACGTGATGTTCAAGAAGATCGCCGAGATCAACGACGACGGCACGTCAGTACTGATGGTCGAGCAGAACGCCCGGCGAGCACTCAAGGAGTCCGACCACGGGATCGTCCTCGACATGGGCGAGGACCGCCTCGAAGGCACGGGTGCGGAACTGCTGGACTCCGAGGAGGTCGCGGAACTGTACCTGGGCACCTGACCGGAGTGAAAACCCACTCTCCGGGCGGTGTCGAACACCGAGAGAACGAATCGAGTCGCCGATAGGTTCGCGGCTCGCGTCTGCTCACGACGCGAGCGCGTCGCAACTCAGTCTGCCATCCCTTGTCGCGTGCAGTGGGGCCTCGGGCCGAGTGCCCGCCGAGTTCGGTCGTTCCGACGTGACGGACGACCGATCCGAGCGTCCCCGTCTACTCGTACTGTCGATACGCCGATACCTGCTGTGCCGTCACATCGCGGCGGTTTATCCGCCGAGGGCGTCGGCCCCCGACACTCGTCGAACGGCGGCCCGTCGAGACCTCCTACTTCACCGTTGTGGTCGATTCCGCGGCGCGTGATTCGCCAGCCCACCTACGACTCCCGACGACCGAGGTGGGGTATGCACACCACCGATCCCGGACTCGCCAGCCGTTCGGCGGTCCAGCCAGTCTTCGCAGTGCCGGAATCCCGCCCGTTCGTCGCAGTGCCGGAGTCGGTCCCGTCCGTCGGAGTACCGGAGTCGGTCCCACTCGTCACGGCGGGGGATTCGCTCCTGCTCGTCGGGCTCCTGCTGTTCGCGGTCGGATACGTCCTCGCCGCGCTGGTCGTCACGCGCTGGCTCTACCGGGACGCGACCCGGCGCGGACGGCCCCGTCCCGGCCTCTGGACCGCCGCAGTCGGCGTCTCGCTGCTCTCGGGCGGACTTCTCGGCGTCGTCTTGCTCGCGATCTACCTCCGGGGGAGAGAGGCGAGTCCGACCGTCGCCAGCGAGTCGTGAACGCGAGCAGTTACGTCGGTCGGACGACACGGCAACACATCGACGATGGCTGACGACGAGCACCGGACGCGAGCGACCGACGAGGCCGACACCGGCGACAGTGCCGACGACCTCGGCTCGGTCGCCGACCTGCTCGCCAACCCGTGTGCTCGCGAGATACTCGCCAGGACGGCTCGAGAGCCACTGTCGGCCGACGACCTCGTGGCCGCCTGCGGTGCGTCGCGGACGACCGTCTACCGACAACTACGCCGACTCGCCGACGCCGATCTGCTCTCGGCCAGCACCGAACTCGACCCCGACGGCCACCACTTCGAGCGGTATCGCGCGCGACTCGACCGCCTGACGGTCGATCTGTCGGCCGACGGGTTCCGCGTCGAGATAGCCCGCAGACCGCCGGCGGACGACGCGGTCGACCGCCTCGAACGACTCTTCGAGAGACTCCGATGATCCACCCACACGCACTCACTGTCACACTCGCCGGCACGCCCGTCGTCGAGACGCTCGCCACCCTCGTCGTCGTACTGGCAGTCGGTCTCGCACTCCTCGTCGCGGTTCGTGCCATCCGGGGCTACCGCCGGAACGCCGACCCCGCGCTCCGGGCGCTGGTCGTCGGCATCTGTCTCGTCGCGGTCGTCCCGCTGTCGATGCAGGTCGTGGACGTGGGACTGGTTCCGGACACCGCCCGGTACGCCGTCGTCGCGGTGGCACAGGCGCTCGGGTTGCTCGCCATCCTCTCGGCGATGTACGGGCCACGCCGGGGTCCCCCGCGGTCGGCCGGTGAGGGCGGGTCCGCTCCGCTGTCGCCCGGGGATCCGGTCGTCGCCGGCATCGCGGTCGTCGCCGCCGTGCTGGTCGGGTGGGGACTGGCGACCGTCGGCGGGGTCGGCGTCCCGACCCTGGCACTCACCGCGAGTGTCGTCGGTGGCGGTGTCTTCGTCGCCGGACAGGCGGTTCGGGCGTACCGGCGCCGCGGCGACCCACGGATGGCGACACTCGCCGGGGGCATCCTCGCGGTCGTCGCCGGGCCGGTGCCGACCGCGCTGGTCGTCGCGGGCAGCGCCGACGCGACGGTCGCACTCGCGGCCGTGACGGTCATCGCGGTCGGGCAGGCGCTCCTACTGGTGACACTCTCCGGTCGGTGACGGGCAGGGTCGTACCAGAGAGGAGGGGGAGAAGACGAGACCCGACGCGATCAGCCCCGGAGCGACTCGACCGGTGGGTCGCTCGCGGCACGCCACGCGGGGTAGAGTCCCGCGAGGAGACTCGCCACGAGCCCGAAACAGAACCCGAAGGCGAGATACTGGAGGCTCCGGTCGCTGAACGCCGTCGGATCGCCGAGCAGTGCCTGGTTGACAGCCGCACCGACCGCGAGGCTGAGGACGACACCCAGCACCGCGCCGACGACACCCATCAGGAGGGCCTCGGTCAGCAGGAGTCGCAGGACGGCGAGTCGCTGATACCCCACCGCCCGGAAGACACCGATCTCGCCCCGGCGCTCGATCGTCGACATCAGCATCACGTTCACGATGCTGACGCTGGCGACGAACAGCGAGACGGCACCGATGCCGACGAGGAAGACGTTGATCTGGGCGAGCAGTTGGAGGATCTGACTCACCGCGTCCTCGAAGTCCTGGACGGCGTAGCGTTCTTCCTGGTAGTTGAGCGCGCTGTCGAGGCGGTCGCGTTCGGCGAAGGCCGACGCGAAGCTCCCGGCTTCGAGGTAGATGCCGGTGTACTGTTCGTTCGGGTGTCGCTCACTCGGGACGACCACGGCCTCGTCGGTCGAGAAGACCCGCTGGTCCTCGTTCTCGGCGAAGACGGCGACCACGCGCTGGGTCTCCCCCTCTATCGTCATCGCGTCGCCGACACCGACGCCGAGTTCCTCGGCGAGACCACTGCCGACGGCGACGCCGTCACGCCACCCGACCGGGATCGACCCCTCGGCGACCGTCGTCTGCTCGCGTGGCTGGTTGACCGACTTGAGTGGCGCGGTCGTGTCGGTCCGGAGGTGGCTGACGTTCGCGGTCGTCTGTTTGAACGTGTAGGTCGGGTAGTCGGTGTTGCTCTGGACGAGTCGCCGGTCGTCGGCGTCGAGTCGCTGGCTGTCGGCGTCCTCGCCGGGTTCGATCAGGACGGTACTCCCGATGCGATCGAAGCTGTCCACTTGCGACTCCTGGAACGCGACGCCAGTGACGCCCAGCGAGGCGATGGCGACCACCCCGACGAGGATGCCGAGGATGGCGAGACTGGTGCGGACGCGCGTCCGAGTGAGGTTCCGCCACGCCAGCGTCGTCAGCGGGAACCGTTCGAGCAGGCGCGCCGAGAACCGACGGCTCACGGTACGCCTCCCGCCGGTTCGTGCGAGGCAGTCCCGTCCGAACCGGTCTCATCGTCCGCGTCGGCGTCCGGTTCGCTGTCGTCTCCGGCGTTTACGTCGATGCGACCGTCGACGATCGTGACGACCCGGTCGGCGAACCGCGTCACCTGCTCGTCGTGCGTGACGGCGACGATGGCGACCCCGTCGTCGGCGATACCGGCGAACTCGTCTAACACCTGCCGACCGGTCGCCTGGTCGAGGTTGCCGGTCGGTTCGTCCGCGAGCAGGAGTCGTGGGTCGTTCACCAGCGACCGAGCCACCGCGACGCGCTGTCGCTGGCCGCCGGAGAGTTGGTCCGGGTAGTGGTCGGTCCGGTCGTCAAGGCCGACGCTCTCCAAAAGACCGTCGGCACGGTCGAACGCCCCCGACGTGTCGGACCCGGCGAGTCGCGGGAGCATGACGTTCTCGGTCGCGGTCAGCGTCGGCACGAGGTGGAACGACTGGAAGACGAAGCCGACCGTCTCCCGCCGGAGGCGAGTGCGCTCTGCGATGGAGAGGTCGGCCACGGCGGTCCCGTCGAGTTCCACCCTGCCCGAGGTCGGGACGTCGAGCAGGCCGAGGACGTTCAGCAACGTCGACTTGCCACTGCCCGAGGGACCGACGACCGCGACGAACTCGCCCGGTCGGATCTCCAGGTCGACGCCCTTCAGCGCCCGGAGCGTCTCGTCGCCGCTCCGATACTCCTTCACGACGTCTCGGGCGACGACGAGCGGCGCGTCGGCGCTCTCGCCGAGTGGGTCGCTGGGGCCACTCGTCCCGAGCGACTCGGCGACGGTCCCGGTCGCCTCGGCGTCGTCAGTTTCGACCACGGCGGACCCTCCACCCGACGACCCCGAGCAGGCCGACGACGACAGCCGCACCGCCGACGAGCGAGAGCGGCAGCCCGCTCGCCGTGGTGCGGTCGGGCGTCGGTTCCTGCTCTGGTGTGTACGAGACGGTCCTGACGGCCTCGCGGGGGACGCCGTCCACGAGGTACTCGACCCGGACCGGTATCGTGACGGTCCCGTTGCGGGTCGGCGCTGCGACCGCCTCGAAGGTCCCGAAGTCGCTGCCGGCGACGCGGCCGACGAAGAACTCGGCGTTGTTGGCCGCCGGTTCGACGCCGTCACCCGAGGCGACCGAGACCGTGACGCCGGTCACGTCGCTCCCGCCGGGGTTGCTGGCGGTGCCGCGGACACGGAGGCCGGCGTCGGTCTCCTCGACGCGGAGGTTGTTCAGTGCGATCCGCCCGGGGTTCGTGGGTTCGACGAAGGTGCCCGAGAGCGTGCGCTCGGTGGTGTATCTGGTTCCGTTGTAGCTGTACGCCACGCGGGCGGTGACGCGCTCCGTGCCACTGGTGTCGCCGCGCACACCGACCGAGACCGCTCGCTCCGCGCCGGGTTCGACGCGGGCGAAGACGTGATCGCTACTCGTCAGGCTGGTGCGCTCGGGCGAGAGGCGGAGTTCGACGTTCCGGATCGGCTGGTCGAGGCCGTTCGCGACGGTCACGGTCGCGTTCGTCGCGGACCCGGCGACCGTCGGCTCGAACGCTAGCCCGACGACGGGGTGCGGGTCGCGCACGTCGAGCGTGACGACGCGTTCGATCCGGCGCACGTCGCCGTCGGTCGAGAGCAGGCTGAGTTTGATCAGGAGGTCGCGTTCGCCGACCTCGTCGATGCCGACCGAGAGGTCGACGGTCCGCGACTCGCCGGGTTCGATCCGGTCGCGGGGCTGGACTCCGGCGAGTTCGTCGCGGTCCCGGGCGTCGGTCCCGTCGAAGACGCGGACGCTCTTGAGAACGTAGTCGTTCCCGTCGCCCGCGAGGTTCGAGACGTTCGTCGTGACGGTGACGTTCTCGTCGGTCGTCGGCTGGCGGTCGGAGACGCCGGTCTCGACGAGGACCACGGTGTCGGCACCCGTCGCCGGGAGCGCGACACCGAGACTCGACACGACGAGGAGTCCGGCGACCAGGACGGCGGTTCTGCTCGTCATCGGGACCACCTCCGGGCGGTGGCGGTCGCCGACCCCGAGGGTCGGGACCTCGGGTCGGTGTGGCCGGTCGGATGGAGAGCCGAGTCAGCAGGGGCGACCGGGCCCGGACGCCGGTGTGACCGGGCCGGTGCTGGTGGGTAGAGGGCGGTTCGGACTGTCCGCGAGGGGTGTGCGCGGGGCGGTTCGTGTCGCATCGTACCCGAAGGTTCGCCGGAATCGGGTTATGTCTCGTCCGTAGTTTCTGGCGCTGCCACTGGCCCAAAGTATTATGTACGAGAACGGGTCATCGGGGCCGAGACCGGACACGTTCCGGCGTTCAGTCGTCGGCTTCGATCGGGTCGGCGTGCGGAATCGTCACGTCCGGGAGTTGCGCCTCGATCTGTTCGCGCTGACTCTCGAACCGACCGGGGAGGACGAGGCGACCACCCAACTCGTCGAGCGGTTCGTCGCTGGTGTACCCCGGGCCGCTGGTGGCGAGTTCGAAGAGGACGCCGCCGTGTTCCCGGAAGTACACCGACCGGAACCAGTGGCGGTCGATCTGGTTCGTCGGCGACAGCCCCTGTCCCCGCACCGCAGACCGCATCGCCTCCTGATCGTCGTCGGTCGGCGTCTGGAACGCGACGTGGTGGACGGTTCCGTGGCCCTGTCGTCCGCCCTCGATCGTGGGGAGGACGTCGACGTACTTCCCGACGGGCCCGCTGGCCGCGAAGCGTGTTCGACGGTCGCCGGGCGTGTCACTCTGCGCTTGCTCGGTGCCGACTCGCTCGAAGCCCATCGTCTCCAGCAGTCCCTCGGTCGGGTCCGGGTCCGCGATCCACAGCGTCACGGAGTGGAACCCACGGATGGCGTACTCGCTCGGGACGAACTCGGTCCACGGAACGACTGGATCGTCCTCGGGAATCTCGGTCTCCACGAGTTCGACCGGGAGCCCGTCCGGGTCACGGAAGGGGAGGACCGTCTCGCCGAACCGCTCGACGCGGTCGTCGTAGTCGACGCCGTAGTCGTCGAACCGGGACTCCCAGTAGTCGAGACTCCCCTCGGGGACGCGGAACGCAGTGGTCGAGACCTGGCCGGTGCCGACCTTCCCCTGCGGGAGGTCCTCCCACGGGAAGAACGTCATACTGGTGCCCGGTGTCCCCTCCGCGTCGGCGAAGAAGAAGTGGTACGTGCCGGGGTCGTCCTGGTTGATCGACCGCTTCACGAGGCGAAGCCCGAGCGTCTCGACCCAGAAGTCGATGTTGCGCTGGGGGTCGCCAGCGATGCACGTCACGTGGTGAATGCCCGGTGTGGGCGTCACGTCACTCATGGACAGCAGTAGGCGTCGCAAGAACTTGAGCCTGCGCGGACACGAGTGTTACCGGGGGGCGTCGGTGGCACCGGCCGGGCGGTCGGCCGGGTCGTGTCCCCCACCCGCCAGAGATCTGAGATAGCCGACAGCCAGCGCGACCGCCAGCACTGCTGGCAGGACGGTGAAGACGACGGCCACGGCCGGGACGGTCACGCTCCCGACGAACAGCAGTGCGACGGTCGCGCCGGTGATCGTCGGCGCGAGCAACGCGCCGAAGACGACGCCGACACCGGCCAGTGTGTACCCCCACGGCCGCTTTCGCCAGAGCAACCCGGCCGTGATCGCCAGTCCCGGCACGACGAGCGTCAGATCGAGGAAGTGCGAGACGAGCGCCTGCGGGCCGGTCTCGGCGGCCAGTGCCGGGGGTGTCGCACTGATCGTCGCCGGCACCAGTTCGGCCAGCCACAGCGTGGCGAGTCCGCCCGCGATGACGGCCAGTGCGCCGGCGTACAGTCGGTCCGGCAGGCGATCTTCGAGTGCCGAGCGCAGGGCTTCGGGGTCGGTCGCCAGCACACCCCCGATCAGCGTGAACAGCGAGAGCGCGAACAGTCCCGCGTACGCGAGGAAGAACCGAGTGAACGGGACCTGCAGGCCGGTCGAGAGCCAGACGTACGCCGCGTAGGCCAGTGCGCCGAGCCAGACGACGCGCCCGGCGGTGGACCCCCGCGCCGCGTACCAGACGCCGAGCAGGAGCGCCGGGACGCCCACGACGAGTACCAGCACGTCTTGCACGACCAGTTGTGTCCGGATCGCGGGCGGGTAGCGGTCGGGGCGGGCGAAGCCGAGCAGCACGACGGCCGTCGTCAGAAGTGCGAGCAGGACTGTCGAACCGCGTTGCCACCGGGGAACTGTCGTCGAGGTCATCTGGGCTCACCACTCGGAGAGACGTTCCCGGCGAGGGTGTCGAGTGCGCTGGTTCTCACGGGGTGGGAGTGGTCGTCTCGACTCGGCCCAGAGCCGACGCCAGTCGTCCCCACGCCCCGAGAATCATGCTCGTCAGCTACCCACTCACCGGACCGATAGTCGTCATGAACACCGTCAGCGAGAGTGGTGAGAGTCCCGCGGGCACCGGCGGAGACACCCCCACCACCAACTGGATCGCCCGGCACCGCATCGCCGCCTTCTTTCTGTTCGCCTACGCCATCGCGTGGGGGTTGGAGGGCGTGATCCTCCTGCTGGGTCTCGAGCCGTCGTGGACCTGGTGGTTCATCGGCGGCTTTCTCGGCCCACTCGCGCCGGCTATCTCCGCGGTCGTCGTCCTCCGGGCGTCCGGCGAGAGTGTCCGGGGCTGGCTCCGAGACGTCCTACGCTGGCGGGTCCACCCGGCGTGGTACGTCGTCGCCATCGCCGTCCCGTTCCTGATCGCGTACGCCAGCGGCGTGGTCGGGTGGCTGCTCGGTGATCCGATCGACTGGACCGCCTTCGCGTTCGATCCGGTCAGTATCGGTATCGGCATCGTCCTCGGGACGCTGATCGGCGGCGGCCAGGAGGAACTCGGCTGGCGCGGGTTCGCCCAGCCAGAACTGCAGGCGCGGTACGGCGCGTTCGGCGCGGCGGTGATCGTCGGCGTCTTCTGGGGACTGTGGCACCTCCCGCAGTTCGTGCTCCCCGGTGGCATTCGGGCGGACTGGCCGGCGGTGCTGATCCTCTCGTACTTCACGGGCATCGTCGCCTTCTCCGTCCTGTTGGCGTGGGTGTTCAACGGGTCGGGCGGGAGCGCCCTGCTGGCGATGCTGATGCACGGGGCCGACAACTCTACCACCGGGCGAGTCCCGCTGGACCTGGACGTGGTACTGATCGGTGACACGGTGAACTGGTCGCTGTTGTCGGGGACTTACGTCTCACACGCGCTGCTGACGTGGCTGGTCGTGTTGCTCGTGATCGGTGTCTCCGGCGCCGGGTTGTACGCACGACGAGTACGCCGGCGGGGCCGCACAGCACGCGGGTCGCCAGAAGGCGTGACGGGCGAGGACTGACCGCGGTCCTCGGCCACGGTACGGCTGCTCGACGCGGACCGGCCGACTCACCCACCGGGAAGTATCTGGACGACCCCGACCGTCTCGGCGACGACCCAGACGACGAAGACGGTGTAGAGGACGAGCAGACTCACCGACTCGGGCGTCGTCAGCGAAAGGTCGGTCCGGAGGAGGCCGAACAGGATCACGGTCGCCGCCGTCAGGACACCCATCATCGGGACCGCGACGCCGAAGTCGATGGTGACCGCACCGACGATGAGCACGCCGACCGGGATGGCGACGAGAAGGTCGAAGGTGTTAGAGCCGAAGACGTTGCCGAGACTCGTCGTGGCGTTCCCGTCGCGGGCCGCCCGGACGCTGACCAGCGTGTCCGGCAGACTCGTCGCGGCGGCGATTATCGTCACGCCCGCGAGGAACTCCGGAATCCCGAACGTGGCGTTCAGCGACTCGACGCTACCGACCAACTGTTCGACGCCGACGAGGATCAAGAGCAGACCGGCGAGAAGCCGACCCCACTCCCGCCCGACCGGGATGTCGCTCGGCGGTTCCTCGACCTCGTAGTCACTCACGTCCTGCCACTGGATGAACAAGTAGAGCCCGTACAGCCCCAGCGGAATCAGTGCGAGCGGACGCCCGATCTCGCCCGCGAGCGACCCGGTGCCGGTCACCGGGTCGTAGATGACCGCGAGCGCGAAGGTGATGACGAGTCCCGAGACCGCGAGCATGTAGAACTGCGCCTCCTTGTAGACGATCGTCCGGTTGGCCTCCAGTTCGTCGGCGGCCGCCAGCCCAGACAGTCCGGGGATCACGAGGATGTTGAAGATGGCAGAGCCGACGATGGCACCGACGCCCATGTTGAACGCGCCGTCGAGTGCGGTGAAGACGACGCTGGTGAACTCCGGAAAACTGGAGCCGACCGCGACGACCACCGAGCCCTGCACGACCGCCGGCAGGCCGTAGTACGCGGAGAGGTCCTCCGCCGACGCCTCCAGCCAGCCACTTCCGATCCAGATGACGGCGGTGGCGACGACGATCAACAGGACGTTCACGGCCGGCGACGCAGACGCGAACAGCGAGAGGACCATCGTCCGGGTGTGACACGGGCCGGAGAATGAAAGCTCCGATACGTCGTGCCGTCCCGACCGACGCGTCTCACCGGTCGGCCGTCGCCTCACTCCACACGCATCGACGACGCGAAGTACGTCACGCCGCCGTCGCTGTCTGCGTCCGTGTCGCCGTCGAGGGTCCTGACCGCCACACTCTCACACCGACCACAGACGGGGTCGGCGTCCGAGACGGCCGTGGCGGTGACACGACCGCACTCCTCGCAGGCGACGTAGCGGAGACCGAGCATACCGATCCACGGCACGCGAGCGACAAAACGGCTCCGCCCCGAGCCGACTGTAGTAACAGGATACGTACCAACTACGTTTCGATTACTGCTACAGATGGTTAGTTATCTTCGACAAGAAGCGACGAAAAGTATATAATTCAGTCTTATCTCGTACAAACGAATGCACCAGAGCCGTCTCTCACGGACGGGGGTCACCGTCCTACTCGTGATCGTAGTGGTCGCCGGCGCAGGCGCGGTCGCCTCGGCGGATTCGGGGAGCGTCGGCGGCGTCGACTCCTCGGAGTCGTCGGGCGTGCCGACGGCACAGATCGAGTCGGTGTCGTTCGACCACAGCGCCGGAACGGAGATAGACACCGTCTACGTCTGGGAACGGACGGACTCGGGAGAGACGGTGGACAGCTACGGTATCGTCGTCCACCTCTCCGTCGAGAGAGAACGCACCGTCTGCTTCAACACCGGCGGACCGGGGTCGTGTATCCGGATCGGTCCCGACTCCGACCGCGTCACGGCCGACCTCAAACTCGGCGGCGACGGGCCGACAGACCTCACGGTGTCGATCCAGAACCCGTCCTCCGGCGAGACGCTCGCCACCGAGTCGCTGACCGTGGTGTCGGTTCCCCGCACGGGCGACCTCGACGGCGACGGCCTCACGAACGCCGAGGAACACGAAGCCGGGACGCACCTCTGGGCGAGCGACAGCGACAGCGACGGGCTACCGGACCCACGGGAGACCGACACCTCGCCGACGACGGCCGACACCGACGGCGACGGCATCGCGGACGGCCGCGAGGTCGAACTCGGGACCGACCCCACCGTCGCAGACACCGACGGCGACGGACTGAACGACGCGACCGAACTGGCCGAGGGGACCGACCCACTGTCCGTCGACACCGACGGCGACGGACTCGACGACGAGCGAGAACTGTACGGCGAGAGTTCCCCGACGGTCGCCGACACCGACGGTGACGGACTCGACGACGGGAGCGAGTCCCTGTTCGGAACGGACCCGACCGTCGTCGACACCGACGGCGACGGACTCGCCGACGGGGCCGAGTTCACCGCAGGCACCTCGCCGACGGCGGCCGACACCGACGGCGACGGACTCGGCGACGAGCGAGAGCGACTCGCCGGGACCGACCCACTCGTCGCAGACACCGACGGCGACGGACTGAACGACGCGACGGAACGGGAACTCGGCACGGACCCACTCGCGGGCAACACCGACGGCGACCTCCTCGGCGACCGGGTGGAGACCGCCCTCGGAACTGATCCGACCGAGACCACGACGCTCCCGGGCGGGGGTCTCTCCGCCCTGCTCGCGGTGCTCCTCTGTGCAGGGCTGTCTGGACGCGGTCGGGCGCTCGCCGCCGGTGCGCTCGGAGCACTGACCCACCTCGTCGGCTCTGCACTCGGGACACTCGAACGCGTCGTCGACGACGGTCGGACTGTCGCGGGCTACGGTCGGCTACTCGTCGGCTACGGGCGGGTCGTCGTCGACCAGAGCCGGGAGGTCGCCGGCCAGGTTCGGCACAGTGTCCTCGTCGTCCACCTGCGCCACCGCGCCGTCTGCGGCGTCGCCGACGCGGGGCGGCGACTCCGGGCAGCCGTCTCGACCGTGGCGGTCGGTCTCACGACCGCCGGCGACCACGCGGCAGACTTCCCGGCCGAGACAGACCGGCGGTCAGCGGCGACCGGTGCCGACGACGCCACGGCGTCTCCCGACGAGCGGTGGGGCGAGGCGGACTCGGCCGAGGCGGTCGTGTCGGCCGCCGACCCCGGCGTCGAGGACGACCGACTCGTCGTCGGGATGCTCACCGCAGAAGGCGGCCGCGTGAAACAGGGTGTGATCGTCGAACACAGCGACTGGTCGAAGGCGAAGGTGAGTCGGCTCTTGAGCCGGATGGCCGACGACAACGAGATCACCAAGATACGTCTCGGTCGGGAGAACCTGATCTGTCTGGCGGGCCACGAGCCAGCGATCACGACCACACGAACCGATCGCGGGCAGCGACCCCGAGATCCCAGTCCGGGCTGACTCGACGCGAGGTCGCGGGACGACGCCGGCTGGCTCCCGGGTCGATGCCAGCGGTCCGGAACCGTCAGCGGTGCCGCCGGTCGCTTCGCGTGCTCTCAACCCGCAGGGCGTGTGTCACAGGCCGATACTCGTAGTCTCACCCTGCAGAGCGCTGTGTCGCCGGTCGCTCGCGTCGTCTCGTCTCTCGGAGCGTGGTATCACCGTCGGTCTCGCCGGGTGCGGCGTCGATTCTGGACCTCGATCCGGCGGTGAAACAGTTTCACCCGGTCGAAACGGCTGAAACGCTCGGGCCGATATATGCCGGCGAAGATCCATCGTGGAGGTACGATGACGGGACCAACCACAAACGACGACCCGAGCGCGTACGGTTCGGAAGGCGGTCTCCGGGACCGCTCCCCGACGGCGCCGACCGACTCGCTGACGCGAGACGACCTGTTCGACGTCCTCCAGGCACGTCGCCGGCGCCTCGCGCTCTGGTATCTCCACGAGCGCGCCGAGGGGGAAGCGCGCCTCCGAGCGCTGGCGAGACACGTCGCCGCACTGGAGGCAGACACCGACGCACACGCGGTCGACGGCGCGGTGCGACAGCGCGTGCAACTCTCGCTGTACCAAGCACACCTCCCGAAACTCGTCGACTTCGGCGTCGTCGAGTACGACGAGACTCGGGAGCGTGTCGAACTGACGCCCCTCGCCGACGCCTTCCTGCCGTACCTCGCCGCCGAACCGGACCCCTCAGCCGGCGTGTGAGCGACCGGGCTCCCGTCGCTCACTCCTCGTCGGTGACCTCGGCGTGGTCCTCGACACGCCGGCTCACGTCGAGTCGGTAGTGCTTGAGGATGTCACGACCCAGCAAGAGCGGGTGGGTCATGTGCGTCCGGTCCTGGATGTTCGCGGGGACGGTGTACTGTTCCCCGCCGATGCCGACGACCAGATCGACCACGGGTCGGGTCGACGTCTGCTTCGAACTCCCGGACCGGACGCGCGAGACGGTGTGGATCGGCCCGGCACCGATGTCGGCCGCGAGTTGGAGGTCGATACTCGTGGAGGCCGCACCGGAGTCGGACTTCGCCACGACCGTCTTCGTCCCTGTCGTCCCTGAGACGACCACCTGTTCGGTGTAGCCGATGGTGACCACCTCGTCGGAACTGACTGGCTGTGGCGCGGGTTTACACGCCGGGACCGAGTCGTCGAGCGTCGAAGCCAGTCGCTCGACGCGATCCGGATCGACGGTCCCACCCGCGAGTTCGATGGCCTGCCGGGCGATGTGCGGCGCGGGACTGGTGCCGGTCGCGCGGTAGAACCCTTTGAACCCCGCCGTCGGATTCACTTCGAGGACGTACCAGCCGTCGTCACCCTCGATCAGGTCGACGCCGGCACAGTCGAGACCGAGCGTCGTCGCCGCCCGACGCGCGATCTCGAGGACAGCGTCGGGCGTCGAGTCGCTCACGTCGGCGACGTGGCCCCCGCGAGCGACGTTCGTCCGCCAGTCCCCCTCGACGGCGACGCGTTCCATCGCACCCAGTACCTCGCCCGCGACGACGTACACCCGGAGGTCGCGGGGGACCTCGCCGTCTCGGCCGACGAGTTCCTGCAGGAAGGCCCGGCGTTTGCCGACCCGGGCGGTCAGCGGGTCGCTGGTCCGGACCTTCCACGCGCCGCCGCCGTGAGTCCCGATGGCGGTCTTGTAGACGGCCTCGGTGCCGAACTCCTCGCGGAGACGCGTCAACTGGTCGCTCGACAGCGCGAAGGTCGTCTTCGGCACGGGGAGGCCCGCGTCGACGAGTGCGACCGCGGCGGCGGTCTTGTGGCCGGCCCGTGCCGTCGCGTCTGGCGCGTTCAGCATCGGGACGATGCCGTCGAGGGTCCGGGCGAGTCCCAGTTCCTCGGAGGGCTGTTCGGTGTTCGACAGCAGGAGTCGATTGACGATCACGTCGACCGGCGGCGTCAGTGTCACCTCGTCGTCGTCCATCCGGATCACGGTGTTCTCGGCCCGGAGCCACTCGGGGCGGTGCCCCAGCGCCTCGACCGCGTTCAGGATCGCTTTCGTCTCCTTGCTGTTGTGCAGGCTCAGCACGCCGACGCGGACCCGGCGTCCCTCCGTTGTCTCGGTGAGTGTGTTCGTCGCCATAATATACATAGACATTCGTGAGAGACACCGAAGACTGCTCGGGGTCGTTCTCAGCCAGGGAGAACCGCTCAGTCCCGACCCACCGTGTCCCACGCGAGGAGTCCGGCGGCGAGGAGCAGACACCCCACGAGACCGCCGAACGCGACCGTGTAGTTCACGTAGGTCGCCACGACGCCGACGTACGCCGGGCCGACCGCGTTGGCCGCGAGGAACAGCGCCCGTGCCGCCCCGAGGTCCGCGCCGAGGTCGCCGTCCGGCGCGTTGTCGAGGATGACGCCGTCGGCGAGGGGGAACTCGGTCTTGTAGCCCACTGCGAGGAGGACGATGCCGCCGAGAATCGCGAGTCGCGAGTCGGCGACGACGAGTCCCGCGAGTGCGACGCTCGCGACCAGCAGTCCGGCCACCGCGATGGACTCCCGAGAGAAGCGGTCGCTGAGTCCCCCTGCCACCGGCTTCGTCACCGCACCGACGACGAAGACGAGGGCGAAGGCCGCACTCGCCGCGCCGGGTGAGAACGACTTCGCCTGCGCGAGATACGTCGGCAGGAAGTTGATGAAGCCGCCGACCATCAGGTAGAACAGACCGAAGGCGAGCAGTGTCCGGCGCTGGCGGGGCGTCGCCAGCAGTCGGCGCAGGGTTCCCGCCACGTCGAGTGACCGGGAGCCGAGCGTGTACGTGTCGCGGGTCCACAGTGCGTAGACGACCAGCAACCCGGCGAGCACGACCGCGACCGGGAGAAACGGCTCGCGCCACGAATCGAACGAGAGCGTCGGCGACGGGCCCGGCACGGGTACGCCGGCGATGGACGCCGGGATCGCGACACCGGCCGACAACACCAGCACGCCGAGACCGGCGGCGGCCAGTCCCCCGAGGTCGGTCCCGGCGGCGTAGATGCCGAGTGCTCGCCCCCGTCGCTCGACGAACAGATCGGAGAGGAGTGCCCGCGACGGGATCGCAAAGAGCGCCTTCCCGAAGCCGGTGACGACCGCCGCGAGGACGAACCCCGCGAGTCCGCCGGCCAGCCCGAACAGCAGGAAGCCGCCGACGAGCGTCGCCAGTCCGGGGACGATGAGCGTCGCCCGCGACCACCGGTCGGAGTACTCGCCGGCGGGGTACTGCGTCACGGCGTAGACGCCCTGGAACAGCGCCAGCGCGATGCCGGCGGTCGCCTCGGTGATCCCCAGATCGGTGATGATCGCCGGGAGCAGCGGCGAGAGGAGGAACCGACCGGCCTGCAGGACGGCCCACGCGAGCGAGACGGCGAGGAGCATCTGGCCGGTGTAGCCGCCCAGCAGTCGTTCCGTGGTCGCGTCGCTGTCCACCGCCGACTCGTCTGTCGTCACCGCCGACCCGCCGTTCACACCCGAACTCGTCGGTGGGGACTACAGTGGGTTTCGAAGCCGGAAGGCACTGTCGGGTGTCAGCGCCCGGCACGCGGGAGACGCTCCCCGTGTTTTTTTGAATCCGGCCGCCGGCGGTCCGTCCATGTCCGCCCTCCGCCGTGCGACAGTCGTCGTCACCGCCCTCGGACTCCTCGCTGGTCTCCTCGACGGGGGACAACTCGCGCTGGCGCTCGCCGGCGACCTCGGACCGCCGAACGACTGGGTAGTCTCCGCGACGACGATCGGCGGGTTCGTCGCGTCGCCGCTTCTCGTCGCCGTCACGGGCTACTGGGTCGGCGGGCTGATCGCGCTCTCGGACCGCTACGTCGGTCTCCTCGCCCGGTTCGCCCTCTGTGGGGCGGTGTCCGTGTTCGTCGGCTACCTGCTCGCGTTCGCCCTCCCGAGAGACGTCTCCGTCTGGCGGTTCCTCCCGAGTGCTGCGGTCCGGTTGCTGTTCGCGTCGGTCGAGGTGCCGCTGTACGGTCTCGCCGGGGCGGCGGTCGCGCACTTCCGCCGATAGCGCCGAATCTGCAGGACGGTCGGCGGGTTGTCACCCGACGACCGTCACCGCTCTGGCGGTGGACGCCTCACCTGACGACCGTCACCGGCCGATCTGCACGCTCCACGAACTGTTTCGCCACGCTGCCGACCATCGTCTCGCGGCGCTCCGACAACCCTCGGTGGCCGACGTAGATGGCGTCTGCGTCGACCGTCTCGGCGTAGTCGGTGATCGCGTCCGCCGGGTCGCCGTACACCAGTTCGGTCTCGATCTCGTACCCGAGATTTCCGGCCACGTCCTCGATGGCGTCGAGAATCTCCAACCCGCGTTCCTCGGCGGTCTCGACGCTCTCGACGATCAGTTGCCGGTCGCGCTCGGTCGCCCCGCCGAAGGGGTCGGCGTCGCCCGAGGGAACCGATGGATCGACCGCGTGGACCGCCGTGATCCGGGCGTCGGTCGCGTCCGCGATGTCGGTCGCGTGAGCCAGTGCCTCCTCCGCTTCCGGTGAACCGTCGACTGCGACGACGAGATGCATGGGGAGACGTTGGGACAGCAGGGGGTTAAGCGCCGGTGACGTTCCAGCGTCCTGAGAACCGGCGAACCCCTCTGCGGTGTGGAACCCGAAGGCGGCCACTCCCCGACGCGTCGGTCCTTTCTGACCCGATCAGTATCGTTTTGTAGCAGTGCCCGCAACCTCAGAACACCCACGGAACGCAGTTTTCCACTATGCTCGACAACACACCGATCGAAGCGACAGACCCGGAACTCGCGGCGGTACTCGACGACGAACTCGCCCGCCAGCGCGACACGCTGACGCTGATCGCCAGCGAGAACTACGCCAGCCCCGCCGTGATGGAAGCACAGGGGAGCGTCCTGACGAACAAGTACGCCGAGGGCTACCCCGGCAAGCGCTACTACGCCGGCTGTGAACAGATCGACCGGATCGAGACTCTCGCCATCGACCGCGCGAAGGAACTCTGGGGCGCAGAGCACGTCAACGTCCAGCCCCACAGCGGGTCGCAGGCGAACATGGCCGCCTACCTCGCGGTCATCGACCCCGGCGACACCATCCTCTCGCTGGACCTGACCCACGGCGGCCACCTCTCGCACGGCCACCACATGAACTTCGCCGGGCAGGTCTACGACGTAGAACACTACGAGGTCGACCCCGACTCCGGCTACATCGACTACGACGCCCTCGTCGAACAAGCGGAGGCAGTCGATCCGGACATCGTCGTCTCCGGCTTCTCCGCGTACCCGCGCGAGGTCGAGTGGGAGCGCGTCCAGGAGGCCGCCGACGCCGCCGACGCCATCCACCTGGCCGACATGGCACACATCACCGGGCTGGTGGCGGCCGGCGTCCATGAGTCGCCGGTCGGCGTCGCCGACATCGTCACCGGTTCGACCCACAAGTCGATCCGGGCCGGTCGCGGCGGGATCATCCTGTGCAAAGAGGAGTACGCCGACGCCATCGACAGCGCGGTCATCCCCGGCACGCAGGGCGGCCCCCTGATCCACAACATCGCGGGGAAGGCGGTCGGCTTCAAGGAGGCGCTGACCGACGAGTTCACCGCCTACGCCGAGCAGATCGTCGACAACGCCGCCGCGATGGCCGAGACGTTCACCGATCACGGTATCGACCTCGTCTCCGGCGGTACCGACACCCACCTCGTGCTGGCCGACCTGCGCCCTTCGCACCCGGACACGACCGGGAAGGACGTGGAGAAGGCACTGGAGTCGGTCGGCATCGTCATGAACGCGAACACGGTCCCCGGCGAGACGCGCTCTGCGTTCAACCCGAGTGGGATCCGCGTCGGCACGCCCGGCGTCACGACCCGTGGCTTCGACACCGCCGCGAGCGCGGAACTGGCGGGCGTGATCTGTGAGGTCGTCGACGCGCCCGAGGACGAGGCGACACTCGCGGCCGCGAGCGAGACGGTCGACGAGTTCTGTACGGAGTACCCGCTGTACGAGGACGTGTAGGTCGGTCGGCCCGGAGCGTGAGACGCGGTCGTCTCACACCGACACCGAGCGACACACATTCGAAAGCAGTTCTCGACGTGGCTCGAAGCTTGAAAGTCAATGGTGTAATCACGTCTTAGTTCGGACCTCGGCGACCTGTCTGATCGGACACACCCCGCCGCCGTCTCCGTATCGCTCCCTAATGCTACGCATAACTATATTAGTTTACGCGTGGTCGTTCGACGTACATGTCTGAACGGCTCTCCCGGCGGCGATTCGTAGAAGCGACGAGTGTGGCAGGTATCGCGGCGCTGGCTGGCTGTGGCGGCAACGGCGGTCAGTCCCAACGGCTGGCGTGGCACGCCGGCGGTCAGGGTGGGACCTACTTCCCGCTCTCGAACGAGTTCAAGACCATCGTCGAGGAGTACACCGACTTCCAACTGAACGTCCAGTCGACCGGCGCGAGCGTCGAGAACGTCGGGAGTCTGGCGAACGGCGACGCCGACTTCGCGCTGATCCAGAACGACATCGCCTACTTCGCCCGGAACGGCACCGGCATCGAGGCGTTCCAGGACAGCGCAGTCGAGAACCTGCGCGGTGTCGCGACGCTGTACCCCGAGACCATCACGGTCGTCACGCTGGCTGACACCGGCATCGAGTCGTTGTCGGACCTCTCCGGCGCGACGATCAACACCGGCGACCTCGGCAGTGGGACGCAGGTGAACGCGCTCCAGATTCTCGAAGCAGTGGGCATCTCCGACTTCGACGAGCAGAACGCCTCGTTCTCGCAGGCGGCCGACCAACTCCGGAACGGCGACATCGACGCGGCGTTCGTCGTCGGCGGGTGGCCGGTCGGTGCCATCGAGGACCTCGCCAACACGAACGACATCGTGATCGTCCCCATCTCCGGCGACAACCGGTCGTCGGTGAAGGACGCCGCCTCGTGGTTCGCCGACGACACCATCCCGGCCGGCACCTACACGGGCGTCGATCAGGCCGTCGAGACGGTCGCGGTGCAGGCGATGATCGCCACCAGCGCCGAGCAGTCGGCCGACACGGTCGAGCAGGTGACGGCGGCCATCTTCGACCACACGGACGAGCTGACGATCAAGACCGACTTCATCAGCCGGGACAGCGCACAGGACGGGATGTCCATCGAACTGCACGAGGGCGCGGCGGCGTACTTCGGCTGAGACGCGACTCGCCCGTCTCGGCAGTCGACCACCCCGCGTGATCTCGGCTCCAGATGCAGATTCACCACTCTCGACGCGTCGTCCTCGGTCTGCTCGTAGTCGTACTGCTCGTGACCGGGGTCGCGTCGGCGGTGCCGACCGGCCAGACGCTGGTCGTCGAACGCGTCGACACCGGCGAGGTGGTCGTCTCCCAGCCAGTCGAACAGGGCGACCGGGTCGCGCTCGTCTACACCCACAGCGTCGAGAAGACGCGCGTCTACGACGGCTACACCGTCCGTGACGGGTATCTGGAGCTGACCCGCATGGAGTTCGAATCGTACGGCTGGGGCCTGCCGACGGACGCGAACGTGACGCGAGAAGACGGCGTGTTCGTCTACGACCCGCCCGGCACGGCGGAGGACCTCTACGTCAAACCCGGTCGGATCGCCGGCCACCGACTGCTCGTCGACGACCGGGAGTACGACCTCGTGGGCCGGGCCGACGCCGAGTCGGTCCGCGTCCACCTCCGCGATCGGTCCGCACTCGATGCCCTCTCTACGTACCTGACTACACTATGACCGACGACGACCCGGACGACACGACGACCGACGACGACAGCAGGACAGCACCACCGACCAGCGACCGCCACCACCCAGCCCGGCGGGCCGACGACCGACTCAGCCCCGACGGCGGGACCGATCGCGGCCCCGACGGACCGGACCACAGCACCGAGGCCGATGCCACGCCAGACGGCGGACGTGACGGGGTCACCGATGCGGACGACGACGAGTTCACCGAGGAGGAGGCCGAGGAACTGCTGAAGGAGATCGAACGCAAGCGGACCGTCGGCGGTCTGGCGGCGATCTTCGTCGCCATCGTCGGCCTCTCCTTCTCGGCGTTCCAGATGCTGCTGGCGGCACAGGGCTTCGAGTTCGGCTTCGACGTGCCCGTGATCGGCGAGGTTCAGATCGCCTCGCTCCAACTGCTCCAGATCAACGCCATCCACGTCGTCTTCGCACTCGTCCTCGCGTTCTTCCTCTACCCGCCCTCGACCGGCGACGGCTTCGTCGCTCGGCGACTCGGGCGTGTCGTGCCGACTGCAGAGCGCCGGTTCGGCCCCGACAGCCCGATCGCAGGTGTCGCCCGGCGCTCGCGTCGGCTGGTCCGCTGGTTCGCGCTCGACCCCAAACAGGAGCGCGTGACGCCGGCCGACGTGGTGTGTTCGGCCGTCGCGGTGTTGACGGCGGCGTACTTCATCACCGACTTCGCGGAGATACAGAACGTCGTCCGCATCCGGGGGTTGACGGCGACCCGGACCGTCTCGGAGTACTACGCCGGGGCGGTCGAGAGCCTCTTCGGGCCGGGCCTCGGGGACCTCGTCGGCACCCTTCTCGGACTGACGCCGGTCGGCGACTTCCCGTACGCCTTCTTACTCGGTGTGCTGGGCGTCCTGCTCGTCCTCGAGGCGACGCGGCGGACGCTGGGGCTCCCGCTGATGATCATCGTGGCGTCGTTCATCGTCTACGCCCGGTTCGGCTACTTCATCTCGCCCGGCGTGCCCCTGCTCGGGAACCTCTCGATCCTCGAACTGCGCTGGTCGTCGATCGTCCAGAACCTCTGGTACAACACCGAGAACGGGGTGTTCGGCATCCCGGTGACGGTGTCCGTGCAGTTCATCTACATCTTCATCCTGTTCGGCGCGTTCCTGGAGATGTCCGGCGCGGGGCAGTGGTTCATCGACCTGGCGTACGCCGCGACTGGCACCCGGAAGGGCGGCCCGGCGAAGGCGAGCATCCTCGCCAGCGGGTTCATGGGGACCATCTCGGGGTCCTCGATCGCGAACACGGTGACGACCGGCGCGTTCACCATCCCGCTGATGAAGCGCTCCGGCTACGATCCGGAGTTCTCCGGCGCGGTCGAGGCGTCTGCGTCGTCGGGTGGGCAGATTCTCCCGCCGGTGATGGGCGCGGCCGCGTTCCTCATCGTCCAGTACACCCAGACGCCCTTCGCGGACGTGATAATCGCGGCGGCCATCCCGGCGGTCATCTTCTTCTTCGGCGTCTGGGTGATGGTCCACCTCGAAGCCTCGCGGGCGAACATCGGCGGCCTCAGTCGTGACGACGTGGTCGCGTTGAAGCCCCACGCGAAGCGGGGCTGGTTCTACCTCGTGCCCATCGTCCTCCTCCTGTGGTACCTGATCGGCGAACGCCTCTCCGTCGCCCGGTCTGCGTGGTTCACTCTCGTCGCCGTCAGCGCGCTCATCACGCTCGTCGCGGCGTACAACGACCGGACGCGCGTCCCTCTCGCGGTGACACTCGCGCTCATCACGGGCGCGGAGTTCGCGTCGTTCCTCGTCGGCGGCGTCGGCGTGATCGGCCTCGCGACCGGCGCGGGCGGTGCCGGCGTCGGCGTCTCGGGGGCCTTCGCGGCGGTGCTGGGCAAGATCGGCTGGTACGCGATGGTCGCCGGCGTGATAACCCTCGCGTGGAACCCTCGGATGGACGCCGCCCTGCTCCGCCTCGACCCGCAGGTGCAGGACGCGGCGGAGACCGTCGCAGAGGGCGCGAACCGCGAGTCGCTCGCCGACAACCGACTGTTCCGACTCGCGTCGTTCGTCGGCACGTCGATGGAGTCGGGCGCGCGGACGGCGGTCCCGGTCGTCGTCGCGGTCGCGGCCGCCGGGATCATCCCCGGTGTCATCAGCGTCTCGGGGCTCGGGCCGAACCTCGTCTCGCTCATCCTCGACATCTCCGCCGGGTCGCTCGTCTTGATGTTGATCGTCACCGCCGTCGCCTCCATCATCCTCGGGATGGGGATGCCGACGACCGTGACGTACATCATCCTCGTCTCGCTGCTCGGGCCGGCACTGGTCGAGTTCGGGATCCCGATCCTCGCGGCGCACCTGTTCATCCTCTACTTCGGTGTCATCGCCGACATCACGCCGCCGGTCGCGGTCGCGGCCTACGCCGCCTCCGGGGTGGCGAAGTCCGACGCGTTCCAGACCGGCGTCGACGCCTTCTCGCTGTCGCTGAACAAGGCCATCGTCCCCTTCGCCTTCATCCTCGCGCCGGGAGTCATCCTGCTCCGGACCGGCGTCGAGGTGCCGGGATCGGACAAGACCTACCGCGTCGTCCAACTCGGCGACCTGTTCGATCCGGCCTTCGCGATCCCGGAGATTCTGATCCCGGTCGCCGGCATCGTCGTCGGGGTGATCGCGCTCGGGGGCACCGTGATCGGCTACCTCTACGCGCCGCTGAACTGGATCGAGCGTACCGGCTTCGCGGTGAGTTCCCTGCTGTTGATGGCTCCGGGTCTGCTCTACATCGGTGTCTCGGACGCTGCCGCGTTGCTCGGGAGTGAGGCGCAGTTCGGCGGCGTCTTGCTCGACCTCGGACTTCGCGTACTCGGACTCGTCATCTTCGTCCTTCTGACCGTCCGGAACCGGCGGCAGGTCGACGCGAGTCCGACGGCCGGCGGCTCGGCGGAGTCCGAGAGCGTCTGAACCGCTCTCTCGTGGTCGGCGGGGGACTCGTCGCGCTCGGTGTCGGCGGTCTCCCCGCGATCGGCCGGCGACCGAACATCTTCGGCGTCACGTCGAGGGAGCGGGAGGCAGAACAGCCGCACATGAACGCTGTCCTCGGTCGCGTCGATCCGGAGAGCGGCCCGCCGACCGTCCTCCCCCTCCGGCACTTCGTCGTCGGACTCGGCTTTCTGTTGCTGGGCGGAGTCGTCTCACTCCTCGGGCCCTCCGGCGTTCGTGTCGGTCGATCGTCGGTCGCGGCGGTCCACTTGCTCGTCGCCGGCGGGGTCTGTCTCACGATCCTCGGCGCGATGACACAGTTCGTCCCGGTCTGGTCGGGCGTCCAGTTGTACTCTCGGCGACTCACCCGGCTCCAGCTTCCACTGGTCGCCAGTGGGCTACTCGGCGTCGCCGGCTCACTTCTCCTCGTGGAACCGACGTGGCTCCCGGTCGCCGGAGTCGTCGCACTGCTCGGCTTCTGGACGTTCGTCGCCAACGTCGCGCTCACCCTCCGCCGGGCGCGACCGTGGGACGTGACCGAGCGTCACTTCGCGCTGGCGCTCGTCGCCTTCACGCTCGTCCCGACGTTCGGGGTCCTGTTGGGGCTCTCGTCCGCCAGACCCGGTCTCGTCTCCGTCCCCTACGTCGCGCTCCGGGCGACCCACGCGACCGTCGCGGTCTTCGGGGCGGTCCTGCTGACGGTCGCCGGCGCGCTCGCCCAGCTCGCGCCGATGTTCACCCAGTGTGGCGACCACCCGGTGGATCGACACCTGCAGCGGATCGAGGAAGCGACACTCCCCGCCGGGGTCGTCCTGCTCGCGGGGGGTCGCCTGCTCTCGGTCTCGGTCGTCGCTCGGCTGGGTGCGGTCGCGGTCGTGGCGGGCGTGTCGGCCGTCGCTCTCCTCCTCGGTCGTCGTCTCTGGGGTGCTCGTGTCGCTCCCTCACCCATGCTCCGCCGGTACGCGGTCGGGGCAGTCGCGCTCCTGCTGTGGGCCGGCACCACCCCCCCAGCGTGGCTCGCCGATCCGCTCTCCTCGCGCGCGACGGTCGGCCACCCGGCCGTCGGCGGGTTCCTGCTGGCCGTCGCGGTCGGCTTCGTCGTCGTCGGGACGCTGTATCACGTCGTCCCGTTTCTCGTCTGGGTCGAGGAGTACAGCGACCGCCTCGGCCTCTCGGACGTCCCCGCCGTCGACGACCTGTACGACGACCGACTGGCGCGACTCGACCTCCTCGCGACCGGTAGCGGGGCCTCGCTCGTCGGTCTCGGTGTCCCGGCCGCGACGCAGGCCGGCGGCCTCCTCGTGCTCGTCGGCCTCGTGATCGTGACAGCGAACCTCCTCGGCGTCCTCAGGGCACACGCCGCCACCGGACTCGCCGGCGTCGTTTTCCCGAGATGGGCCCGTCGACGCACGCGACGAGACACCGACTCCCGGTCGGCGGACTCAGAAGGGTGAGGTCGGCGTCGTCGGATCGTCCGGGCGAGTCGTGGCCGGAGTCTCGCCCGCCGGGTCGGCCGGGTCGAGATCCGCGAGTCGCTCGTTGACGCTCTCGGCGTGCTGATGCATCGGGTGGACTCGCACACGAACCGTCTCGTAGTCGTGCTCGTCGGACAGCCCGTTCCAGGCGCGGAACGCGGCGACCGCCAGCGTCTCGCCCTGTGGACAGAACTCGGTCGTCGGGGTGAACTCCGCCCGGAGGGTGTCGGGGTCGTCGCGATCCTCGGCGTACCGGAAGCCCGCGTCCGGGTGGCGCGTGTCGAGGTTCAATCGGGCGAGGTTGTAGTCGAAGGTCACGTCGTACACGGACCGGGCCTCGAAGACGTCGTGCGTCTGCTCGTGGAACCGGACGTGTGGCTCGCCGGTCAACACGTCGTGATCCGCGAGAAACGGTCCCGGATCGGGGAGGTGGGCCGGCACGAACTCGTCGGTCGCGTCGAAGTCGGTCGCGTCGGAGCCGAACGGAGAGGGGATGTCGACCATACCGTCGGTCGGTGCGCGACCCCGGTAGCAGTGGTCCCGAAGATGTTCGCTCGCCGGCGAGGGAGGCTCGGCCCGAACACGTTCGGGAGTGGATACTGGGAGGTGGCGTCCCCACGGACCGGTATGGCGCACCAGCGACAGAACTCCAGCGTCGAGGCGACCGAGGCACCGCCCGAGCGACCACGCGAGTATCTCGACGTGCGGGACCTCCCCCCACCCGAACCGCTCACGGAGACGCTGGAACTGCTTGCCGAGAGCGACCGGGACGCCGTCGTCGTCCAGACGAACGACCGCGCGCCACAGCACCTCTACCCGAAACTCTCGGAGCGCGGGTACGAGTACGACACCGTCGAGACCGAGGAGGCGGTCCTCACCGCGATCTGGCAGGAGTGATCGGGTCGGTGGCAGACGCGGGTCGACGACAGACGCGGGTCGGAGAGTTACGCCGCCGACCGTCGATCCTGCCAGTCACCGTAGGCCGTCTCGTTCAGCACGACGACCGCACCGTGCATCCGGGCGTGGCCGTCACCGCAGAGTTCCGTACAGTAGAGGCGATACTCGCCGGTCTCGGTCGCGTGGGTCCGGGCGACCGTCTCGGTGCCGGGGAACACGTCCTGTTTGATGCCCAGATCGGGGACGTACAGCGAGTGGATCACGTCGCGTGAACTCATCACGAAGCGGACGTCGCGGTCTGCGGGGATGACGAGTCGGTCACGCGTCGTCACGTTCGCGTCGGGGTAGTGGAACGACCAGCCCCACTGGTAGGCGTCGACCTCGACGATCAGTTCGTCGCCCGCCGTCGCCGCGTTCGCCGCCGGGTCGCCCGTGTCGGCCATCGCGGTCGGCGTGAGATACGGGTTCGTCATGACGAAGAAGCCCGAGACGCCGACGAAGACGAGGATGACGGCGGTCGCGGCGGTCCACGTGATCTCCAGACCGGGATCATCGACGGTCGGACTCGGGTCGTCGTTGTTCCGGAAGCGGTAGATGGCGTACACCAGCGTCAACTCGACGAACAGCGTCAGCGGGAGCGCGACGTACAGCAGTTGCGTGTTCAACTCGTCGATGGCGGCGCGGTTGACCGACTGAGCGACCACAGGCGTAGCGAGCGACAGGAGTCCGACGACCGCGAGACACAGCGAGAGGAACCTGCGATTGATTTGCACTGTACTGGTCTTCCGAGGCTGTCGGTATATGTGTTTGCCCGGCGTTTATGACCGGCGTGTTCGAGTGGGTGTTCGTATGTTCGACACGGTCTCCCCGGTCGACCGACTGGCCTTCCTGGTCGTCGTCGGTCTCGCCATCCTGACGGAGCAACTCCTCCTCGGTGTCGTCGCGGTCCTCCTGCTCAGAATCGCCGTCGCGCTGAACGGCATCCGCGACGCACTTCGCCGAGACGAGCGAGTGACGGAGCAGTAGCGACGGGAGTCAGTTACCTACGACTGAAGTCGTGGGCTTCCTCCTTGCATCTCTGTGAGACGACGCGCGGACCGGGTCACGACAGGTGCCGTTCGAACCACTCGCCGGCGAGGTCGGCGACCGTCTCGAGTTCGCCGTGGCCCTCGAAGAGGTGGCCCGCACCCTCGACGACCGCCAACTCCTTCGTGCAGGTGAGGTCAGCCAACACGGCGCGATTCAGTGCCAGCACCTCGGTATCCGCCCCGCCGACGACGAACAGCGTCGGTGCCGTCACGGCCGGGGCCTGCTCCTCGGCGAGGTCGACTCGCCCACCCCGAGCGACCACTGCGCTCACGTCGTCACCGAGGCGGGCCGCCGCGCGGAGAGCGGCGGCCGCACCGGTGCTCGCCCCGAAGTAGCCGAGCGCCAGCGACCCCGTCTCCTCGCGGCTCTCGAGCCACTCGGTCGCAGCGAGCAACCGCGTCGTCAGACGGTCGATGTCGAACCGCGTCTCGTACGTCCGGTCTTCCGACTCGGTGAGCAGGTCGAACAGCAACGTCCCCAGCCCGCGCGCCCGGAGCACCTCCGCGACGAAGGTGTTGCGTGGACTGAGCCGACTACTCCCGCTCCCGTGGGCGAAGACGACGAGTCCCGTCGCGCCCGCCGGCACGACGAGTTCACCGGCGAGTTCGACTCCGTCGGCCGGGACCGTCACCTGGGCGTCGGTCTGATCGGTCATACTCGACGAGACGACGGCCACGGTCGTCAACCGTCGGCATGACAGCGTCCTCGGGACCACTCACCCCGGAGGCGTCTCTGCCGGTCGTCTCGTCGCCCGCAGGTCCCAGCGAAACAGGAGCGTCGGGAAGCCGATCAGGACGACGACGAGTGCCCACACTGCGACAGCTTCGACCGTCAGCCCCGAGAACGCGCCCTCACTGCCCGCGAGGACGACGACGGCGTAGCCGACGGTGTAGACCCCCCACAGCAGCGTGGCGACGAGGCCGACAGTCGCGACGCGGCGGACGCGCCGTGGGGCGTCGGTCCACAGGAAGAAGCCGGCGGCGAGAAGCGAGAGCGCGACGACCCAGAGTCCCAGAAGGACGACGTACTCGGCCGGTCGGAGGAAGCGGTCGGCGAGTTGGAGCGCCGACCCCAGGAACGCGACCGAGAACACGAACAGGCCCGGACCCACGTGTGCGACGATCCGGAGCCACCGGCGGCCGACGACTGCGTCGAAGCCGGCGACTGCGACCACGGCGAGGAGGCTCACGGCGAGTGCGAGTAGACCCGCCGCCCACCCCGACCGACCACTCTCGACCGCGACCGCGAACGCCGTCACGCCGACGACCGCGAACAGCAGACCGACCCACGACAGCGGTAGCTGAAGCAGTCGGAGTCGGGTGTCGTCCGTCGAACGCTCGGTTGGGTCGGACACGGTCTCGGCGGGGGATGTTCGAACGTCGGTCTCCCGAAGGTCACTCCGTCGGTCCACTCCGCGCCTGTCGGTTCCGGAGTCGCTCGGAGACGACGAGGAGTAGGGCGAGGATCACCGTCCAGACGACGATGTCGACCACGAGTCCGAGCCAGTTCACCCGCCACGGGAAGAACTCGGGAGCGAGGATCCGCCGTACCAGCCACGCCATCGGGAGTCCGTAGTGGACACCGCCCGCGAGTGTCCGGACCGGGACGAGTCCCGAGAGCAACGTGAGGACGATACCGCCCCCGAGTGCGACGGCGAGGAGTCTGGGTCGGTTCACGTGGATCACCCACGGGGAGATTCGACGCGAGGTGTCGTCAATCGGCGGCCGGAGCTATCCGGGTGAGCCAGACTCGCCGGCCAGCCACCACCCGTAGAGCTTCGCCCACTCGTCTCGCGGTGGGTGTTTCTTGCTCTGTGCGTACGTCTTCCCCTCCAGCACCTGTCGCTCGACGACGTTCGCCGCGAGGCGAAGTGCGTGACTCGCACCGTAGCCCTCGCCGGTCCCGACGAAGTGGCCTCTGTCGGTGAACAGGCGGATGCGCGCCATGAGCAGGGGCGTCCCCCGGAACCGCTCGTCGTGTTCGTGGAGGAAGACGTTCGCCTCCAGAACCGTCAGATCGCCGTACTTCTTCGCGATCCCTTCGATCAGGTCGGTGAGTTCCGCGCGACTGATGTCGTCGAGGAGGTCGACGTTCGTGATCTGCACCGGCAGACGGCGCTCGTCGGTCCACGTCAACGACCGGAGCACGTCGGTCTTCGTGACGATGCCCGTCGGGTCGCCGTCGGCAGTGACGACCAGCGACGAGACGCCCGCCGAGAGCATCCGCTCGACCGCCTCGTCCAGTCGCTGGTCGACCGCCGTCGTCTCGACGGGGCCCGTCATCACGTCGGCCACCGGGAGGTCGAGCATCCGGTCGACGTCGCCGGCGCGTTCGCCGAAGCCGCCGTGTGGGCTCCCGCCACTGGGGCTGGCACCGGCACCCGGTGACCCGCCCTGTTGTCGATCCATCTCCCGCACCACGAAGTCGAGGAGGTCGAACAGGCTGACGATGCCGACGAGACTGCCGTCGTCCACCACCGGCAGGTGGGTGATCCGCTGGTCCCGGAGCGTGTGCAACACCGACCCGACCGTCGTCTCCGGGGAGACGGAGACGAGATCGTCGACGTACACGTCCTCGACGGTGAGAACGTGGAGGAACGGGCGCACCGCCACGAGGAGGTCGTCTGCGGACACGACGCCGTACAGGTCGCCGTCTTCGAAGACCGGGAGGACCATACTGTCGCTCCCGAGCATCGCCCGAGCGACCGTCCGCACGTCCTCGTCTCGGTCCACCGTCCTGACGTGCCAGACGAGACCGCCCGCCTTCGCGTCGGGGTTGCGATGTGCCGACGCGAACCGGCGCTGTGTCACCACGCCCGTGTACTCGCCGTCCTCGGTGACGATCACCGCCTTCGCTCCGGTCTCGCCGAAGGCGGCTTCGAGTTCTGCTGCGCGTGTGTCCGCCTCGAACGTCTCGAACTCCGTCGAGACGATGTCGCTGATGTCCATCGTGTTTCCCCAACTCTCACAGTACGTCAGACAGCGTCTTGATTCTTCGTCCCCGGCGCTCGGCCGACACGGACTCACATCGGGAACCGGTGTGTAGATTTATACTGCTAGCCTCGCCAGTACGTAGCAATGCAACTCCTACCCATTCGCGCGACGACGCCGACGTTCTCGGTGTCGGCATGAACAGCGCGTTCGTCGAGGTCGGTGCACTCGGGCTGCTGGCGGTCTCGGTCCTCGGCTTCTGGCTCCACCTCCGGCGGAGCGCGGGCCCGACCAGCGACGGCGGCTACCCGACCCGCGAGTCGATCCGCCTCGATCTGGAGCGCGTCCGCGAGGAGGCGATCCGGTGGCTGACGACGACGAACCACCGCGAGATCGGCATCCTCTATCTCGTCTTCGGAACCTCGGCCGGCCTGTGGGGCGGTATCGACGGGATGATGCTCCGCACGGAACTGCTGACGCCGCCGGCCGACATCTGGACGCCGGAGACGTACAACGCCCTGTTCACGACCCACGGGCTGACGATGCTCATCTTCTTCGTCCTGCCGGTGTTCTTCGGCATCGGGAACTACTTCCTCCCCCTGCTGATCGGCGCCGACGACATGGCGTTCCCGCGGGTGAACGCCATCGGGTTCTGGCTCCTCCCGCCGGCACTCCTGCTCGCGCGCGGTGGCCTGTTCGTACAGGTCGGCGGCCAACTGCTGAGTCCGTTCTTCTCGGAGGGGGCGATCCGCTTCTTCCTCACCCTGCGCGAGGTCAGCGTCGGCTGGACGCTGTACGCCCCGCTGTCGGTCCAGAGCACGAACCCGCAACTGGATCTCCTCATTCTGGGTTTGCACCTCTCGGGCGTCGCCACGACCCTCGGTGCGATCAACTTCATCGTGACCGTGGTCTACGAGCGCGCAGACGACGTGACGTGGGCGAACCTCGACATCTTCTCGTGGAACATGCTCGTCACCAGCGGCCTGGCGCTGTTCGCGTTCCCCCTGCTCGGGAGTGCCCTGCTGATGCTCATCCTCGACCGGAACTTCGGGACGACGTTCTTCGCAGTCGAGGGCGGCGGACCGCTGCTGTGGCAACACCTGTTCTGGTTCTGGGGCCACCCGGAGGTGTACATCCTCTTCCTGCCGGCGACCGGTCTGTTGAGTACCATCTTGCCGAAGTTCGTCGGTCGCCGGCTGTTCGGCTACAAGTTCATCGTCTACTCGACACTCGGCCTCGGCGTGCTCTCCTTCGGCGTCTGGGCACACCACATGTTCACGACCGGCATCGACCCCCGCGTCCGGGCCTCGTTCATGGCGGTGTCCATCGCCATCGCGGTCCCGTCGGCCATCAAGGTGTTCAACTGGCTGACGACGATGTGGGACGGCGACATCCGGACGACCGCCCCGTTCATCCTCGTGGCGGGGAGTATCGGGACGTTCATCGTCGGCGGCGTGACCGGCGTCTTCCTCGCGGTGATCCCGGTCGACATCCTCTACCACGGCACCTACTACGTCGTCGGCCACTTCCACCTCATCGTCGTCGGCATCATCCCGTTCATGATGATCGCCGCGAGCTACTACTGGTACCCACTGATGACGGGCCGGTGGTACGACCGCCGACTCGCGCGGTTCCAGTCGGTGCTGCTCGTCTTCGGGTCGACGATTACGTTCACGACCCTGCTGGTGATCGGCGGGCTCGGCCTCCCGCGCCGGCAGGCCATCTACCCGCCCGAGTACCAGATCGCTCACCAGATCGCCACCGTCGGGGCGTACATCGTCGGCCTCGCCGCCCTGCTGTGGCTCTACAACATGCTCGCCTCCTACTGGCGCGGCGAGGTCGTCCGGTCGACCGACCCGTGGGACCTCAAGGCGACCGGCCAGTTCACGAAGGAGTGGCAGTGGTTCGAGGATCGCATGGTCGCGAAGTACGACATGGAACCGACCGAACCCGAGACGGTTCGGGCGGCCTACGACGCGGAGGGCGAACCGCCGGGACTGCTCGGCGGCGTCGGCACCGTCGCGGAGAACGTCTCGCGCAACGCGGGGATGGCCGCCGTCGGCGGCTTCGTCGGCACGGTCCTGATGGCCGGCGGCCTCGGCACCGCGATCCTGATCGGCGTGCTCGACCCGGCGTCGTTCGGCGAGATATCGGAACTGGTCGGGTTAGGCGCGAGTCCGCTGATCGGCGCGGTGCTGTTCCTGATCGGCGGGACGATCACGTGGCCGCTGATCTTCCTCGCGTTCCAGGAGTACCTCCCCGGCAGACTGCTGTTCGAGACTGGGCTGGTCTTCGCCACGCTGATGTCCACCGGGTTCGCAGTCGCCTTCTACACCGGACAGAGCGGCCTGGGCCTGATCGGCTACCTCGCGTTCGTCGTCGTCGCCCACTGGGCGTACGGCCTCGGTCTCACCGTCACCTTCCAGTACCTCCGGCGGCGGGCCCGACAGCGGTTCGCGGGGGTACTCTGATGGCCCGCCCGGACGACGCGGACGACGAGGAGTGGACCTCGATCGTGTTCACCTACGGCGTCCCCTTCGTGGGTGTGCTGATCGTCGCGGTCGGCATCGCCGCCGCCGTGCCCGGCGCGTACGGGATCATCCAGGAGGACATCGCCGACTGCGGCGACCCGACCATCGTCGTCGAGGGGCCCGAGGCGACCGCAGAGCGGTTCGACGGGACCCCGCCAGGGGGAGTCGAGCGTCTCGGGTTCGCGGAGTTGTCGAACACCGAGCAGGCCGCCTTCGAGGAGGCACTGGCCGACCCCATCGGCGAGGCACACGTCCGTGCGCCGTTCCCGCGCTACGAGACGTTCGTGAACGGGACGGTCGTGACCTACGAGAACGAGGAGTACTACGCGACGGTCGTCGCCGACAATCCGTGTTTCGAGACCGCAGCTCTCCAGTTCCCGCTGGGCGTCTTCGCTATCGCGCTGGGGATCGTGGGGATTCTGACGCCGCCGGCGTACCGGAAGTTGGTGGCACTGGAACGTGGGTTGGAGTAGATCCGACAGCGAGGTCGGAGTCGACGTAGCCACTGCGACCAAATATTTTCGTACTTGTTCGCATCGAAACGGGTGAACCGAGCGGCCGACAACGTTCACAGGAACCATGGCGTCCGGCACCGGCCCCACGACACCGACAGAAACCGACGACGAGGTCCGAGAGCTGTACGAGCGGTATTAGGCCGCCGAGAGCGACACCGAACGCCTCGAAATCGCACTCGAGAGGGGAGAACTCGACGGACGCCGCCACGCGGAAATCTCCGACGTGCTCGAAGGCGAGTACTCGGCGGACCGGTTCTCAGCCGACCACCGCACCGACGTACAGCACCGCGACCAGGAACACCCACACCACGTCTACGAAGTGCCAGTACAGCGAGACGGTGCGGATCGACGTGTCCCGGTCGGGCGCGTACTGCCCCCGCAGTGCCCGCGCGAGCGTGATCCCCAGCAACACGACGCCGAGCGCGACGTGCAGACCGTGGAGCCCCGTCAGGCCGTAGAAGGCGGTGGCGAACGCACCCCCCGCGAGCGTCAGGCCCTCCTCGACGACGAACTCGTAGTACTCCAGCGCCTGCCCGCCGAGGAAGACGACCCCGAGCAGGGTCGTAGCGACGAGACCGGCGAGGAAGCCCCGGCGGTTCCCGGCTTCGAGGGCGTGGTGCCCGTAGTGGATCGTGAACGACGACGCGACCAAGAGGAGCGTGTTGACGATCACCAACGACCCGAGCAGTGGCGGCAACTCGCTCGGCGGCCACGCCCCGACGCGGATGAAGGCGTAGTAGACGAAGCCGGCGAGGAACGTCGCCACGTCCGAGACGAGAAACAGCAGCATCCCACCCGTGTAGACGCCCGCGCGGTCGCCGGCCGCCTCGGCGGTGTGGTCGGCCCAGTAATCGACCAGAAACGCCTCCCAGAGCCACCCGAAGATGCCGCCGAGGAAACCCAGCGCACCGCCGGCCAGCAGGAGTGTCGGGAGCACGACCGGGACGAGGTCTGGACCGACGAGAAACAGGCCAGCACCGGCGTACAACGCCGCCGCACCGACGGCGGCGATCAGCGGCCACCGGCTGGTGTGTTCGTGCTCAGCGTGGTCGCCGGCCGTCTCGGTGGTGGTCATGGTTCGTCCCTCGGACGGGAGGAGCATAAACACTCGGCGACGCTGTCGCGGCGACACTGTCCCGGCGGTGCTGTCGCGCGAGAACGTCGGGACGAGACGGGCGGAGTGACAGCGACGGTCAGTCCGCCGTCTCGGAGGACCCGGTCAACGCGGAGAGACGAACCCTCTCGTCGGCGAAACTCGCAGCGCCGGACACCGACAGCACCACGAGAGCGAGACCGAGGACGACCAGCGCGTACGATCCGTAGCCCTCGACGGTCCGGATGGCGTCGGCCCCGCCGGTCGGGAAGTACTGGGCGATGGGGTTGATCCCCCCGTGGAGGAGCATCGCCGGAAGCACGCTGGCCGTCGAGTTGTAGAGCCAGGTGAAGACGACCGAGACGGAGACGACGGCGACGGCGTAGGGCGCGAGGGGGATGCCGGCCTGACTGCTTCCGGGGACGACGAACAGCGGGAGGTGCCAGCAGACCCAGACGACGCCGACGAGGAGGCTGGTGAGAAGCGCCGAGAACCGCTCCTGCAGGACCGGCACCGCGAACGCCCGCCAGCCCAGTTCCTCCTGCCCACCGCCGACGAAGAAGACGAGCACGAGACCGGCCGGATAGACCCACGCCGGCGGGAGGCTCCCGAGGTCGAGTCGCGCACCGAACACCCCCGCGTGGACGAGACCCGCGAGGCCGACGAGTAGCGGCGGAAGCAGGAGCGCGACGAGGTACCACCGCACCGGCAGTCGGAGTCGGAGGTTCGACCGGAGCCACGCCCGGATGGAGGCCCCCTGCACCCGGAGCGTGAGCAGTGCGCCGACGAGGGGACCGAACCCACCGACGAGGATCAACGGCGTCGTCGCCGACGGCGGGACGAGGTCGGCCACGAGTAGTGCCCACAGCGACCACGAGAAGCCCAGCGTCCCGAGAACGAAGACGGTGAACCCCCGGACCGCAGGAGACTCGACGAGTCGATCGACGTCGGTCGCGGTCGAGACACTACTCGATGCTCCGGTGTCTTCGGTGTCCATACCGGAGCGAGACGACGGCCGCGACCCTGAGTGTGCGGCCGGTATACACAAGCCCGGCAGCGCCGATTCTCCCGGCCCGAGAACCGCCACCAGGGTATAGGCGATCCGGCGTCGTAGCCGACTCATGGTATCGGATCGACAGATCTCCCGACGGCTGACGTACCGACGCGGTGGTGACCGACAGTGACTCGGCGAGGGTTCTTCGCTGCACTGCTGGCTGCCGGCGTCGCCCTCGCCGGTCTCGTGGGTGTCGTCGCCCGACGCCGGCGTGACCGCGAGATCACCGCACTCAGAAACGACCTCCGGCGAGGTGCGGAGGTCGACGCCGACAGTGAGACCGAGGCAGACGAGGACGGTGACACGGCGACCGACGTCGGGGCCGAACTCGCCGACCTCCCGCCGCCGGTGGCGCGCTACCTCTCCCGGGTCCTCCCCGAGAACCGGTCGCAGGTGCGGTTCGTCGACCTCACCCAGACCGGGGAGTTCCGGACCGGTGACGCCGACTCCCCGTGGCGACCCTTCTCGGCGACACAGCAGGTCACGACCGACCCGCCGGGGTTCGTCTGGGAGGCGTCGATCGAGATGGCACCGTTCGTCTCGGCCCGTGTCGTCGACTCGTTCGTCGCGGGCGAGGGGTCGCTGACGGCGACGGTGTTCTCTGCGATCACCGTCGCCGACGCCGAGTCGAGTCCCGAGTTGGACGAAGGGGAACTGCTCCGCTACCTCGGCGAGAGTCCGTGGTACCCGCCGGCCCTCCTGCCGAGTGCCGGCGTCTCGTGGGACGCGATCGACGACCGGTCGGCACGCGCCACGCTCTCGGTCGGCGAGACGACCGCCTCGCTGGTCGTCCACTTCGGCGAGGACGACCTCGTGACGCACGTGAGCGGCGAGCGTCCCGCCCAGCAGGACGACGGGCGCTACGAGCGCACGCCGTGGTCGGGCCACTGGTGGGCCTACGAGGAACGCGGTGGGATGCTAGTGCCGACCGCCGGCCGGGCGGAGTGGAACCGGCCGACCGGCGACCTCGCGTACTGGCGGGGGCGCTTGGAGACGGTCGAGTACGAGTGAGTGTGCGACCGGCGACGGCCTCTCGGCGTCTGACGTCCCACCGATCCGGACTGCGTGGACGACGGGCGTCTGACGTCCGTCGGACCAGAGGAGGCGGCGGCACGGTCGTCGCCTGTCGCCGTGGCCCTGACGGTTGCGGCTGGTCCGGGCGAGGAGACGCCGGGCCGACCGGCGACCGACCCCCCGGGAAGCGGCGCAGTCTCCCGATTCTCTGACAGATATGTGCGAACCCGCACACGAGTCGTGCACACAACGGGGAGAGCCGGGAGCCGCAGAACCCGGCGGAGAGATATTTTCTTGCTTCGATCTGCTCATATTTCGTCTGACGATAGTATCACTCACGGTATTTCTTGTATTCAGGGGTCGGAGTTCGATTTCCTGCACAGACGTTATGTACGTAGAACATGATGGATATCGTATGCACACGGGCAAAGTCGCACGACAGTCGGCGAGTGGGGACGTGACCTCGGCGGTAGCCAGCGCACTGGCAGCACACGAGAACGTCGCAACCGACGAACTCACGCCGCCACTGTACGACGTGATCGACCCGGAAGCACTGGAAGACCTGTTCAGAAACACCAGTGGTCAGGTCACCTTCGAGTACCGCGACTACGAGGTGACGGTGGACGACCAGTACACCGTCGAAGTCCACGAAGCGCGGTGAGCGCCCTGGGACAGGTCACCCGTCCGGTGACTGCTCGCGCGTCTCGGTGACGGCGTCGACCGCCTCCTGCACGCCCAGCCAGTTGCCGACAGTACCGGTCTCGTCCGGCAAGGGGACGAGCGACAGCCGATTCCGAAAGCGAGTACCGTCTTTCCGGTAGTTCCACAACTCGACCGTCACCGGTTCCCAGATGTCCACCGCCTCCCGGAGGTCTGCGACCGCGTCGGCGTCGGTGTCCGGCCCCTGGAGGAGTCGGGGATTCTCGCCGCGCAGGTCCGCGAGCGAGTAGCCCGTGATCGCGCGCATCGTCCGCGTCGCGTAGACGATCGGCGTGTCGCGGAAGGCCGGGCCGCAGATCGTGAGTCCGAGTGGGGCGTGGTCGAGGAGGTAACACCGCCAGACGAGATCACGTGTTCGAAGCGAGAGCGACCCGTAGTCGTCGAGTTCGGGTGGGCCGTCGAATCGCTCGCTCTCGGGGCCGGCCGCGAGTGCGTCACGCCGCGCCGTGTCCGCCCGGTCGGTGTCGGTCAGCACCGAGTCCACGCGGGCGCGGAACGTCGGCCGGTCGGCGCGGAACAGATCGATCAGGTCGCGTCGAGGCTCCATCGTCGCTGGTCGATTGTTCGCCCGAGCAGGGTTACGTCTACCGAATTCGGACCCGAGGGCTGCCGGTCGTGGTGCCGGTACCACCGACCATCCGACCGCGTTTTGTCTGTCCCTACGAGTCGACCGGACGACGTTAACGGGTGATTGTTCAGGAGGCTGGACCGCGATTCGCGACTCGTCACGTGTTGGTGTCACGTGACCACGCTGACGAACTTCCGTCCGGCGTGCCGTGGAACGATACCGGTCCAGACGGACTGAGTGTGGTTCCGTTCGCAACGGGGACACCGGGTGGTCGCCGACAGTGTCGCCCGACCCCGAGTCCTCGTTTTCGTCGAACTCTCGAGGCCGCGCGCCGCGAGCCCACGCGCTTAAGTACCGGATCGGTCTCTGTCACAATCATGAGTGAACCGACCGACGTCCCCGGACGCGATCCCGAGCGGCTGGTGTCGTTTCTCAGCGACCGACTCGGCGACGACTTCCGGAGTCTCGTCGAGTACCACCCGGACGAACAGGTCGTTCACTACGTCGCCGACGACATCGACCGGTCGGTCGCGGTCGACCGACTGGACCGCATCCGGAATCTCTACGAGGGCGAGCGACTCGCGTGTCGCCCGACGTCCGACGACCCCTCCTTCGGTCCGCTGTTCGCCTCGACGCACGTCTTCGGGGGCGCCCTCGTCGTCCACCTGCTCGACGAGGCTGGAACGGCCATCGGCTTCTCGATGGACCACGGCGTCGGAGGCCGACTCTCGCAGTTCGTCGAGGAGTGTCTCGCAGTACTGTACGACTCCCATCCCTGGACGAACTGAGTCGCCCGACGAGCGACGACCACAGGAGGGCCGTCACAACCGATCGCATCACGTGGGCGGCGTGACATCGGCGAGGCTGTCGTCGAACGCGTCTCCGGGTGCTGTTCAGGCCCGACTCCTCGCCGAGCGACGGCCCTGTCGACACGAGTGAGGGTATCGTCGGGGCCGCTGTGAGCCGTGTTCCGGACGCACGTCTCGTTTCTCGCCGGAGAACCGCCGGCCCGGTATATTCGCGGTCCTGTCGGAGAATTAATCAGTTGTTAGGGTCGGCCACTCACCCTCGTCCGTCGACACGTTGCATGAGGGCCGCTGAAACTGCATAAATCGGGGTTTACAGAGACTTATCGTTCGGTTTCGTAATAGTTTGTTGTGTATACTAATTACCGCTAACACGTGAGAAGTGTCACAGAGACAAGCCATGACACTGAGACGCATACATCGATACGGACGGACGATCGTCGTGCTCGCGGTCGTGTTGCTGTTGGTGTTGTCACCGATGGTCGGCACGGTGGCCTTCACCGACACTGCGTCGGCCGCCCCCGGCGACGTGCTCTACCGCGCGAACGCGGGAGGGAGCATCGACGGAACGACGTGGGACTCGTCGCTCCAGAGCTATCTGGTCTCGGGGGGTGACAACACCGCAGGCCACGGTCAGCCGAACGCGATCGACAGTTCGGTCCCGGACGGAACGTCCACCCAGATCTGGGAGACAGAACGATGGGACGACGGTGAGGCCGGCGACGGAGACGAGATGCAGTACGAGTTCGACGTCCCGTCTGGCCAGCAGGTGGAAGTGAGACTGTACTTCTACGACGGGTGTACGTGTACCAGCAACGTCGGCGACCGGGTCTTCGACGTCTCGGTCGAGGGGCAGGAACTCAACGACTTCGACATCATCGAGACGTACGGCGACCAGACCGGCGCGATGGAGTCGTTCACCGTGACGAGCGACGGGACGGTCGACGTCGACTTCACGCACGTCACGGAGAACCCGCAGATCAACGCCATCGAGATCGTCTCCGCCGAACCACAGCCGGACACACTCGGCGGCCCCGGAACGGTCGACTTCGGGTCGGTCGTGACCGGCAACAGCGGGACGGAGACAGTCACGGTGACGAACCTCGGCGCGTCGGGCGACCCGAGTATCGACATCACGGACGTGTCCGTCACCGGCACGGACGCGGGCGACTTCTCGACGGGAGCGGCGTCGCAGACGACCCTCGCGCCCGGCGAGTCCGCCGACATCCCGGTGACGTTCACGCCCTCGAGCGTCGATCCGAAGAGCGCGACGCTGGAGGTGACACACAGCGGGAGCAACTCGCCGCTGTCGATCGCTCTCTCCGGTGAAGGCGTGAGCGACGTCCCGGTCGGGTTCGGCAGCAGCCAACTCGACCTCTCGGGCGTCAGCGTGAGTAGCATCAACAACCCGACCTCGCTGCAGTTCGGTCCCGACGGGCGACTGTACGTCTCCCAGCAGGACGGGACGATCTACGCCTTCGAGGTCGAGCGGACCGCCGAGAACGACTACGCTGCGACGTCCGCAGAGACGATCACCACGATCAAGAACGACATCCCGAACCACAACGACGACGGCGACTACAACTCACAACAGATCCGACAGGTGACCGGGATCACGGTCACCGGGACGGCGAGCCAGCCGGTTCTGTACGTGTCGTCGAGTGACTGGCGGATCGCGACGGGCAACACCGATCCGCCGTCCGAGAGTCTCGACACGAACTCGGGTGTCATCTCCAAGTTGACGGAGACGGACTCGGGGTGGGACCACACGATGCTGGTGCGCGGGCTCCCGCGCTCGGAGGAGAACCACGCGCCGAACGGGCTGGCACTCGACGAGCAGAACGGCGTCCTGTACCTCGCGGAGGGTGGCCACACGAACATGGGGACGCCCTCGAACTTCTTCTCGAACATCCCCGAGTACGCCTACTCGGGTGCGATCCTCTCGATCGACCTGTCCGAGATCGAGTCGATGTCCGAGAAGGACGCGGCCAACACCGACGTCCCGTACAAGTACGACCTGCCGACGCTTGCGCCCGGTCAGACGTCGACCGACGGGCCGTTCGGCGGCCTCGACGGCGACAACATGGCCGTGCTCGAACAGGACAGTCCGGTGCAGGTGTACGCGCCCGGCTTCCGGAACCCGTACGACGTCCACCTGACCGAGGACGGGCAGCTCTACAGCGTGGACAACGGCCCGAACGGCGGCCTCGGCGGCCCACCGACGGCGACGTGTGAAGTCGCCAGCCAGGACAGCGGGACGACCTACAGCGACAACCTCCACTACATCTCCGGGGAGGGGTACTACGCGGGTCACCCGAACCCGGTCCGGGGGAACCCTGACTACATCCCGGGTGCGGTCTACGACGGCTACGACGGCACGGGCGAGTGTGACTACCTCGTGCCCGGACAGGAGGACGGCGCGCTCGCGACCTTCGGCGCGTCGACGAACGGCCTGACCGAGTACACCGCGTCGAACTTCGGCGGGGCGATGCAGGGTGACCTGCTGACCTCCAGTTTCGACGGGAACATCTACCGCATCGAACTCAACGCCCAGGGCGACGACGTCAGCGAGAGTCCGACCCCGCTCCTGTCCAGCGGCGGCACGCTCGACGTGACCACCCAGGGCGACGACGACCCGTTCCCCGGGACGGTCTGGTCCGCCGAGCGGACGGACAACGCGATCCAGGTGTTCGAACCCGCCGACTACGACGGTGGCGGGGACACGCAGTGTGACCTGAGCGACCCCACGGCTGACGCCGACGGCGACGGCTACACCAACGGCGACGAGCAGGCGGTCGGCACGGATCCGTGTTCCGCCGCGTCGGTTCCGGACGACTACGACGACGACGGCAACCCGGACGAGTTGGACGACGACGACGACAACGACGGACTCTCCGACAGCGAGGACCCGTTCGCGCTCGACCCGGACAACGGGCAGACTACGGAACTGCCCGTGACCCTGGACTTCAGCTCGACCGACACGTTCGACAACACGATCCCGGCGACGTCGGGTGGGACGGACGGACTCGGCTTCACCGGCCTGATGAGTAACGGACAGGACCCCTACTCTGATCTCTACAACCCGGACAACGTCTTCGCGGGCGGACAGGCGAACCTCCTGAGCGTCGACGAGGTCCCGCAGGGTGACGCCTATCAGGATCAGAACGACCAGCAGTACGCGTTCCAGTTCGGCGCGGACACGAGCGACGTCTCCCAGCCGTTCACTGTCCACACGACCGTCGCCGGGTTCCCCGGGGACCCCGAGTCGGCCCAGTCCGCCGGGATGTTCGTCGGGACGGGCGATCAGGACAACTACCTCAAGTTCGTCGTCTCGGCCGCCGGGGGGAGCGGCGGCGTCCAGTTGGCGACCGAGAACGGTGGAACGTTCACCGACGTCGCGACGGTGAGTGATTCGAGCGTCACCGGCTCGAACACGGCGACCGACCTCTACCTCACGGTCGACCCGACGACCGACCCGGCGCCCGACAACGGCGTCGACGAGTACGCGGTCACGGCCACGTACACCGTCGACGGCGGCACGGAGCAGACAGTCGGGACGGCGGCGGCACCGGCCGCCTGGTTCACCGACAGCGACCAGGGTCTCGCGATCGGTGTCATCAGCACGTCCAACTTCGCGTCCTCGACGTTCTCCGCGACGTGGGACCAGCTCTCGGTGCAGTACGCCGAGGGGAGCGTCGTCGCCGACGCCGGCGACGACCAGACGGTCGACGAAGGGGCGACGGTGACACTCGACGCCTCGGGCTCGTCCGGCGACTCGCTGACCTACTCGTGGACGCAGACGGGCGGTCCGGACGTCACGCTGAGTGACGCCTCGGCCGCACAGCCGACGTTCACCGCGCCCGACGTGGACAGCGAGACGACGCTCACCTTCGAGGTCAGTGTCTCCGACGGGAGCGCGACCGACACCGACACGGTGAGCGTCACCGTGCAGGACACCACGCCTGCGGACGGCGAGGTGGTGTACCGCGTGAACGCCGGCGGGCAGGAGGTCGCGGCGACCGACGACGGCCCCGCCTGGAGCGCCGACACCGAGGCTAGCCCGTCGCAGTACGTGAACGCAGACGGCGACAACGGCCTCTCTACCTACTCGACGACCGACACCGTCACGCTCGACAGTTCGGTGCCGTCGAGCACGCCCGCGTCGGTGTTCCAGACCGAGCGGTTCGATGCGGACACCGACGGGTCGACTGCGGACGACACCGAGATGCAGTGGACGTTCTCCGATCAGATCCAGAGCGGGCAGACCTACGAGGTCCGGCTCTACTTCGCGGAGATCTTCCTGGACTCCTCGAACGTCGACGCCCAAGGACCGCGCACGTTCGACGTGGTCGTCGAGGGCGAGACGAAGCTGAACGACTACAACATCTACGATCAGTACGGTCACGACGTCGGCGTCGTGGAGTCGTACGAGGTGACGCCCTCGGACGGCTCGATCGACGTCGAGTTCCTGCACGAGCAGGAGAACCCGAAGATCTCGGCGATCGAGGTCGTGGCTGTCGACGGCACGACCGGCGATCTGACGGTCGCGGAGGCGATCGCGGACAACAACGCCCCCGAGGACCAGATCGATCTGCAGGAGATCCAGACCGCGATCGACTACTGGAGTAGCGGGAGCGAGGTGCCCGACACCGGCGGCGAGACGATCAGCCTCACCGAGATCCAGAGCCTGATCGACATCTGGTCGACCGGCGCGACGGTCGGTGACGGCGGCGGCAACACCGCCCCGACAGTCCAGTCGATCGCGGATCAGACGGTGACCGAAGGGGAGTCGGCGACGGTCGGCGTGAGCGCCTCCGACGCGGACGGCGACGCGCTGACGCTGTCGAAGACGAGCGGTCCCGCGTTCGTCACGCTGACGGACGACGGCGACGGCACCGGCAGCCTCGACGTCGCTCCGCAGTCGGGTGATGCAGGGACGTACACGGTCGAGGTGACCGCAGACGACGGGACGGACGCGACCACCGAGTCGTTCCAGCTCACCGTCGAGGCGGCGACCGGCGGCACCGTGGTCGCAGCGGTCAACGCCGGCGGCTCCGACTACACCGCCAGCGACGGGACGACCTACGTCGCCGACTCGAACTTCGACGGTTCGTTCGGTAACTCGCAGGGCACCACGGAGACGACCCTGGAGATCGCAGACACGGACGACGATCCCCTCTACCAGACCGAACGGTACGGCGATCCGCTGACGTACAGCGTTCCCGTCGAGGACGGGACCTACGAAGTGACGCTGAAGTTCGCCGAGATCTACCACACCTCGGAGACGGATGGGAGCGGCGACGACGACGGCGGCGGCGACGGCGAGGTCGGCGACCGCGTGTTCGACGTCTCGATCGAGGGACAACAGGTCCTGACGGACTACGACATCTACGCCGAGGCTGGCGGCCTGACGGCGGTCGACGAGACGGTCACGGTCGAGGTGACCGACGGCACGCTGAACATCGACATGCCCGCCTCCCAGGACTTCGCGAAGCTCAGCGCGTTCAAGATCGTCGAGGCGAGCGACGGTGGCCCGGCCGGCGCGACGAGTGCCGACGTGACGGTCAACTCGGGGAGCAGTAACATCGACGCGAGCACGTTCAACAGTGGCTCCTTCGAGGTGACGAACACCGGTGACGAGCCCATCTCGTCGGTCACCATCGACCTGAGTGAGAGCCTCATCCCCGACGCGGTGTTCGACCCGCAGGGGACCGCCGGTGACTCCGGCGCGAAAGGACTGGAGATCGACAGCGAGTCGGGTGACGGCGCCGGCGTGGTCTCGACGGCCGACGCAGACGTGTTCAGCCAGCCGCAGAACGGCCAGAACGGCGACGACGGCTACAAGGCGCTGACGGTCGAGTTCGACGACTTCGACCCCGGCGAGACGGTCGCGTTCTCGGTCGACATCGACCCGACGACGATCAAGGGCGTCGAGACGACCGGCGGCGAGGGATCGGTCTCGGGGCTGGAACTCTCGGGGTCGGCCGTGACCGTCCAGTCGTCGAGCGCGACGGTCTCGAACGACCTGTTCACGGACGGGAGCGCTGGCGGTTCACAGTCGAGCGTCACCAGTGACGCACCCGCCGCGCCGACGCTGGGCGTCGACGGCGTCACGCTCCAGTCGACCGACTTCCCGAACCACGGCGCCGCGACGGTCTCCAGTGCGAGTCAGACGCTCACGCTGAGCGGGCCTGCCGACGCGACGGTCGAAGTGCTGACCGTCGAGGCGAGCGCGCCGCCGTCTGACGGCTACGACGTGGACGCCTTCGAGGCGGACAACGCCGAGGCGGTGAACACGCAGACGGTCACACTCGACTCGAACGGCGAGGCCACGGTCGACGTGAGTCTCAGCGAGTCGAACCTGAACTACGTCCAGGCGGCCGTGCAGGACGGTTCGGGCGCGACCGGCGCGGTCTCACAGACGGTCGTCCTCGAAGTCGAGACAGACACGAACACGGCACCGTCGATCGACGCGCTGTCCGACCAGACGGTCGTGACCGGCGAGAACGTCGTCGTGCCGGTGAGCGCCTCCGACCCCGACGGCGACACCGTGTCGCTGTCGCTGAGCCAGTCGCCGGCCTTCGTGACACTCGACAGCGGCGAGATCAGTATCGACCCCGGTTCGGGTGACGCGGGCACGTACACGGTCGAAGTGACGGCCGACGACGGCGCCGCGACCAGCACCGAGAGCTTCCAACTGACGGTCGACACCGCGACGGCGACCACCGACGGCACGGTACTCGCCCGCGTGAACGTGGGCGAGAGCACGACGCTGTCTGCCACCGACGGCGGTCCCGACTGGACCGGCATCGCGGGGACGAGCACCGACGGTCCGCTCGTCTCGGTCACCGGAGAGAGCACCGGGAACTACGACGGCGGCGACGACGTGACGGCCGGCAGTGCGGTCCCGTCGAGTACGCCGCCCGGGGTCTACGACGCCGAACGGTACGGCGGGATGACCTGGGAGTTCGACGTCTCCTCGGGTGCCGAAGTGGAGGTTCGGCTCTACCTCGGCAGCCAGTGTCCGTGTACGAACACCGAGGGTACCCGTCAGTACAACGTCGACGTCGAGGGCCAGCAGGTCCTGACCGAGTACGACCCGGTCCAGGACGTCGGCCACGCCACGGGGACGGTGAAGGCGTTCACCGTCACCGAGAACGGCGACGGGACGGTCACGATTACCTTCACGCCGGGTGCGATCGAGAACCCGCAGGTCAACGCGATCGAGATCGTCGAAACGTCGAGCGGGGGGTCGAGCTAACATGCGATCTCACCCGGATACGATCGACACTGCCGCCCGTTTCGGCGGCCTGCAGTCGATCGCACCCACCGCTGATGACGGCCCGACCCGGTCCCCGTCGGGGGACGCCGGTCGGTCGACGACCTGCCCGAGGACGGTGTGGGCGACGCGGACTGGCGACGTGACCGCCCGTAACGGCGGGAGTAGCGACGACACGGCAACCACGGCTGCTCCGGCGCGGTCGGAGCAATGTACCATCGATCAATGACAGAAAACAACAGTACCAACAGTAGACGGCTCCTGGCATCGCTCGTCGCGGTGCTCATGGTTACCTCGGTCCTCGGACCGGTCGGGGTAGCCAGCGCACAGACCCAAGCGGTATCGTTCACACAGACAGTGCAGAGCGGTGACACGACAGTCGCACCCGGCGAGACGTTCACCGTCGAGGCGACGGTCAACGCCGCCGACGACGTCAACGGCCCGGCGATCGACGTCGACCTCCCGTCAGGGTGGACAGTGACGAGTCAGGAGAGCCCTGACGGTGTGACGTACAAACCATCCGAGACTCAGTGGGTCTCGCTGGGTGGGAGTTACACGATCACCTACACGGTCCAGGTGCCGAGTGACGCAGCCGGTGGCGACTACACCGTCGCCGGCGAGGGGTCGGGGATCGACAGCGAAAGCACGCGCGTCACCGACACCGACGACCTGACGATCACCGTCGAGGCACAGAACACTGCGCCGACGGCCGACGCCGGTGCCGATCAGACGGTGCAGGCCGGCGACACGGTGACGCTCGACGCCACCGGTTCGAGTGACGCCGACGGCTCGATCGCGAGTTACTCGTGGACGCAGACCGGCGGCACGTCGGTCAGTCTCTCGGACGCCTCGGCCGCACAGCCGACGTTCACCGCACCGGACCTGACGAGCGAGGAGACGCTCACCTTCGAGGTCCAGGTGACCGACGACGACGGCGCGACCGCGACCGACTCGGTCAGCGTGACCGTCCAGCCCACCTCGACCGGTGCGAAGAGCGCCGAGGTGGCGATCACTCCCAACAGCGGCCTCGAGGCGAGCACCTACGGTGGCGGGTCCTTCCAGGTGACGAACACCGGCGACCAGAACATCGAGTCGGTGACGATCGACCTGAGCACGACGACCCTGCCCGACATGGTGTTCGACCCAGACGGGACGGCCGGCGACCAGGCCGCGAAGGGTCTGACCATCGACAGCCAGTCTGGTGACGGCGTCGGCGTCGTCTCCACGGCCGACGGCGACGTGTTCAGCCAACCGCACAACGGGCAGGACGGCTCCGACGGCTACGACGTGCTCACGATCGAGTTCACCGACTTCGACCCCGGCGAGACGGTCGCCTTCTCGGCGGACAACGACCCGACGAGTATCAAGGGCGCGACGGTCTCGTCGCAGGAGGCCGGCCCGGTCTCCGGCCTCGAACTCGCGCGAGCGACGGTCGACGTCGGCTACGCCGACGGCACGACCCAGACGACGCAGGCGATCGGCGACGGGAGCCAGGGCGGTGCCCAGGCCGTCGCCGACAGTGACGTCCCGGCCGCGCCGAGCATCGGTGCGGAGGGCGTCTCGCTGGACGGGACCGCGCTCGACGGCTACCACGGCGCCGCGACGGTGACGGAGGCGGCCCAGACGATCACCGTCTCCGGGCCCGCGAACGCGGACGTGACGCTCGTGCGGGTCGAGGGCGAACTCGAACTGAGCAACGTCCCCGACTACGACGGGACGCCCGGCTACGAGATCGAGGACTTCGAGGCCAACAAGGCCGAGAACGTCGAGTACTACTCGGCGACGCTCGACTCGAACGGCGAGGCGACGATCCCGGTCACGCTGACCGACTCGACCGACGTCGGCGGTCTTAACTACTTCGTGGCCGCCGTGGAGGACGGCGACGGTGCGGGACTGTCGTCGAACGTGGTCGTCCTCGAACTCGATCCCGACGCGGGGAACAGTGCGCCGACGGTCGACAGCATCACCGATCAGGGCGTCACCGAGGGCGAGTCGCTCTCGGTCGACGTGCCCGCCTCTGACGCCGACGGCGACGACCTGACCTACTCGGCCTCCGGGCCGAGTTTCGTCATGGCCAACGCGGACGGCACGCTGACGATCGCGCCCGGTGCCGACGCCGTCGGGACCTACACCGTGACCGTCACCGCAGACGACGGCCAGGCCACCGCGAGCGAGGAGTTCGCGGTGTACGTCGACGAACCCGACCAGGACGGCGAGGTCGTGTTCGCGGCCAACGCCGGCGGCTCGTCGTACACTGCCGCCGACGGCACGACCTACCAGGCCGGTGCCGACGCGACCGCTCTCGCGAGCGGCTCCACGTACTCGGTCAGTCAGTCGATCGCGAACACCGAGGACGACACGCTGTACCAGACCGAACGGTACGGTGGCTCGGACGGGAACGTGGCGCCGAACCTCGCGCTCGACGTCGAGGACGGCACCTACGAGGTGACCCTCAAGTTCGCGGAGATCTACCAGGGGGTCTCCGGGAGCGACTCACCCGACTCCACGACGCCGCCGGTCGACGGGACGAACGAGAACGACCGGCTGTTCACCGTGACCGTCGAGGGCGAGGAGGTGCTCACGGAGTACGACATCTTCTCCGAGGTCGGCCCGCTGACGGCCACCGACAAGACCTACACGGTCGAGGTGACCGACGGCACGCTCAACGTCGACTTCGCGGCGATCAACGACAACGCGAAGCTCTCGGCCGTGAAGGTCGAGCAGATCGACACCGCCGACGACGGTCCCGGGGTCATCGGCGACTTCGAGAACGCCCCGACGGACCCGGACGGTGACGGCCTCTACGAGGACGTCAACGGCGACGGCGACGTCAACGTCGGCGACGCACAGGCGATCTTCGCCAACGCGGACGATCCGGTCGTCGTGAACAACGTCGACGCGTTCGACTACAACGGCGACGGTGACGTGAACGTCGGCGACGCACAGGCGCTGTTCGCCAACGGCGTCGAGGCTGGCGACAGCGACGGGACGGAGGCCTGATCAGCCACCGCTCTCCCCGCCGGTCCACGCGACTCTCTGGAGGGACAGTCCCCCACTCGGACCGGACCACCCCACTACCCGACCGACACACGCACGACACGACACCGACCGACGCACGACGACGGAACACAGATGAACTCAACCACACCATCCAACCGGAAGGCGCTGACCCTGCTGCTGGTGACCGTGGTCGCCCTCTCGGCGACCGTCGGCTTCGCCGGCTTCGCCGGGGCAGCGACGACGACAGACCTGACAGTATCGGTCACCGACGACGACAACACGATCGAACCCGGTGAGACGACGACCGTCGAGATCGCAGTAGCGAGCGCCGACGGCGGCGTCGGTGCCGCCGAACTCGGGGTGACGAGTAGCGATCCGGGAGTCGCGGCGATCACCGACGTGACCGTCTTGAACGAACCCGGCAGCACGGACAACGACGTCGCTGGCGGCGGCGGGTCGGCGGACGTGAAGTACGCGTTCGCGGACAGCCCGGACACCGGGAGCGTCACCGTTCTCGAGGTGACACTCCAGGCCGCGTCGGCCGGGACGACGGATATCGAGATCGTCGAGAACGCCCAGACCGGCAACCTCGTCGTCTTCGACGAGAACGGTGCCGGCTACACGCTCGACAGTGTCGGGAGCGCGACGCTGACGGTGAACACCCAGCCGGTGGCGGTCGCGGACGCCGATCCCGAGACGGTCACCGAAGGCGAGACGGTGACGCTCGACGCCTCCGCGTCGAACGACCCGGACCAGGGCGACTCGCTGAGTTATCAGTGGAGTCAGACCGGCGGCCCGGACGTCACGCTGAGTGACGCCACGGCCGTCCAGCCGACGTTCACCGCGCCGGACGTGGACAGCGAGACGACGCTCGAGTTCGCGCTGACGGTCACCGACTCGTTCGGCGAGACGGCGATACAGTCGACCAGCGTCACGGTCCAGCCGCCCGAAGCGAAGGAGACGACGGTCAGTCTCAAGCCCGGCGAGCAGACCGCCACAGTCGGGGCCGAGCGGACATACGACGTCGTCGTCGACAGCGCGGCCGGCGGCGTCGGCGCCGCCGATATCGCCGTCTCTGTCGACGACAGTTCCATCGCGACGATCACCGACGTGACCGTCCTGAATGGGGCGAACTCGGAGGACGTCACGATCGCTGACTCGACTGCCGAGTTCGAGTACTTCGGTGCGGACACGGCTCAGACCGGGCCCGTCACCGTCGCGACCGTGACCGTCGAGGGTGCCGGCGAGGGCACCGCCGGCCTCTCTATCGGTGCGGCAGACGGCAACGAGGACGTGCTCGTCTTCGACGAGCAAGGTGTCCCCTACGAGGTGACCGGTACGACCGGCGCGAGCCTGGAGGTCCAGCCCGTGCAGTTCGTCGTGGACGGCACGAGCGCTCCGGCGAAGGCGGCCGTCGGGAGTACCACCACCGTCACGGCGACGATCAGCAGTGACGGGGCGGTCGAGAGCACCCAGACGGTCGACCTGCAGTTCGACCTCGACGACGACGGCACCGCCGAGACGGTCGACAGTCAGCAGGTGACCGTGGCCGCGAACGGCCAGACGCAGGTGACCTTCGAGGTCGACGTCCCGGCGGACGCCGCCTTCGGCGAGCGGGGGTACACGGTCGAGACCGCCTCCGACAGTGCCGGCGGTACCGTCGAGGTGACCCCGCCGGCGGTCAACGACGCGCAGGACCTGCCCGGCGACCCGGACGGTGACGGCCTCTACGAGGACGTCAACGGCGACGGGAACCTGAACACCGGCGACGCGCAGTCGCTGTTCAGCAACCGGGACGCCGACGCGGTCACGACGAACGTCGACGCGTTCGACTTCAACGGCGACGGGAGCGTCGACGTCGGCGACGCACAGGCACTGTTCACCGAACTCACAGGGGCCGCATAACTACCTCCCCGACTCAGTATTTCGTCTCTTACGGACACTCACAACGACAACATGAAAGATACCAACACGAAACGACCATCGATCACAGCACGAGCGGGACGGCTGACCGTCCTCCTCGTCGCCGCCCTCGTCGTGGCCTCGAGCGCCACGGCGGGCGTCGCCCTCGCGGCCGGCGGGACCACCGTCAGCCTCGACCCGGCGACGGACAGTATCGACGTCGGCCAGCAGACGACGTTCACCGTCGTCGTCGACGACGCACAGGGCGGCGTCGGCGCGGCCGAGATCGGCCTCGCGGTCGGCGATAGCAGTGTCGCACAGATCACCGACGTGACCGTCCTCGGCTCCGGCAGTGAGGAGGTCGTGATCGCGGACGACGGCTCCTCGGCGGACGCCGAGTACGCCTTCCGCGACACCGCCGACACCGGGAGCGTCCCGGT